>CAJWFB010000004.1 GCA_913031645.1 uncultured Cellvibrionales bacterium
TTTGCATTCTTTAAAGCAACTAAGTGCATGTTTTTAAGGGATTGAAAGCCTTTTTTCAGGCCAAAATAATTAGGATATGACGTCGAGCACTAGACCGCCATTTAATATTTAAGAATGTTGTATAAGGCTCACATTGACCATACAAACAGGATTTCTCATTGGTTAGGTCCCGCCCATTAAAAAACCCACTTACGCGGGCTTTTTAAACTAATAGTCACGGTAACGGTTACTCCGGCCGCATATGCGGGAAGAGCAATACGTCTCTAATAGAGGATGAATCAGTGAGTAGCATTACCAGACGGTCTATACCTATTCCCTCGCCCGCGGTCGGTGGCATGCCATACTCTAGTGCCCGGATATAGTCTGCGTCAAAGTGCATAGCCTCATCATCACCAGCATCTTTCTCTGCCACCTGCTGCCTAAAGCGAGCTTCTTGATCTTCTGGATCGTTGAGCTCTGAGAATCCATTAGCGATTTCGTGACCACCGACGAAAAATTCAAATCGATCAGTAACGAAAGGATCATCATCATTACGACGCGCCAAGGGTGACACTTCAGCCGGATACATGGTGATAAATGTTGGCTGTTCTAATAGATGCTCAACGGTTTTTTCAAATATTTCAATCTGGACCTTACCCAGACCCCAGATATCTTTGAGCGGAATATGCAAGTCGGTAGCAATCTTACGCGCAGCCACTTCATCGCTTAGCTCTTCTGCCCTAATGTCAGGGTTGTACTGTAAAATTGAGTCAAATACCGACAGACGAATAAAAGGCTCGGCAAAGTCGTAATGAGTCTCGCTTTGAACTTCCCCATCCGCATCTCTTACGGTATTGACGACCCTAGTCGAACCCAAGACTTCGGTAGTCATTTTGCGCAACATATCTTCTGTAAGGTCCATAAGATCATTAAAATCGGCGTAGGCTTGGTAAAATTCGAGCATGGTAAATTCAGGATTATGCCGCGTAGATAGACCTTCATTTCTGAAGTTGCGATTAATTTCATAAACGCGCTCAAAACCACCAACTACAAGACGCTTGAGATACAACTCTGGGGCAATCCGCAAATACATGTCGATATCGAGCGCGTTGTGGTGAGTCACAAAAGGACGCGCCACTGCGCCGCCGGGTATGACTTGTAACATCGGGGTTTCAACTTCTAGGTAGTCAGCACCATTGAGGTAACGTCGAATAAAGTCGACCACCTTAGAGCGAATACGAAAGGTATTACGCACGTCAGGGTTAACAATAAGGTCAACGTAGCGCTGGCGATAGCGCATTTCTTGATCCGCCAGACCATGAAACTTGTCCGGGAGTGGTCGCAGCGCTTTAGTCAGTAGTAAATATTCGTCCATTTGCACATACAAGTCGCCCTTACCTGACTTATGCAGTACTCCGGTAATACCGACAATGTCGCCCAGATCTAATGACTTAGCAAAGGGTCGTGCCTCTTTTGTCACATACAGCTGAATTTGACCCGAACTGTCTTGCACAACAATAAAAGCACCGCGATTACGAATTACTCGGCCAGCAATGCAAACAACCTTTGCCAGTGCCTCCAGTTGTTCTTTGGATTGCTCACCAAAGCCCGTTTGTAGTTCGTCGGCGCTATTAGCGGGCTGAAACTGATTAGGGAAGGTTGGGCCCTCATGTGTTCGCAGTTCATCAAGTTTTGCGCGACGTTCGGCAATGAGTTTGTTTTCGTCATGTTGATCAGTCATGTGTACCCTGTCTATTTTGGTTATCGGTGTCTTAATTATTGTGGAATTTACAATCCCGCTTTCAACGATGCGACAATAAATGGATCTAATTTGCCATCGAGTACTGCCTGGGTATTACGGGTTTCTATATTGGTACGCAGGTCTTTAATACGCGCATCGTCCAATACATAGGATCGGATTTGGCTACCCCATCCAATATCAGATTTAGTATCTTCTGTCGCCTGAGCGGCCTCTTGGCGTTTGCTCACTTCTAACTCATAGAGTCTAGCACGCAACATCTGCCAACATTTGTCTCGATTTTGATGCTGCGACCGCTGACTCTGACTTTGTACCACTACGCCACTGGGGCCATGAGTAAGTCGCACCGCAGAATCGGTTTTGTTAATATGCTGCCCGCCGGCGCCCGATGCACGATAGGTGTCGGTGCGCACGTCAGATGGGTCAATATCAATCTCAATGTTGTCGTCAATTTCTGGCGAGATGAACACTGCCGCAAAGGATGTGTGGCGGCGATTTCCCGAGTCAAAAGGTGATTTTCGCACCAAACGGTGCACACCAATCTCGGTGCGCAACCAACCAAAGGCATATTCGCCAGTCACTTCAACAGTGGCGCTCTTGATACCCGCAACATCCCCAGCCGAACATTCTAAAAGTTCTGCTTTAAACCCTTTGTCATCAGCCCAGCGCAGATACATTCTCAAGAGCATTTCTGCCCAATCTTGTGCCTCGGTACCACCGGAGCCCGACTGAATTTCTAAAAAGGCGCTGTTTTCATCCATCGCCCCTGAGAACATGCGCCGAAATTCAAGTTTAGCGAGCTGCGTTTCAAGCGCGGCCATTTCTGCTTCAACATCTGCTACGGTATCTTGATCATTCTCTTCCACTGCCATGCCCAGCAGTTCGCGGGCATCAGACACCCCCGAATCTAGATCTTCAATGGTTTTGACGACCAGTTCTAGCGAGGCGCGTTCGCGGCCCAACTCTTGAGCCTGCTCCGGTTTATTCCAAACATCTGGCTCACCCAGTTCTAGCTCTACTTCAGCCAGACGATCTTTGCGGTTTTCGTAGTCAAAGATACCCCCTCAGCACGTCAGTACGTGTTTGCAGATCATCTAAAGCGGTGTAAATGGGGTTAACTTCCATGAGACTAATGGCTACCTTTCGATGGTGAACTGAACAGTTGACAGCTTTGTAATAGCGCGCATTTTACCCCACCAGAGACAGCACTCCAAGCGAAACAGTCGAGGTTGATTAACCCGTTCCAGTAGCGCACCATTACCTCTTTATAATAACAACAAAAGAGGGCTTGAGGATGTTGAAAAAAATACTATTAGCCATAACTGTTTTAGTGGCTTATTTACTGTTTTGGCCCGTTCCTGTGGAACCGGTTAGTTGGGCAGCACCCCTAGACAAAGGCTTTGTGGGTGATTTTGAGAAAAATACAAAACTGGATGCCATTGAGATTATTAACTTGCCAGATACGCATGGACCAGAAGGCTTGGCACTTCTTAATGACGAGGTGTATGCCGCTACTCGCGAGGGCTGGATTGTGCGCTATCACCAACAAACCGGTGAGCAGGTAAAATGGGTCAATACTGGTGGTAGCCCGCTGGGTATAGTATTTGACGCTGACAATAACTTGCTCATAGCGGATGCCTACAAAGGGCTGTTAAAGGTTGACCCCGCTGGCGATATTTCAGTATTGACTCGCACGGTGGATGGGACTGATATTGATTATGCCGATGATTTAGATGTCACTGCGGATGGTAAAATTTACTTTAGCGATGCCTCGACCAAATTTGGTGCTCAGTCAAATGGTGGTACCTATGCAGCAAGCCTACTGGATACCATGGAGCACGGCGGTCATGGCCGTCTTTTAGTGTATGACCCCGCCGATAAGTCCACCAAACTACTAATGGATGGGCTTAACTTTGCCAATGGGGTTGCGGTGGATGCTGACAGTCAGTTTGTGTTGGTTAATGAAACCGGGTCTTACCGCATTCACAAGTATTGGTTGCAGGGTGACAAAGCCGGCCAGTCAGAGATTTTGATCGATAACTTGCCAGGGTTCCCCGACAATGTCGTGCGCGGGCGCGACGGGCGCTTTTGGGTAGGACTGGTGTCGCCGCGCAGCAAGCCACTGGATGATCTGTCCATGTCGCCTTTAGTGCGTAAGATTTTTCAGCGCTTTCCACCTTTTATGCGGCCTCAGGCAGTACCTTATAGCCATGTTTTTGCCATCACTGGCGACGGTGAGGTACTGACGTCATTGCAAGACCCTGAGGGTGTGCACCACACGAATACTGGCGCATTGGAAACCGAGGACTGGCTGTACATAAGTAGTCTACATGCAGATAATTTAGCCAGAATTAGCTGGCAAAATGTTGGCCTTGAAGGTGTTGAGTAATTCTATGATCGATAAGCGCGCGCCCCTTACATGGGACTTACAAACCACTTTTTTTGATCGCTTTAAAGATCAAGACGACTTGTATTGCAGCCTAGTGGCGCCAAGCCCCCTGCATAATCCTGTAATGGTTAGTAGCAATGCTTCATTAGCGTTAGAGCTGGGGTTAAACCCTGAGTCTATGACTGAACCCGCAATGCTACGTCTAATGGCGGGAGATCTTGCAGAAACTAGCTTTCACCCCATAGCGCTGGTGTATTCGGGCCACCAATTTGGTGTTTGGGCAGGGCAGCTAGGGGATGGCCGTGCCATGACGCTGGGTGAACTGGCAGTTGATGATAACAACGGGCGATCGCAACTCTGGGACATTCAACTGAAAGGGGCTGGTGCTACCCCCTATTCTCGGTTCGCCGATGGGCGTGCAGTATTGCGCTCAAGTATTCGCGAGTATCTATGCTCAGAAGCCATGCATGGCTTGAAAATAGCCACCACCAGAGCGTTGTGCTTAGTAACCAGCGACACCTCGGTTTATCGTGAAGAAGTAGAGAGTGCAGCAATGGTGTGTCGGGTTGCTCGCAGCCATATCCGCTTTGGCTCCTTTGAGCACTTCCATTATCGCAATCAGCCTGAGGCTGTTAAGGCAATGGCTGACTATGTGATTGCTCGGCATTTTCCTGAGTGGGCTGATGAGGATTTACGGTATGCAAATCTGATCAATCACACTGTCACTGAAACAGCCAAAATGATTGCTCACTGGCAGGCGGTAGGTTTTGCTCATGGGGTGATGAATACTGACAATATGTCCATATTGGGGGACACGATTGATTATGGCCCATTTGGGTTTTTGGATGTTTATAATCCCAGTTTCATTTGTAATCATTCTGATGCCAACGGCCGTTACTCGTTTAAAAACCAACCCTCAGTTGGCCTTTGGAATTTAAATGCACTGGCCACATCACTGATGACATTGTTGCCCTCAGAGACGCTGATAGCCGCACTAAAACATTATGAGCCTACCTTTTTGCAACACTATCGTGATCTTATGGCCGCTAAGTTGGGATTGCTGCACTACGCTGACAATGATGAGACTCTTATTAATAGCCTGTTAGCGTTGATGGAGGAAAATCAGGTGGATTACACTTTGTTTTTTAGGCAGTTGTGTTATTTCTCTGAACCCCGGCAAGCAGTTCGTGATCTGTTCGTGGACCGAGAGGCTTTTGATGCCTGGGCTGTGCTCTATGTAGAACGTTTGAGTCAACAGTCAGTGTCAGACAATGACCGTTCGGAGGCAATGCTTAAGACCAACCCAAAATACATTTTGCGCAATTATATGGCTCAGGCAGCGATTGAAAAGGCGGAAAAAGGTGACTACTCAGAGGTTAACCTGCTACTTGATGTCCTTCAAAATCCTTTTGAAGAGCATCCACAGGCCGAGCATTATGCCGGGTTACCTCCTGATTGGGCCGAGACTATATCGGTGAGTTGCTCCTCATAAATTGGCGCTCAACTACCACTGATGGCGCGCTGTTTTTTACCTTGAAGATAGAGATACAGCGCCGCTGACATTCCTGAGGCACCGGTAATCATGCACATAACGACAATTTGATAGCGCACTGCAATCAACGGTGAGACACCGGATAATATTTGGCCGGTCATCATGCCCGGCAGTGACACCAAACCCACCGCTAACAAACTATTGAAAATGGGAATTAAGCCCGCTTTAAAGGCTTGATTGCGCGCAATGGTGGGTGGTGAGCCATGGTCGATTTCCATGTAGAGGCGCTCCGCGGCAACACTCACTGCGTTCATTGAACTAGCAAAGATCATTCCTGCCAGAGGGATCATGGTGTTGGCTTTGTACCAAGGGTCGAGGGTAAGCACAAATAAGGTGATAAACGCTAAGGTTAACCCACCGCCGCATGAAATAGAAAACAGGGCTCGCCCATAGTCACCCTGAGTCTTGCTGTCTGCGACGGGCCTGAGAGCGATAGAACTGGCAATAAGCAGCATAGCGCTTAGCAGAGCTAACACCAGCAGCGGGGAATCCAGTACAAAAATCCAGGTTAGTGCATAGCCGATGACAATTAATTGAATCAACATGCGCCCCAGCGCAACAAAACTATCACCGATGGCTAATGACCATCGAAACATGACAATCAAGACTACCAAAACGGGTATAAAAGCCAAGGCGACATTAATAATGGGGATTGTGGTCACAGGTATTTTCTCTCAAACGGTAACGTAAGTTTAGTTGATAGACTTTTAGGTTTCACCTTTTACGTACTTTGGTATTTGGAGTAATAATGGATAAAAAACTGTTCACCTGGGATTAGTTGCCTTAATCTATACTCCGGTGTAAATCGTAGTCATCTATGAGTTCAATCAAACAGGGAGTTTTGTCATGAGTTACTTGTCCGATAAATTATTAGTCACGGGGTATTTAATTCTGTTGCTATCAGGGACAGCAAATGCCGCCGATAACGCGGCCACCACAGAGGCCTCCGTGAATTCAGACGCGGCACCTCTACTGGATGTGTATAAAAGCCCCAGCTGTGGCTGCTGCCAAAAATGGATCGACCATGCCGAACATGCAGGTTTTGAAATTACCGCA
The DNA here is from genome assembly GCA_913031645.1 of uncultured Cellvibrionales bacterium. GTDB lineage: Bacteria > Pseudomonadota > Gammaproteobacteria > Pseudomonadales > Porticoccaceae > HTCC2207. The sequence goes on from CAJWFB010000004.1 coordinate 6,736, forward strand.
CACAACACTAATAGTCTCAGCCAAATGAAAACTGAGAGCGGGATATTGCCACAGTATCAGTCTTGTCACACCGGTATTTCTAAAGACGGTTTTGTATTTGAAGGCCATATACCGGCGGGTATTGTTCAACGGTTTTTAGCCAACCCACCCGGAGGCGCCATTGGCCTGGCCGCCCCCGGCATGCCGATGGGCTCTCCGGGCATGGAAATGGGTAATAGGCGCGATGATTATGATGTCCTGCTACTAAACAGCGATGGCAGCTCAACTATTTATGCGCAGATTATTGCCGCCAAGTAGTGTTTAGTAATGCTAGACTAAAGCCATCCTAGACTACATGCGCTGCCGGCAAAATAATGTGAACTATGTTTCGGACGCTACCTTTGTCATAATGTTTACTATGAAAAAAATACTAACTCTAAGTTGCCTCCTATTCAGTCAGTTTGCCACTGCCGATACTGATATATTTTGGCTGTTCAGAGAGACCGATGGGTCAACTAATTGGCAGTATATTGCTAATTTTTCTAGTGGCATTTTCATTATTGCTTTGTTGTTTATGGTTATTCGCCTGTTTTTCAGTCGTCGCGAGGCGCACCAATACAACCATGAGCTAGAGGAAATTCGCGCACAGTTAGAAAAGCGCGTGGTGGAAAGAACCGCCACTCTGAATGAGTCCAACAGCCTGCTCAAAGAAAGCAATCAAGCCTTGGGCGATGAAATTGCCGAGCATTTAAGCACTACTGCGCAATTGCGTCAGTCTGAGTCTTATATCACTGAGATTCTCCAATCCATGCCATTGATGCTAATTGGTCTGGATAAAGACAACCAGATAACCCAGTGGAACCCGCGCACAGAGGAGGTTTCAGGCCTGCAGGCAGATGCCGTTATTGGCCGAGATTTGTGGGAGTCCTATGCAGAGATTACGGTTACGCCTCAGCAAATTGCTGAAGCACATAAAAAACAGTCGGCAGTATCCATAAAGCATAGTCAGCGCGGCCAGTACCATTTCAATATCACTATTTATCCTCTCAAAGATCAATCTGTCACTGGTGTTGTTTTACTGATTGATGATATTACCCAGCAAGTAAACTCTGAGACCATGTTAGTGCAAAAGGACAAAATGTCGTTAATGGGTGAAATGGCATCTACCATGGCGCATGACATTAATATTCCGCTGCGGGCAATGCTTAAGTCAGTGAAGACTGTACGCCAAGGATTGATCGATGAACCCTTTGATGCTGTTGGTTTGCGGGAAACACTGGAAGATGGGGTAATTAGAGGCCAACAAGCCAAATCAGTGATCGAGAATTTATTAGACTTTTCCGGCAGTGGTGGCGACGCGAAGTCGATGGCAAGCATCCGTGACATTATCGAGCACAGTGTAGAGTTAGCTGAGGATGTGCTGTCGGTAACTGCGGGTCTGCGCTTTCAGGATATTGAGTTTAAACGTGAGTATGCCGAGAATCTGCCTGACCTACCCTGTTATAGCACTGAGCTACAGCAGGTTTTTCTAAGTCTGATTAGACATGCCTGCACGGCACTGGGGAAGATTGAAGATTTAGATCATGTCCCCTGCATCCGTATCTCTGTTACCCAACTCTACGATGATTTGTGGGTGCGTTTTCAACACAATGGTCAATCGGTCAGTGACCAAGACCAGCAATATTTGTTTGAGTCTTTTACCGCCGACGATAGCGAGGCGAGTCAGTATGAAGCAGAGCAGCGCCTGTCATTTACTCACTTCATTGTCACCGAGCAGCACCAAGGCCAAATTGCGGTTATGTCCGAAGCAGACCAACAGACCACCTTCAGTATTCAGCTACCGCTAAAATAGATCTTAGCAGGTAACCACTACAAACTTCTTAGCACCTCAAGGGGTGGTTGGACTACCACTTTACGACTATATCCCACACCCAGAAGACCAACCAATAAACCGCCTATGATGGGCCCTGTGTACCACAGCCACAGATGCATCGAAAACGGCAGATCAAACATAAAACGCTGCAGCATTGCCACCGAAAATTCAGCGCCGGCGCTAGCTAGTAGGCCAGCCATAACACCCAGGGTGCTAAATTCAATGAGCTGAATGCCCAAAATCAAGCGCCTAGAACTCCCGAGGGTCCTCAAGATAGCGCTCTCCTGCAAACGCTCAGACATGGACAAACTCACCGCAGAGAACATGACCAAGATGCCACACCCTAAAATAAGCAATGTCATTACTTCCAGACCTCGTGTCACTTGCGCGACGATGGTGCGAATTCGATCGATAATTTTGTCTAGCTCAATCACTTGTACGGTAGGAAAGCTTCGTAATATATCGTTCACCAACAGTTTCTTTTGGGGGGGAATATACAGACTGGTCATGCTGGTACGCGGATACTCTTCAAGCATGCCTTCTGGAAACAAAAAGTAGAAGTTGGGCGTCATGTTGTCCCAATTAAGGGTTCTGGTACCAATCATCTCAGCTTCAAAAACTAAGCCACCAACACTAAAAGTAATACGGTCACCCAACTCCAACCCCAGCTCGCCGGCAAGTTCATCCTCTAGAGACACAGGCGCTATGCGCTGGCCTTTGGCGTTGGTTTTGGAACTGAACGCAGCGAGAACGTCAGCATCCCACCACTGCCCTTTGGCTATTTTATTACCCTCTGGTAATTCGCTTGTCCAGCTTAGATTGAGCTCACGGCGGAAAGATTCATGACGGTCTTTTTGAGTCTCTGTAATCAACTGGTTATTTATTTCGGTCATTCTTCCTCGAACCATGGCATACCAACCGGCTGTCTCCAGTTCGTTGTCATCCACTAATTGTCTGACACCCTCCAGTTCATAGGGCGCCACATTGACCAAAAAATGATTAGGCGCATCCTCAGCCAATTGAAACTGCCACTGGTCAATGAGCGATGTGCGCACCACAACCATGATCATTAGCAGCGCAATAGCGCCTGAAAAGCCAACCATTTGAATTAAGCTCTGCGAGCGCCTGCGCCAAAGATTGGCCAAGGCTAAACGCCACACACTGCCAAGGCGTTGTCCGTAGTTCATGGCCAAGCGCAGAAGTGATAACCCGGCAACCACAGAGGCTAGCGCCGTCACACCAAAACCAGCAAGAATAGCCAAGGTCAGGTAGATATTGTTGCTGTACCAAAACAACAGCCCAGCAATCGCAGTAACCCCCAGTATCACTCGTACTGCAGAGCTCAGTGGTTTCAATACGATATCTTGGCGCAGCACGGCAAGTGGTGACTGTGACGGCAAGTGCCATAGTGCCGGCAGGGTAAAGCCCACCAGACACAACAATCCAGTGGCAATGCCTGTTATCCATGGGCGCAGGCCGGCCATGGGCAGTTCAATGGGCAACCATTCTCTAACAATGGCAAGCAATAGGTGATGAAACAAAAAGCCCACCGCAAGGCCCACCAACGAGCCAAACACACCCATCCACAGACTCTGTTGAAAATACAAGCGCCGCACTCTGGAGGCTGAGATACCCCAACTCTTCAATAGCGCGACGGTCTTGGTCTGCCCAGTGGCAAAGTGATGGCTGGCTAAAGCCAAGGCGATACTGGCAAGGACTACGCCAATACTACCAGCCAGTAAGAGAAAACGTCGGCCCTTGTCCATGGTGTCAGCAATACTCGCTTGTGCCTCATCGGGCGTAATCAACCGATCATGGATATCAAGCTGAGGTTCCAGCCACGCCTTATATTCAGAAAAACCTTGCTGCTCATTGGCGGCCATAAGGTAGCGGTAGGTGACCCGACTGCCTGGCTGAATAACCCCAGTTGCTGGTATGTCGGCGTAATTCATTAACACCCGCGCACCAAAGAATGAGTAAGAGCTACCATCGGGCTCCTCGACTAAAATTTGGCTGACTTTAAGCGAACTATCACCCAGATCAATAAAATCGCCCAGTTTGATGTTAAGCAGTGGTAATAGACGGGCATCCACCCAGACTTCACCTCTGCTTGGCCCGTACGTCACCGCTTCAATTAAAGTAGCATCTCGGGTAAACGGGGTGGTCGAGCGTTTGATTTCACCGCGCAATGGGTAGTTGGGTTGCACTGCCTTTATCGATGCCAGATGCAGCTCTTCGCCAAAAAATACAATCGAGGCAAAGCTCATTATTTTGGCTGTAGAGACATTCAGGCGCTCAGCCTCCGCTTCCCATTCTATTGGGGCTTCCTTACTACTTCGCACCACCAAGTCGGCGGCGAGAAAACTACTGGATTCCTGGGTCAGCGCTTTGTCAATACGCTCGGCCAACAACGACACCGAGGTCACGACGGCAACTGCTAAAATCAGCGACCACAGGATGAGCCCAAGTTCGCCACCGCGCCAGGTACGGATGAGCATGCGTAGAGAAAGCATCAAGTCACCTTTTTCGCAGTGATTGCACCATCGGTGTCTACCTGACGTCCGGCCTGTAACTGCATAGTGCGGCGACAGCGCGCAGCCAAATTCATTTCATGGGTCACCAGAACCAGTGTTGTCCCCTCTTCTCGATTGAGATCAAAGAGTAGGTCATTAATAATTTCTCCGGTGGCCGTGTCTAGATTACCAGTGGGCTCATCAGCAAATAAAATGGTGGGTTTACAGGCAAAAGCACGGGCTACCGCAACACGCTGTTGCTCGCCCCCTGACAGCTGACGCGGGTAGTGGGAAGTGCGATGATCTAGACCCACTCTGTCTAAATAAATTTTGGCCGTGGCCAAGGCATCCATATCGCCGTTGAGTTCTAACGGCAAGGCGACATTTTCCAAGGCGGTTAACCCTGGCAACAGATGAAAAGATTGAAATACAAATCCGACATCTTTGGCACGAACCGTTGCTCTGCCCTCTTCATCCATGGCTGTGATATCTTGCCCATTGAGTGCCACTGTTCCCGAACTGGGCAAATCAAGGCCCGCTAAAATACCCAATAGTGTGGACTTACCCGACCCTGATGGCCCGACAATCGCCAACGTCTCACCATCCAGTAGTGAAAGATTAATCTGTTCAAGAATATCCAGCGTACCCTCTGCCGTGACCACTTGCTTACATACGTTGTTCACTTCAATCATTGAGCTGTTCCATTTGTTGCAAAATCGCTTACACTTCCGTCACAGAATTCAATGGAAGTACAATCGGGAATTGTTATGCACACTACTTTAAAACGTCTATGTTGCCTGTTTATCTTACTGGGTGCCAACACTTATGGATCAACTCTGCTGGTTCTAGGCGATAGTTTGAGCGCCGGCTATGGGATTGATCCTGAAAACGGCTGGGTTAATCTTTTACAAGATGATCTTGGCGATGATCACAAAGTGGTTAACGGGAGTATCAGTGGCGACACTACCGGAGGTGGTTTAGCGCGCCTGCCACTGCTACTAGAAAAATTCCAACCTGATTTTGTGATCCTCGAGTTGGGTGGTAATGATGGGCTTCGCGGCCAGCCCCTGAAGTTAATGAAACAGAATTTAGCCGCTATGATCGCGCTGTGCACAGAGGCGAACGCATTACCTGTGCTTTTTGGCATGCGGATACCGCCAAACTATGGTCGCCGCTACACCATGGCTTTCGCTGCGGTTTATGATCAATTGGCAGATGAAACTGACACCTTGCTAATTCCTTTTCAACTTGAGGACCTCGCCATCACCGAGGGCATGATTCAGCAAGACGGACTGCACCCCACAGAAAAAGCACAACTAGCCATAAAGGCCGTTGTCGCGCAGATTATAAAGCCTCTGGTTCAACCTTAGAACCGGTCAGCTTTGATGGGAGTAATGCAATTAAATCTAGTTTGATCTGGGCTTTAACAAAACCTATGGATAATGCATCGTATCCCTCGGGGACTTCAGGAATGTTTTTAATTGCGAAACCAAGCCACCCACTAAGATTAAACCACAACCCATCAGTTCCGTGGTAGTAAGGTACTCATTGAGTAACCACCAGCCGCCAATAGCGGCGAACACCGCTTCAAAGCTTAAAATGAGGGCTGTGTGAGAGGCGGGTGCGGTACGCATTCCAATGGCTTGTAGCGAAAATCCAACACCGGAGGATAGAACACCAACAAACAGCAGTGATACAGCAGCTGCTTTTACAGATTGCCAATCCCATACGTCAAAGATGACCATTGCCAGACCGCTTATCACCGCTGCAATAGCAAATTGTATAAACATCAACCGAAAGACAGAAATTTGATTGGCCACTTTACCGGTGTAGATAACGTGCAGAGCCCAAACCACTGAACTAATTAATATCAGTCCATCACCTAACAGAAAATTTGCCGCTTCGATTTGCGCGAGAAAATATAACCCAAACAGTGCAAACATTACTCCAACCCAGGTTGGCCATTCTGTTTTACTGCCCATCAAGAGACCAATAACGGGCACGAAAATAATATAGACCCCGGTCAAGAACCCCGCGCGCGCCACGGTGGTATAGAGTAAGCCCGCTTGCTGTAAAAGCATGCCGACGGTCATAATAATGCCAAGCTGCAAGGCTTTTTTATCCGCCGCTTGATATACAAACACCTTTTTAGGTTTTTCCATCAGATACCAGATCGGCAATATTGCCATACCGGCAATAACAAAACGCCCAAAAACGAAGGTAATGGGGCCTATATGATCCATAGCCGTACTTTGAAAAACAAATGCAAAGCCCCAGATAAAGGCAGTCACAAGCAGCAATAGATCTGCACGGAGGCCGGTTTTAAAACTCATAGTGATTTCTTCTTAGTCGCCTGAGACGGGCACCATGTGTTGGACTAGCAGTTGAAGTTTTTGCTGGCCTCGAAACTCATTAATGTCCAGTCGATACACACAGTTTGCCTGAGTGACCAAAGAATTGGGCCACTGCTGGGTATCCATGTTGAAATAAATTGCGTCAAGATTGATATGCGGTGCTGACCCATGGTTCAGTGCCAGCTTGAGGTGTTTTTCACCAACGATACGCTGCTGCTTGATGGTAAAAACTCCCTCAAAGCAGGGTTCTGGGAATTGCTGGCCCCAGGGGCCTGACTCCCGCAAAAGATCTGCGGTATGCATACTAATCTGCTCTGACTCAAGACTGCCATCAGTGACCATTTTAGCGTTCAAATCATCAGGATTGAGCACCTGATCAACATGTCTTTGGAAGGCTTGGATGAATAATTCGAGCTTTTCTTCCTCAAGGGTTAAACCGGCAGCCATGGCATGCCCACCAAACTTACTAATCAGTCCTGGATTTTGAGTCGCAACCGCGTCCATGGCATCTCTGATGTGTAACCCAGGTATCGATCTGGATGAGCCTTTTAAACTGCCGTCGTCCGCCCGAGCGAATGCTACCACTGGCCGATGATGCTTTTCTTTTAGCCGCGATGCGACCAATCCAACAACCCCTTGATGCCAATCTGGGTGAAATAAACAGAGTGCTGCGGGCAAATGTTCCGAGTCCAGTGTTAGTTTATCGAGCTCTGCCATAGCCTCCCGCTGCATTCCCTGTTCGATGGAGCGACGGTCTTTATTGAGTTGATCCAGTGATTCAGCCGTCTGCATGGCTTCATTGATGTCGTCAGTCAGTAGGCATTGAATACCTAATGAAATATCATCCAAACGACCTGCTGCATTAAGTCGAGGTCCTATAGCAAAGCCTAAATCTGTAGCCACTAAGCGCTGGGGATTTTTACCTGCAATTCGTAGTAGTGCCTGAATGCCTGGACGACAATGACCCGAGCGAATACGCAATAAACCCTGATGGACTAGCGCACGATTGATCTGATCTAGGGGAACGACATCTGCAACAGTGCCCAGCGCCACTAAGTCCAACCAGGTGGCCATATTAGGTTCTTCAATACTATTGTCACCAAACCAATCAATGGTTCGCAGCGCCTTGCGCAGACCACTAAGCAAATAAAATGCAACGCCCACCCCAGCTAAATTTTTTGCGGGGAAGGGACAGTTTGGCTGGTTGGGATTAATGATCGCCCAGGCATTGGGCAGTGTTTGTCCGGGCAAATGGTGGTCGGTGACGATGACATCAATACCCAAACTGGCGGCATGAGCTACGCCCTCTATACTGGAAATACCATTGTCGACGGTAACAATGAGTTGAGGTTGATATTGGGTAGCAAGGTCGACAATTTCTGGCGTTAAACCATAGCCGTAATCAAAACGGTTGGGCACCAAAAACTCGAGTTTATGAAACCCCATGGCCCTCAATGCCAGCATCATCAGTGCAGCGCTGGTAGCGCCATCAGCATCGAAATCACCGATAATGACGATTTGTTGATTTTTTTTGAGCGCGGTTATTAGTCGCTCTGTTGCTTCAGTCATATCCTTTAGCAGGCTTGGTGGCGGCAAACAGGACAACTGCCTATCTAAGGCTGACTGACTGTTTACCCCTCTAGATTGGTAAATTCTCTGCAATAGCGGGTCTAGCTGAGGCGAAAATTCAGCGTGGTCTAAATTGAATGGCCTAGATTTTATCTGCATGGTCTACGACAGCAACGGCTTAATTTTACGCTCAAGCCATTCTAAGAGAATTTGATTGGTCTTTTCAGGTTCTTCTTGCTGAATCCAGTGGCCACAAGCCAAGGTCTTGACCTCTAAATCGAATACCGTATCAGTCATATCTACTTTGGGCACCATGTCATAGTCACCATAAATCATCAGTGAGGGTAGTGCTATGGTCTGTTTGACATGTGCCATGGTCTCCCAATTGCGGGTGAAATTTCGATACCAATTACAGGGCGCGACAAAACCACCTTGAGCAAATGCCTCGACGAATACCATCAGGTCCTGTTCACTGAGCATAAGTTCACCACGGCTATTATCTACCTCTGCTGAGCGCACAATATTATAGCCATCTGGCTGAAAAGCACCCTTTTCTAACCAGTGTTTAGTGCGATAGAGGTTGGTTAAGACTCGCTTAGGATTGGTGTCAAAAGAACGCGCGGCGACCTCAGGATGCCGATTAAAGTGCACCAAATAAAAATCTTTACCCAGCATCTTTTCCCAAAATGCCACCGGTTCAGCCGGCTCTCGGGCCTTAAAAGGAACCGACATATTGACAAGACCAATAATACGATCAGGATTTAGCAATGCATGCTGCCACAGCATGATGGCGCCCCAGTCATGCCCCACGTAGATAGCACGATCAATACCGAGGGCATCAAGAAGACCATTTTGATCATCGGTGAGATGATGAATATCATAAGCATTAACATCAAGTGGTTTACTAGAGGCACCGTAGCCGCGCTGATTGGGAACGATGCAGTGATAACCGGCAGCAACCAGTACGGGAATTTGATAGCGCCAACTGTAAGCCAATTCAGGCCAGCCGTGACAAAGTACAATAGGAGTGCCACCCTGCCCCGCCTGAAATACCTCGAGCTCAATACCATTGGTTTTAATCATGGTTGGCGACGGCATCGGTAAAGCATGTAACATTTCAGGCCTCCGAACGGCGGTGAGTATTAGATAAGTCTAGAGGTACCCCTGTTGCTTACCAATGTACCAGCTGATAAAGCCAAGCGCGGATACCACGACCCATAGCACCCCCAGTAACCGCCAAGGGCGAAAAGGTTGTCGTTCGCTTGTATTGAAGCCACTCTGCAAATAGTTGTCGACGCGGTCTTGATCTTCTTTAGATAACTTTTTTTGTTCAAACATTTTCTAATCTCACTTTACGTTATGAGAGCTTACGTCGCGCTAGGCATTACAGACTTTAAACTGAAATGTTATTAGCGATAAAAGCTTGCACTGCCAATGGGTCGTTATCTAAAGTAGTAAACCATTCTTCACGCTCAAAAAGATCGGCCAAATGTTCAGGTAACTCAGGATCTCTAGGGTAGCCCGCGGCCTTTACCGCATCCGGAAACTTAGCCGGATGAGCAGTTGCCAGCGTTACCATAGGGGTATGACAATCTGTGCGACAGACTCTGGCTGCGGCTAGACCAATAGCGGTATGTGGATCGAGCAAATAATCGACCTCTTGATGGGTCTCTCGAATCAGGTCTACCATTCCCTTGTCATCGCAGCGAAAGCTAGAGAATAACTGTCGCGCGTCAGTCAGAGCAGACTCACTCAATTGCATTGAGCCGACTTTCGCATCGCGCATCAGTTGCGTAATAGCGGCACCGTCACGATCATAAAGATCAAACAACAGGCGCTCAAAATTACTCGAAATCATAATATCCATACTGGGGGCTAAGCTTTGTTCAAGCGGGCGAGTGGTATGATCATTATCGCTGATGCACCGATGCAAAATATCATTTTGGTTAGTAGCAATAACTAACCGTTTAATCGGTAGACCCATTTTATGCGCCAAATAGCCTGCAAAAATATCGCCAAAATTGCCCGTCGGTACTGAAAACGAAACCGCCTGATCCGGTCCACCAAGTTTAAGTGACGCCCAAAAATAATAGACGATTTGGGCCATAATTCGTGCCCAATTGATCGAATTCACCGCGACCAACTGTCGTCCATCAGGCAAAAATGATTGGTCTGAAAAGCTGGCTTTGACCATATTTTGGCAATCATCAAAATTGCCATGCATGGCAATATTGTGAATATTATCAGCGCGAACGGTGGTCATTTGACGTCGTTGCACCTCTGAGACACGCTCATGAGGGTGCAGTATAAAAATATCAATGTTGTTACACCGCCGACAGCCTTCAATAGCTGCAGAGCCTGTATCACCTGAGGTTGCACCCATAATAACGACTTTTTGTTGGCGTTTTTCTAAGGTGTAATCAAGCAGGTTTCCCAAAAACTGCAGAGCAAAGTCTTTAAATGCTAGGGTCGGGCCGTGGAACAATTCCAAGATCCATTCGTTACTGCCGGTTTTCACCAAGGGCGCAATATCATCGTGACGAAAGGTAGCATAAGATTTAGCGATAAGTTGCTCTAAATCCTGCTCAGGAATAGCCCCATCAACAAACGGAGATATGACCTTTAAGGCTAATTCTTGATAAGACAATGTAGACCAAGAGGCTATCTCTTGGATGCTGAATTGAGGCAGTTTTTCTGGAACATAAAGCCCGCCATCAGGTGCCAAGCCAGTGAGTATTACCTCTTCGAAACTTTTTGGCTGTCCACCACCGCGGGTACTGATGTATTTCATTTAAAATTTTCCTAATAACAACCAACGATCAATATGCTTTGTTGCGCAAAATCATACTTGATCTAAATACTCAACGCGGATAAAGCTAACCTCTCCACGCACTGTTTCAAGGTGCTCAATGTGAGTTACCGCTTCATTTAGACATTTTTCTTTAGTCACATTAGTCAAAATAATAACGTTAACGTAGCGTTCTCCAGCTGGTTGCTCACGCTGAATAATAGCTTCAATACTAATGCCAGCATCGCCCATTATTTTGGTCACATCTGATAACACACCGGGTTTATCTAAAGCTGAGAAGCGAATATAAAATCCGGTTTCAACATCCTCAATATTCATCAAAGTACGCGGTTCTATTACCGATGAGCTGTAACCAAGCGCTGGCACCCAAGAGTCAGGGTAGGAGTCCATTGCTCGCGCGACATCGACTATGTCCGCGATAACTGACGAAGCCGTAGGTTCCGCGCCGGCACCGGGACCGGAAAATAAGGTAGTACCCACGGCATCAGCATTGACCATAATGGCGTTAGCGACATCGTTCACCCCAGCGATAAGCGACCGCTCAGGGACTAGGGTAGGATGCACTCTCAACTCAACACCGGCGTCAGTTTGGCGAGCAATACCAAGATGTTTGATAACATAGCCAAGTTCTCTGGCATAGGCCACATCCTGAGGCTCTAACTGAGTAATGCCGTCAGTAAACAGCCCTTCTAGGGACAGTGGCATAGCGAAAGCAATAGAGGCTAAGATCGCCAGCTTATGCGACGCATCGATGCCCTCTACATCAAAGGTTGGATCTGCCTCTGCGTATCCCTTAGCCTGCGCTTCGCTCAGCACATCAGCAAACTCTCTGCCCTTGGTGTCCATTTCTGACAAAATAAAATTAGTGGTACCGTTAATGATACCTGCCAACCAATTAATTCGATTTGCGGACAGGCCTTCACGCAGTGCCTTAATGATCGGGATACCGCCGGCGACAGCGGCTTCATAGCACACCATTAGTCCTCGAGCTTCGGCTTGAGCAAAGATGGTCATACCATGCTCGGCGATTAATGCTTTGTTGGCAGTGACCACATGCTTACCATTCTCTAGCGCTAACATGACCAATTCATAGGCAACAGTAGTGCCACCAATTAGTTCAACCACGATGTCGATGTCAGGATTTTGAGCCACCTCAAAAATGTCGCGGGTAATATTAGCCTTACTCAAATCACAGGCTACATTGTCGCGGCGACAACCCACCTGAGCGATACTGATTTGGCAATTAGATCTGGCATTAATAGCGGCTAAATTGCGCGACATCACATTAAAAACACCGGATCCTACCGTGCCTAAACCACAGAGGCCTATCTTGACTTCTCTCACTCTATTTCCTCAGACTATTTGTAAGATTTTGTCACGCGGATGTAAACCACGTGTACCACACTGATTTTATACTATTTGACAGTTTATTGAGACCTCTTCACTAAAACGAGCTAGGAATCTAAACCTAAAATTTTCGCCAGCTCATCGGCTTTCTTATAGCCCGGCAATAGACTGCCATCCATTAACATAATGGCGGGAGTGCCTGTCACACCCAATCTGGCACCCAGTTTAAAATGCTCGGCCACAGGATTGTCATCGCAGACTGCAATGGGGTCATTATTGCCGTTCTTAAAACGCGTTAGGCTCTCTTGAGGGTTGGCAGAACACCAAGCCGTAGCAATTTTGTTGTAGGCTTCTGAAGGGATTCCTGCCCTTGGATAGGCTAAATACCTTACTTCAACGCCCAATTGGTTGAGTTTTGGCACTTCTTTGTGGAGCTTACGACAAAACCCACAATCAATATCAGTAAACACATTAACAATCGCCTTGGTCTGACCGGTAGCTTTAAAAACAGTCATGGTGTCAGTGGACATACTGGCAAACACTTTTTTACGCTCGGCATCCAGTTTTAAATTACGCACATCGACAAACTGCCCGACTTTAACTTTGTACAGATTTCCATCAAAGAAAAAACTCCCATCCTCTGTCACGTAAAGCATTGGCCCACCTTCTACTTGAACCTCAAAGAAAGACGGTATCGCTGATGGACCAATAAAACGATAGTTAAGCTCTGACCGCGCAGACTTCAACTTCGAGACTATCGCGGCACCGAGCATATCGTTGGTGTCTTCTGCTAGCGCAGGGCTAGCAAAGCTGCAGGCTAGTAAAAAAATACCGACTAACCATTTTGAATACAATTCCATTAAGTTATTTCTCAGATATATTAGATTAAAAGCGTTCAAGGCACTCTGACCACATGAAGACTCAACAGGCTGTTGCTGCTGAGAGAATTAACCCCTAAATTGCATCTTCACCCGTTTCGCCAGTACGGATTCTTATCACTTCATCAAGAGAGGAAATAAAAATTTTGCCGTCGCCAATTTTCCCGGTGGCTGCGGCCTTTGTAATGGCCTCAACGGTGCTATCAACCATAGCAGTGGCAATGGCAATCTCTAGTTTAATTTTGGGTAAAAAATCAACGACATATTCAGCACCACGATAGAGCTCAGTGTGCCCTTTTTGCCGACCAAATCCTTTGACTTCGGTGACCGTGATTCCTTGGACACCAATATCAGCCAAAGCTTCACGCACATCATCAAGTTTAAAGGGCTTAATTACTGCGGTAATGAGTTTCATAATTAGTTTCTTCCGAACAAATGATTTATGACATGAAAGATACCTGTTTTTGGCTAAGATTGCATCAATGCAGGGAGAAAATTTAACCACCAATGCTTTTTATTTACCAAAAAAAACCGGGACATAAAGCCCCGGCTCTTTAACTAACATTAACCTATCAAGATTTTGCACTGGTAAATTCAGGATAAGCCTCCATGCCACATTCGGACAGGTCAACGCCCTCGAATTCCTCTTCTTCGCTGACACGAATACCCATAATTACTTTCAAAATACTCCAAACAATATAGCTAGTGCCAAACACCCAAATAAAGATAGTCGCAGCACCGATCAACTGGCCTGAGAAGGTAGCAGCCTCATTTGTAAATGGAACCAACAATAGCCCCAATAATCCAACCACACCGTGGACTGAAATAGCCCCAACAGGATCATCAATTTTCAATTTATCTAAGGCTAAAATGCTAAAGACAACTAAGATACCGCCGAACCCACCAAACAGTGTCGCCTGCAAAGCAGTTGGCGTTGACGGCTCAGCGGTAATAGCCACTAGTCCAGCCAATGCACCGTTGAGCGCCATCGTCAAATCAGCTTTGCCAAACAAAACCTTCGCAATGATAAGCGCGGCAATCAAACCACCACTAGCTGCGGCATTGGTGTTCATAAAGACAACCGCAACCGAATTGGCACTTTCAACCGACGCGGTCGCTAAAACCGAACCACCGTTGAAACCAAACCACCCCATCCACAGGATAAAAGTGCCTAAGGTGGCCAAGGGTAAATTCGCACCAGGAATAGCATTGATGGATCCGTCAGCACCGTATTTACCTTTACGAGCACCCAACAATAAAACGCCCGCTAAAGCTGCAGAGGCCCCGGCCATATGCACAATTCCTGATCCCGCGAAGTCGGAGAATCCAAGATCACTCAGAGTGTACATTCCAAACACAGAAGCACCGCCCCATGTCCAGGACCCTTCCATCGGGTAGATAAAGGCTGTCAGCACAACAGCGAAAGCTAAAAATGCCCAAAGCTTCATGCGTTCAGCAACCGCACCGGAAACAATTGACATCGCGGTAGCAACGAAAACGACCTGAAAGAAAAAATCAGCGGAGGGAGCATAAGTCGCTGGTTCCTCCATACCTGTCGCGCCGTTTCCTACAATACCATTCAAGAACATCGTAAAATCACCACCGCCGTACATAATCGAGTAGCCACACATCATGTACATGGTGCATGCAACAGCATAGAGAGCGATGTTTTTGGTTAAGATTTCAGTAGTATTTTTGGAGCGTACCAAACCAGCCTCGAGCATGGAGAAGCCCGCTGCCATCCACATAACCAGAGCACCGCATATCAAAAAATAAAAGGTGTCTAACGCGTACTGTAATTCAAATATTTCGTTCATGTCCTGTTCCCTCAGGTCAAATTGCGTCTGAACCAGTTTCACCAGTCCGAATTCGAATAGCATCTTCAAGTTGGCTGATGAAAATTTTACCGTCGCCAATTTTTCCCGTTGCAGCCGATTTTGTGATGGCCTCAACGGCGCTTTCTACCATGTCATCATTCAGAGCGACCTCAACTTTCACCTTCGGTAAAAAATCGACAACATACTCAGCGCCTCTGTAAAGCTCGGTATGCCCTTTTTGACGACCAAAACCCTTCACCTCGGTTACAGTGACTCCGGAAACGCCAATTTCACCCAATGCCTCACGTACTTCATCTAACTTAAAGGGCTTAATTACTGCCATAATTAGTTTCATATTTATTTCTCCATGTAGAGTGACCGAAGTCACTCAGGTTATTTTCCAAATTTGAGCATTACAACGACTTCGAAAAGGTGACTGCAAATTCAGCGTCCGCATCCAGTGCGCCGCTGCCGGAAGAATCAATAAAACTAAAGTCAATACCAATACCCGACACCTCTGTGCTCAGAGATATTGAGTAATCATCAATCGCGTCCTCGAAAACTGCGTTGTAGGCAACACTGTCACCGGCATCCATGGTTCCGAAGTGGAGTCCAAGGCTAAAGTTTTCAGTGAGTGTGAAGCCATAATCGATGTAGAAGTACGTGGTCTCGCCAGTTGAATCGAAATAATCATCTGAGTAATTGAAGCCTATGGTGGCATCGCCAAAAGACACGCTTCCATATACCTCTTCAAAATCCAAAGACGCATCGCCGGGGTAACCATAGAATAAATAGCCAATGTCATAACTTACTTCTTTACTAAAGGATCCACCGTAACCTGCGAAGTAATCCAACTCAGGGCCGTTACTAAAATCGATACTTGACGCCCAAGCTCCAACATAAAAACCACTTTCAAAGGCTACATCAAAGCCACCTGAAAGCGCTTCGCCACCTGACTGATCGACGCCACGAAAGAAATACTCAGATCCAAGTGCTACATTTCCTGATACTTCGGCAGCCATGCCAGTCACGGCTGTCATCATCGTCGCTGCGGCTATTACTGTTTTCATTGCTTTCATGTGCTCATCTCCCAAGATGTTTAAAACGTTAATGTAATTTCTATGCCTTTCGACACGCATGATTCACTTTGCATATTGCGTGCCAACTCTAGAGATAGGCCTAAAAGGCAAAAAGGTATCGGCTAAATAGGATATTTGCGCCATTATGGTGCGTTATTAAAATCAGTGTGGATGATTTGTGCACCACAATAGTCAAGGAGTCTATCAATTGGCTAAATTTATGGCGGTGCTTAAAATATGCTGACAGCAGTCGCTTAATTCGGAATAATGAGGCTCAAGACCGAGGAAAGAGACAATGGATCACCAAGACTTTTATAACCGATTTACCGCTAATCTAGGGCAGACATTCGTTAGTGGTCAGGCCATCGGCGAAGAAATTCATCAGCTATTGCGTGTCGCAATGAATAAAACCTTAACCGGCTTAGACATAGTGTCTAGAGAGGAATTTGACACGCAACAGGCTGTGCTGAAACGGTCTAGAGAGAAAATTGATGTGTTAGAGCAACAGCTATCGGAAATGGAACAGGTCATCAAAAAACTAGCGCCCTAGAATTAGTATTTAGAAGGGACTATAGTCATTAAGAGTTACTACATACATGGAGGTATGTTATGTCACTCGCAGTTGTTCAAAGCCGAGCCAAACTTGGCATCGAGGCGCCGGCAGTCTCGGTAGAGGTACATCTGTCCAACGGACTACCCGCCTTTAACATTGTCGGGCTGCCAGAAACCTCTGTTAAAGAAAGTAAAGACCGCGTGCGCAGCGCCATTATCAACTCATACTTTGAGTTTCCTGCCCGTCGTATTACCGTCAATCTCGCGCCTGCCGACATCCCTAAAGAGGGCAGTCGGTTTGACCTTGCTATCGCCATCGGCATTCTTGCTGCCTCAAAACAGATACCGGTTGAGTCTCTAGACGACTATGAATTTATCAGTGAACTCGCTCTTTCTGGCGATATGCGCTCAATAGAGGCGCTACTGCCATCCGCCCAAGGTTGCGCCGCTAGAGGTAAACAGTTGGTTGTTGCTCAATCCAATGCTGACGAGGCCGCCTTAGTAGAGTCGCTGAGCGTATTACCCGCCAAGCATCTGCTTGAGATATCTGCGCATTTACACGGAAGAACATTGATTCAACCCTGGATTAAATCCGCGACTCAGATTCAACAGGAACATCAACAGCTCAGCGATATTATCGGTCAGATGCATGCTAAAAGAGCTATGGAGGTGGCTGCTACCGGTGGCCACCACTTACTGCTCTGTGGTCCGCCAGGCACTGGTAAAACCATGCTGGCCAGTCGATTGGCAGGCATTTTACCACCACTGTCTAATCCTGAAGCCATGCAGGTAGCATCGATTCATTCAGTAGCAGGCAAAGGCCTTAGAGAGCATATATGGACCCGACCCTTCAGAGCACCACACCACACTGCCTCTGCTGCAGCGCTTGTTGGCGGAGGGGGCACGCCAAAGCCCGGTGAAATATCACTGGCTCACCAGGGAGTACTATTTTTAGATGAATTGCCGGAATTTTCACGCAGTGTTTTGGAAGTACTGAGAGAACCTTTGGAATCGGGGCAGATTTTAATTTCAAGAGTCGCTGCGCAAACAAGTTACCCTGCGAGTTTCCAACTGGTGGCCGCCATGAATCCTTGCCCCTGCGGTTATCTGGGTTCTAAACGATGCTCCTGTAGTCTCGATCAAATTATCCGTTATCAACACAAGATCTCAGGTCCATTGCTAGATCGTATCGATTTACAGGTGCAGGTGTCGGCGATTGAAAACCAACAATTACTTGATCAAGATCGAAAAGCTGACGGTGACAGTAATCAGCAAATACAGCTTCGGGTCTGCAAAGCGCGCGATGTGCAAATGCAACGACAGGGAAAGATAAATGCCCATTTAACCAGCCAAGAACTCAATCAACTGTGTCCCTTAAATTCAGAGCTAAAAGCGTTGCTCGATCAAGCGATAGACCGATTTGGATTGTCAACTCGAGGCTTTTATCGCGTATTAAAGGTGGCCCGCAGTCTGGCTGATCTGGCCGACATCAGCCATCCACAACTACCTCAATACCAAGAAGCTTTGAGCTATCGATCAACAATGGATAAGCGTGCTGAAATCAAGTCTTAATCATTCTAACTGGCAGTGTAACGCCGCACTGAAAACAGTACTCAGCCTCAGCGTGATGGCCAATACGGTTACAGACGTTGCATTGTCGATTATTACTCTCGGTGATCATCTCTCGGGCAATTTCAGCAGTAAATATACCGGTGGGAATAGCAATAATGCTGTAGCCAGTGAGCATGGCCATAGTCGCGATAATTTGACCAATCACAGTTTGTGGGGTGATGTCCCCGTAACCTACCGTCGTTATAGTCACAATGGTCCAGTAGATACTGCGGGGGATGCTTGTAAACCCATTATCAGGGCCTTCTACTAAAAACATTAGACTACCGAATATTACGCAGAGCACTAGCACTGCTGTAAAGAACACCAATACTTTGCGCCGTGCTGCATACATGGAGCGCAGCAATAGATTGGCCTCTGACAAGTAACGAACCAATTTAAATACCCGAAAAATACGCAGCACTCTCAATAGTCGCACCACTAACCAGTAATTGGCGCCGGGGAACAATAGGGCCACATAGGTGGGAATAATTGATAACAAGTCAACGAACCCATAAAAGCTAAAAATATAACGCAATGGTTTGGGTGATGAGTAAATACGCAGCAGATATTCCATTGAAAACAGCAGCGTAAAGGCCCACTCAAGCTTAAACAACCAGGCACCATATTGCGCCTGTAAAGATCCGATAGATGAGAGAACGACCGCGAGCACACTGAACAGAATTAAGTAAATTAATGCAATGTCAAAATGCTGACCCGCTGGTGTATCAGTACCAAAAATAACGCTATAGGTTTTTTCTCTAAAAGATGGGTTAACCAATCCATGCACCTCTAAAAAGTTCTATATCGGCATTGTAGGCACTAAGAGGTCATTAAACTAACACCAAATTGTGTTGGTTTTATACAAACCTATTTACCAAGGCCTTTTACTGGTCGTTTAGGCCTCCCGCCAGTGTTAGTATTACGGCCACCGACATATCCCCGAGTACGTGAAAGCCCACAATAATGGAACCCCCGCAATGATCAATCAAACAATGTCCGCCAAAGACTGGTCAATGCTACTAATGCTGTCATTCCTGTGGGGTGGCTCATTCTTTTTTATTGGTGTCGCAGTAACAGAATTACCGCCACTGACCATCGTTACGCTGCGGGTGGGTCTTGCCGCGATTATATTATGGATTTTCTTTCTTGTTTCGGGTCAAGCAGTCCCTAAATCTTTGACGTTATGGCGGGCATTTTTTATTTTAGGGCTGCTCGGTAATGCGATTCCCTTTTCGCTTATCGTGTGGGGACAAAACCATATCACCTCAGGTCTTGCATCCATCATCAATGCGACAACGCCACTATTTACAATATTGATTGCAGGTGTCCTGTTATCCGATGAACGCATAACAGCAGGAAAACTTTTCGGAGTAGCACTGGGATTGTCCGGCGTGGCGGTGCTAATCATTGGACCTGCGGGATTCATACAAGTTAGGTCCGACACGTCAGCTCAACTTGCGGTGGTGGGTGCCGCGATATCCTATGGTTTTGCTACTGTTTATGGACGACGCTTTAAAGCCATGGGCGTTAGTCCACTGACCACGGTTATTGGACAGGTCACTACCGCAACTCTTATTTTACTGCCATTGGCATTCATCTTTGAACAGCCCAATCACCTAGCGAACCCAAGTATCCAGGTTTGGTTAGCTGTATTGTCTCTTGCAGTTTTTTCAACCGTATTAGCCTATGTCTTGTTTTTCCGCATACTCTCCTCTGCAGGTGCGACTAATGTGGTACTCGTGACCTTTTTGGTGCCCATTACTGCAAGTCTACTGGGCTGGCTGATACTCGATGAACAGCTATATATTGAACATTTTATTGGTATGGCCTGTATAGGATTAGGTTTAGCCTCTATAGATGGCCGGCTTTGGCGTAGCGCTAAAAAACGAATAAAGCGCTACTGATTATAGCGAATCATCAGAAATCTTGGGTATGCCAATCATTTACCGCTAAACTTTCACTTGAGACTTGAGGCTCGCACAATGAATCCACCACTGAACCAGGTTAGTATCGAAATCACCCAACCGGGGGGACCGAACGTACTGCAAGCGTGCCAGAGACCCACACCCTCGCCCGATGCTAACCAAGTGCTCATTGAGGTTGCTGCGGCCGGGGTCAATCGTCCCGATGTTTTTCAACGCCTTGGCTTTTATCCGCCACCCCCAGGAGTAACTGATATTCCGGGGCTGGAAGTATCCGGAACTATTGTCGCAGTGGGATCGGCTGTGACCTTCTGGAAACTGGGCGATGAGGTCTGCGCCCTGCTCTCAGGTGGTGGCTATTCACAGTATGCGGTTGCTGATGAGTCTCTGTGTTTAAGTATTCCACACGGACTTTCACTGATTGATGCCGCAGCCCTTCCAGAGACCTGCTTTACCGTGTGGCACAATTTATTTGAGCGCGCTGAACTAAAAGCGGGTGAATGGTTGTTGGTACATGGAGGTGCAAGTGGCATTGGTACTACTGCCATTCAAATGGCTACAGCACTTGGCGTCAAGGTCATTGCGACCGCTGGTTCAGATGAAAAATGTACTGTCTGCGAGAGCCTCGGTGCCGTTAAGGCGATCAATTATAATGATCAGGACTTTGTGAGCGAATCATTAACTGTTACAGCGGATGGTGTGGATGTCATTTTAGATATGGTGGGTGGCGACTATGCTCAGAAAAACGTTAATGTTTGCGCGCCCAAAGCGAGGATTGTAAATATCGCTTTCTTGCGCGGCTCCAAAGTGGAGATTGACCTAATGCCAGTGATGTTAAAACAGCTGGTTATCACCGGCTCTACCTTGAGGTCACAGCCACTTGAGAACAAAACTCGAATTGCCAAAGGGGTTCAAGATCATGTCTGGCCGCTCATTGAGAATCAACAATTTAAGCCAATTATCGATCACACCTTTGCTTTGTCAGAGGCTAGTCAAGCGCATACTTTGATGGAGTCAAATACACATATTGGTAAAATTCTACTGATTACAGAGAGTATATGAGGCTCATTAATGAAGGATAAAGGATCAAATCTGGTTTATTCCACAGATGGCGGACGGGTGAAACCCTCCTTCGCCACTGTATCTTTGGCAACTGATGGCATTGTGCGTATTCGTCGAGAAACAAAAGGCCGCAAGGGAAAAGGCGTAACCACACTGAGTGGCTTTGCTCTGTCTGAGGCTGAACTAAAGCTACTGGCCAAGCAGTTGAAGCAAAAATGCTCGACTGGCGGGACTGTCAAAGGTGGCGTTATTGAAATTCAGGGTGATCACCGCGAGCTACTGAAGATTGAATTGGAAAAACGTGGTCATGCCGTTAAATTGGCCGGAGGTTGAGATGTTACCCATAAAACAGACCAAACCTTATGGTAGTTGGCCATCGTCCATTAGCGCTGAACTCATCACTCGCGCTGCGCCTGGTATTAGCAGCGTTCAATGCCATGGTGAGACGCTATTTTGGGTGGAAAGCCGCCCCTGGGAAGCTGGCCGCAGTGTCATTATGTGCAACCATGCAGACGGCAATATTAGTGATCTTCTGCCAGAGCCCTATAGCCACACCAGTAAAGTCCATGAATACGGCGGCAGCGCTTATACAGTAGCTGAAAATACGCTCTATTTTGTGAATGGACCCGACCAGCGTATTTATAAAGTCGATATCACTACCAAAAACCCACCCGTTGTGATGACCCCTGAGGGACCTTGGCGTTTTGCCGATCTAATTGTTGATACACATAATAATCGTATTATCGCGGTCTGTGAGCAACATGGCGAAGGACATGAGCCAGAAAACTATCTTGCCAGCATTAGTCTGGACAATGAATCACCCAGTGTTGAACGCCTAGCTTGGGGAGCAGACTTTTATGGTTATCCTCGCCTTAGTCCAGATCAAAAGAAGCTTTGTTGGATTCAGTGGAATCACCCGCATATGCCATGGGACAGCACTCAACTCTGTCTCGCCAGTAATACCAATGTCGGGTTGGTCGGTCAGACTACTGTCGCTGGTGAAAATTTAGATGAAGCTATTTTTCAGCCTCAGTGGTCTCCAGACGGACAACTCTATTATGTCTCAGACCACAATAATTGGTGGAATATTTGTCGATTTATTGAAGGGCAACGAGACATCATTGTAGAAGCCGACAGCGAGTTTGCCACACCTTTGTGGCAATTAGGCATGAGCACCTATTGTTTCATTAACGCACAGACTATTGGCTGTATTTGGACCAGAAATGGACTTTGGCATACAGGTAGGATTGACATCTCAAGCCGGCAACTAACAACCCTGAATTGTCATTATACCAGCATGAGCAGTGTCTGCAGTTATCAAGGAAGTGTCTGTATGGTCGCCGGTGCTGCTGCTTTACCAGCAGAGTTAATCGCCATAGACTCCTCATCAGCATCGCAAGTCATTTATGCACCGGCCTCACTCAGTGTCGATGCCAATGAGTTGTCAGAGCCGCAAACAATTCTCTTCCCAAGCGCAGAGAGCGAGCAAGTTCATGCCTTTTTCTACCCACCCACCAATGCTCGTTATTGTGCTGAACAGAGCGAACGTCCTCTGGTCATCGCGATGTGCCACGGCGGGCCTACTAGTGCCACTGGAAGTGGTTTAAATCTCAAAATTCAATACTGGACTAATCGCGGTTTTGCCGTGGTGGATATCAACTACAGAGGCAGTACAGGGTTTGGTCGGCATTATCGTCAAGGCCTTACCAACGCCTGGGGCGTAGCTGATGTTGAAGATACGCAATATGCGCTGCGGTACCTTGCTGATGAGGGGAAAATCGACCTCGACCGCTGTATTATCCGCGGCGGCAGCGCCGGAGGGTATACGGTTCTCTCTGCGCTGACCTTCACTGATACCTTTAAGGCTGGCGCCAGCCTCTATGGGATAGGGGATTTAGAAACACTTGCCACTGATACGCACAAATTTGAGTCGCGGTATCTTGATAGCCTGATTGGCCCCTACCCCGACAGAAAAGATATTTATCAGGCGCGCTCGCCAATCCATCATGCCGATGGCCTCAATTGTCCGGTCATTTTTTTGCAAGGCCTTGAGGATAAGGTCGTACCGCCTAATCAAGCTGAGATGATGGTGGATATACTACGACAAAAGGGTATCAAGGTAGCACATGTGACCTTTGACGATGAGGGTCATGGCTTTCGTAAAGCAGCTAACATTATTCACGCTATGGAATCAGAGTTGAACTTCTATAAAGAAGTATTTGGCCTTGAGGGAAACCAGTAATCCGATGTCACGATATCGAGCGCCAGGCCCCAAAAGTTCGCCATATATTACCGCTGAGGGCGCTGCCGATATTCGTGCGGAGATTCGTCAGCTTTGGAAAGTCGAACGTCCTGAGGTCACTGCGGTAGTGCATGAAGCGGCTAAAAATGGTGATCGTTCAGAAAATGGCGATTATATCTATGGGAAACGCCGTCTTCGCGAGATTGACAGCCGTGTCCGATATTTAACCAAACGGCTTGAAGACGCAAAAATTATCGAAGACAAACCGCGAGATCCCTCGAGGGTGTTCTTTTCAGCCTGGGTAACTGTCGAAGACCAAGATAACCTGCAGCAGATCACCTATCGATTAGTGGGTTCAGATGAAATTGATGCCAACCAACATTGGATAAGCATTGATTCACCCATGGCAAGGGCACTTGTTGGCAAGTCGGTGGACGATGAAGTGAAGGTAAAAACGCCCTCAGGAGAGCGTTATTTAGTGGTCACCGCGATACGCTACTAGGGGGAGAGCCGGGAAATATTCCAATCATCCTGTTGGCGTTGAAAATAAAACCGATCATGCAATCGGTTCTCGCCACCCTGCCAAAATTCAAATTCTTTGGGAACGACTCTAAAGCCACTCCAAAATTCAGGCAGCGGTACCTCACCTAATGAAAATTGCTGCTTAATGGCTTCAAACTGAGCTTCTAAAACTGCGCGCGACGCTATTGGACTGCTCTGCTCAGAGGCCCAGGCCGCCAACTGACTGGAAAGCGGTCGACTATTAAAATAGTCACTGACTTCAGTCGCAGACAACGCTTCCGCACGGCCGCCGACAATCACCTGACGATCTAGCTGTAGCCATGGAAATTGCAGACTGACATGCGGGTTAACTGCAATATCAGTCGCTTTTCGACTACCTAGATTGGTATAAAATACGAAACCACGCTCATCAAAACCTTTCAGCAGCACCATGCGCTGCCAAGGCTTTCCACTCTGGCCAACCGTGGCAACACTCATTGCAGTGGGATCAATAATGTCGGCTTCAATAGCCTGATCCATCCACAGTGAAAACTGAGTAAAAGGATTGTTGTGCAAACTATCTCGAGACAGTGTCCCATAGTCGTATTCACGGCGATTATCTTTAAGACTCATAGTAGGGTCCGTGGTCAAATAAGTTACATGTTACCAATAGATTGCCCGCCATCGACAGGTAATGCAACACCATGTAGATAAGAACCTGCGTCACTGGCCAATAGTAAAAAGGGTCCAGTTATTTCATCCATTTCACCAGCGCGTCTCGCAGGCGAAGAATTGAGGTAGTTTTTACTGTCGGGTGATGCAAATGCGGCCTCAGTCATCTCCGTTAAAAAGTAGCCTGGGCACAGTGCATTTACACGGACGCCCTTGCCGGCCCACTCGACCGCAAGTGCTTTGGTTAGCTGAATCACTGCCGCTTTTGAGACAGAATAACTAGATTGACCAAAGCTCACACGCAACCCTAAGATAGATGCTGTGTTAACAATAGCCCCACCAACCCCGGCTGCAATCATTCGTTTAGCAGCCTGCTGTGCGACTAACCAAACACCTTTTAAGTTCGTATCCATCATGCGGTCCCAGCTGGCTTCATCAATTTTTAGGGCTGTTCGCATATCTGCAACGCCCGCATTATTGGCAACAACGGTAATCGTCCCGAGCGCAGCCTCGCCTTGATCGAAAGCAGCCTCAATGGATTCGGCACTGGTCACATCCATAGCCACAGCAACCGCTTCACCACCGGCGGCGACAATCTCTGCTACCAACGATTCAAGACGATCAACGCGACGGGCCGCTACCACTACTTTAGCGCCTCTTGCAGCCAATATTTTAGCAAAATGCACGCCAAACCCGCTGGATGCTCCGGTCACCATTGCTACTTTGCCACTTACATCAAACTCTGAAGTCATTTTCATTATCCTTTATTAATTAATAAATCAGCCGTAGGTTATAAATTTTTCCATCTCATTACTCTCAAAATGAGCAATGTTATTAAAGCTGGTCAGATTCATTTTCTTTTGATTAAAAAAGAAATGACTGATCGCGGTGTTCTTGTATTGTAAATTAAGATCAAACACATTCTCATCGGGTATTTCTAACACCATGCCGACAAACGCACTAATCGAGCCCCCTGATCCTATGGCCAATATTGTATTGCCCTCATCCGCCAGGGATTTAATCTCATCCTGCGCCTCTTTTACTCGCGTTTTGAATTGAACCCATGTCTCTTCCACATCAGGAATACTGTCAGCAGTCCACGCCGTGAGTATTTGACGCAGTAGGCGATAAAAATTCTTTTTATCGCCGGGATCTTGCATGACTTTTTGAAATAATGGGGTATCTCCCTTAGTCTTGCCATAGGCCTCAGTCAATTCAACAAAGTTATATTCATTGAGCCCTGGCAACACTAGTCGGTCGGTACCATCGATCGCCAATCCAGCACAGATGCCGTCCATGGTTTGATGATGACGATGCATATCACCCACGACCAAGCGATCAAAGGTCATCTTTCTGCGCTTAAAATATTCGCCTAAAAATCGTGATTGCTGGTGACCTAAGTCAGAAAGCTGATCATAGTTCGCCGATCCGAATGAAGCCTGGGCATGACGAACAAGATGAAGTTCACTCATAAACAGTCCTTTGTGAGGAAATTTGATAATTTTTAAGATCGGTATTTAAACTTAAAAAGCCAACGATAGATAGGCGTAGTCTCGTTATACAGACTATAACAAGGTTTGAAAACCTGGTTATCGACAGCTGATTCATTGGATAGTCCCAGTTTTCAACCCGCCGTTAAGCCAATTATTTTAATCTTTTAAGGCTGTCTTTGATTTTAGGGTAGCGACCAGCAGTTCAGGTCACCGTTTAATTTCTCCTAGGTGACAAATTCAACGCAAATAAACTATAAAAATGAAGAGCTTAGGCGTATACTGCGCGGCCTCTAAACCAGGGCCTAAAAAGCCCAAGCCACAGGTAATTTAATGTCATCCACTGACTTCGCTGAACTGGGTATTTCTGCCCCCGTACTTAAAGCCGTTCAACAACTTGGCTACGAGCAACCTTCCCCAGTTCAAGCTCAGAGTATTCCCATACTGCTTGAGGGAAAGAATCTATTGGGGACTGCGCAAACGGGTACTGGAAAAACCGCAGCCTTTGCCTTGCCGTTTTTGAGCAAGTTGGATGAAAAGCAAAAAACACCACAAATTTTGGTGCTGACACCAACAAGAGAGTTGGCGATTCAGGTAGCCGAGGCCTTCCAAAGCTATGCCAAGCATATTAAAGGGTTTCATGTACTACCCATTTATGGCGGGGCTGATATTAGTGGTCAATTGCGTGGCCTAAAGCGGGGTGCACAGGTAGTCGTGGGTACGCCAGGGCGAATGTTAGATCATTTACGTCGTCGCAGCCTTGATCTCAGCGAAGTTAAAGGTTTAATTCTCGATGAAGCTGATGAAATGTTGCGTATGGGCTTTATCGACGACGTCGAAACGATCCTGTCAAAAACACCTGATAACTGCCAGCGAGCACTTTTCTCCGCAACTATGCCACCTGCAATTCGTCGAGTCAGTCAGAAATATTTAGGTGATGCGGAAACAGTTAGCATCGTCAACAAAACTAAAACGGTTGAGCGTATTGAGCAACAGTATGTGACCTGTAAGAGCCATCAGAAAATGGACGCTTTGACCAGAGTGCTCGAAGTAGAAGCCTTTGACGGCATGATTATTTTCGTGCGTACCAAATCATCAACCGTTGATATCGCCGAGCGTCTCGAAGCGCGTGGGTTCTCATCGGCAGCACTTAATGGCGATCTCAGCCAGGCATTACGAGAACGCACCATTAATCGTCTTAAAAAGGGTCAAGTGGATATTGTTGTGGCCACCGATGTTGCTGCCCGCGGACTAGATGTTGAACGTATTAGCCACGTGATTAACTTCGATATCCCCTATGACAATGAATCCTACGTTCACCGCATTGGCCGTACTGGCCGCGCTGGACGTGAAGGTAAGGCGATATTGTTTATTACGCCTAAAGAAAACCGTATGCTGCGCTCGATCGAGAAATCGACGCGTCAAGTCATCAAGCCAATGGCGATGCCTAGCAATGAGGAAGTCAGTGGTCAGCGGATACAGCAGTTTACTGAACAACTGATGAAGACTATGGCACTGTCTAAACTCGACAAGTTCCGCTCGCTAGTCCAGCAGTTAGCCGATGAAAACGAGTTAGATATGGGTGATATTGCAGCCGCTTTAGCCTTTGAAAACCAAAAAGAAAGACCTCTGTTTCCAAAACTTGAGACCATAGTAGCGCCTAGCAGTAGAGATCGCGGTGGTGATTCAGGACGAGATCGTATCAGAGATCGTGGCGATAGAAATAAAGATCGTGGCAACAGAAATAAAGAGCGCGGAGAGCGCAAAGAACACCGTGGTCAGCGCACTGAGAACAGAGATATCCGCGGCGAGCACAGAAATGAGCGTTCGGACAGGCCCCAACGGGAAGCTAGAGCCAAGGACGCCGATGCCAATCGAGATGGTATTCCCATGGTGACTTATCGCTTGGAGGTTGGCAATAATGACAAGATTACACCCAGCAATATTGTTGGCGCTATCGCCAATGAAGCCGATATTGAAAGCCGATTTATTGGTGAGATCAAACTGCATGATGAATACAGCACGGTAGATTTGCCCCAGGGTATGCCCACTGCGCTGCTGAACCATTTGAAAAAAGTGCGTGTATGTGCCAAGCCGATGCGAATTAGCGTACTTGGTGGTGATAATCCTGGATCAACGGATGAGAGTTATCCAATCCAATCTAAGCCAAAACCTAGAGCCCCAAGAAAACGTGCACTCGATGATGGCGGTAAAAAGACCTTGTCGAGAAATGTAAAGAATAAGCGCACCGCCGAGCCACCAAAACCGCCCAAGCCGGTGTTTAAAGGTAAAAGTAATTTGGGTGATGACCGGTTTAGCAAAGGCGCTAAAGAAAAACGTGCTGCAAAAGGTAAACCCGTTGCTGACGGCAGTGCCCCTCTGAAAAAGAAAAAGACCTACACCAAGAAGCCTAAGCGCTCGTAATCAGCTGGTCGATGCTGGCTAGGTAGTCTATGACCGCTTCAGCATCGATCTGATTTAACCGATAGAATTCCTCTGCCATGGGTGCGACGCTGCAGGATACTGGCAATGGCGCTTTTTCGTCACAAATAAATTGCAGGCGAGGAATAAACACAAACTGCAACCACTGACTAAAAGACAGCTTATCAATAGCAAACGGTTCGCTGCTCACCAAATTTTCAGGCGCTATTTTTTGGGTGGACCACTGCTGGGCGAGTTTAAGTTCAGCCTCTAGCACCCCCAAAAGATGCTGTAATTGAGTATGGTTCATGGTGATGTTTCTTCAAACACATTAATGACCAATTTCACGGCTAAAAGGCGGCAACGCATTCAGTAGCTGAGCGCCATAACGCTTAGTGATCAACCGCTTATCTAGAATGGTGACCGTTCCTGTATCTGACTCTGTGCGCAACAAACGTCCAGCTGCCTGAATGAGTCGCAAGGAGGCTAGTGGAAGGGAAATATCGAAAAAAGAATTCCCACCACGAGACTCAATCCATTCAGCAAGAGCCTGTTGAAGAGGATCATTTGGAACAGCAAAGGGCAACTTGGCAATGATCACATGACGACAATAATCGCCGGGTAGGTCTACGCCCTCGGAAAAACTAGCAAGACCCAGTAACACACTGGTTCGACCTTGATCGATACGCTCTTTATGCAGTCTAACCATCTCCCGATTAGAATATTGTCCCTGAATCAGAATCAACTTTGCCAAATCATTTGGAAGCTCATCAAAAACCTGCTCCATCTGTTTCTTTGAAGAAAACAACACTAGGGTCCCAGCCTTTTCTTCAACCATGGAGGCTAAGTTTTCTACGATATAGTCCGTATGCTCCTCGGCTTTGTTACCCTCTACAGCTTCAGCGGGCACACGCACTATCGCCGATTTAGCATAATCAAAGGCCCCTGCGACCGCTAAAAAGTGCGCAGAATCAGGAATACCTGTCTCTCTTTGCAACGTGCTGAAATTTCCGAGGGATCTTAAGGTCGCTGAGGTTACTACCGCTGCAAAACAGTTACCCCAGAGGCTGTCACGCAGAATTTCTGCCGCTTGAATGGGGCTCGCATTAACCGAGATATCGAGATTCCCGCCACCGCTATCATCAAGCTTTAGCCAACAGGCCATGGGGATAGAATCTTGCTTTAACTCTCGATGCAGTCGGTCCCAGAGGGAGACTAGCCTTTCCGCACCAGAAAGCCACGTGCCTACTTGCTGATAAAACAACTCAACATCCGGTATCGCCACTGAATATTGCTTGTCGCTGAGTGCCTCACTCAGGGTATCTTCCAACACCTCAAGGCGTCCCAACCAGCCGCTCGTTTGGAGACTTATTTGGGCGGCAATATCACGAATAGTGGCGCCTACATCACCGTGAGCAAAACGAAATCGCCCCTCATAATCATCCGAGGAATCTAAATGTTCTTTTAACAAGGGGTAAGCCATCGACAGTAATTCGCTGATTTTGCCAGCTTCTCTCTCGATGCGTGGCAGCTGTTCTATAAGCCCTGTATCTTTGGCAAAAATGGGCGTCTGCCCTTTGCATTGCTTTGGAATTCTCTCCAACCATGTCAGGGTGCTATTAATTCGACATTCAGCACCAAAGTGTCTAATCGCGGTGTCTCCAAGTCGGTGCCCTTCATCACAAATATAAATACAGTCTTCAGGTGGAGGCAATATAGCACCACCCCCTAAAGCCAAATCAGCCATAACCAAGTCATGGTTAGCAACAATGACTTCACTTTCTTCGATATCGCCACGCGCCTTAAAAAACGGACACTGATTCACAAAACGACAGCGCCTACCTGTGCACTGACGTCGGTCAACGGTTAACGCCCGCCATTCCATATCTTTGATATGCGTATCCCATGAGTCGCGATCCCCATTCCAAGAGCCGTCTTCAAGGGCATCCCACATCTCCCGATAGAGGCTTTCTGTCTGCGCATTTGGATTAAATTGCTGATCATCTTCGAACAAAAATACACCGGCATCTTTAGCCTTAATAGAATCAAGATGCTGTTCCATGCGAAGATTACAGGCATAGCGCCCGCGACCCTTAACCAGAGCGCAGCTAAAATCCCATTCGCAGGATTCCAAAAGTTCAGGAATGTCTTTGTTGATTAATTGCTCTTGCAAGGCAATGGTGCCGGTAGATACGACTACGGTCTTTTTGAGGGCTCTGGCAATGGGTAGAGCGGCGATTAGGTAGCCGACAGTCTTTCCGGTACCGGTACCGGCCTCTATAACCGCTAAACGCTTATCAGCATCGTCATCGCTCAGACTATTGGCAATAGCCGCAACCATTTGCTTTTGCCCCAGTCTTGGGCTCAAGCCGCGGTTATTTAGAAACTGGCGATAACCCTGCTGAATCGTATCTTTGACCTCAGAATCCAACAAAAGTTAAGGCCTCTGAGACTGTGCAGAATAATGCAATTGACTATCTACTGGCGCGGCATACGCAGCGATAGCGATAGCCTGGTGATCTCGGGGCATGCTGTTGATTCGGGTTTCAAATCGATGTCTGGCCGTGGCCCAATCTTCCTCTGGCCATTGGGTTTGTAATTCAATGAGAACGCTTTGATCAACACTTTCAGAGTGCATTTGCCAGGCAATAATATTGGTTGGAAATAACTGATAGTTCAGATGGATTTGACGATCAATTTCAGCGGCCAATAGATCAGCAGTCTCGTACTTATCAGCCACCGGTTCACCAAATGTCACTTGAATGCGACCTTTGTAGTCGACAAACCCTTTTTTAATACTGTCTAAATCTTCAAAGGGGTCTTTTTTATAAGTCATTCCATTCTGCTGAGCGTAAAGCTCGCAGGCTTTATCACTATCACAGGGATCATACTCATAAGAAATAGATACGGGTATCACATTTAACTCACCCGTCGCCTCTGCAAAGGATTGCTCGGAATTTTTTGATAAGGCCAGCATCTTTAATAGCGCGGTGTCAGTCCTATCTTTTCCATCCTTGGCCCGACCCTCGGCTTGAGCGATCCATATCGATACTGCTTCTTGGCTAAGGCTGTGACGAATATAACGTGATAGGTTTTTCAACGCCTCCAACTTTTCTCTACGTCCGGACACCGAACGTTTAACAATAAAACTGCGATTAACCCGCATAAGGTCTGATGCAAACGGCTTGCTGAGTAAATTATCGCCAATCGCGATACGCACCGTGTTTCGACCGACCGAGGTCAGACCCAAACAAATAATAGCCGGATCCAGGGCGATGTCACGATGGTTGCTCATAAATAAATATGCATGCTCTGGGTCAAGACCATCTAAACCCGAGAATTGATAGCTATCGGTACTGTTCTTTAATACACCTTCTAGGCGTGTAGTCATGTGATGTTGGAAATCACTTATCGTCGACACGCCTTTAGTCAACTTTCGTAAACTGCGGCGCAAAAGTGGGCGAGCGAGTAGGTTAAAAACACCGGGCAATATCTGTGTAAGCACAGGGAATTGTCGAGATAGCAGCAAATTCATCATCTCGGAGTCGGCAATTAGCCGTGCCAATGCGGCCGGCACTTCACTATCGTTGAACGGACGAATATCGTCAAAATTATTCATAGTGTCAGTCGACTAATAATTATTGTTATTTAGGGTGCGGTCAGGTTCTGGCGGGCATTGTACCAGCGCACTTCATGGGCGAAATCATCTACCTTATCTGCCACGTCTAACACCAGGGCAAACAAGGCCATCCGCACCAGAACACCATTGTCTGTCTGCCGAAAAATAGCCAAATTTGGATTGTTATCTAAATCGCTATCAAGCTCATTGGCATCGGCTCGAGAGTCTCGCGGTAGCGGATGCATAATCACTGTGTTGGGCTGGCAGTACTGAGTATAGATAGCTTGATTGAGACGGAATTTACCACGATAAAGATCAGCTTCCTCCTTGCTGGAGAAACGTTCTTCTTGAATTCGTGTCGAGTAGACAATATCAACTGCAGCAATGCTCTGAGTTAGCTCATGAGAAATACTCACATCGACTCCAGCTGCGCGCATTGACTCCACAATAGCGTCAGGCAGAGTGAGTTCTTTTGGTGATATCAGTACTACACGAATATTTTTATATAAAGACAGCAGTTTGCCCAGTGAGTGTACGGTACGCCCATGTCGAAGATCTCCAATCATAGCGATGCTTAGGCCATCGATATCACGCCCCTTGTCAGCCATCTCTTTGCAAATAGTGTAAAGATCTAGTAACGCTTGAGTCGGATGCTCATTAGCACCATCGCCACCATTCAATACCGGGACGCGGCTAGCCACGGCAAAGTCAGCTACAGAACCAGACTGCGGATGCCGCATACAGATCACGTCACTAAATCCAGACAATACTCTCGCCGTATCCTGCAAAGATTCGCCCTTGACCAACGCCGAGTTCTCGAAGCCAGCGGTCTCACGCACTTCGCCACCCAGTAGATTAAACGCCGACCCAAAGCTCACTCGTGTTCGGGTGCTCGCCTCAAAAAACATATTGCCCAGAATTGCCCCTTCGAGCACTCGGGTCACCCGTTTGCGCAAAGCATAGGGTTCCATGCTATCAGCCACTGCAAACACACGATCGACATCTTCGCGCTGGAATTGGTTGATAGAAAGAATATGCGCGCCGGTAAAATTCAAGGTTTAACCTCGGGGCAATAAGTGAGTACGGGGAGATTTTAGCCTGTTTCGGCTCTGCACTCTAGTTTGATAGTGAAAATTCAGTATCAACGGCCGAAGTCCACTGTTTCAGGGCATCGAGAATCGCTACTTTCTCCGTGGAAAGGTCTCCCACAGCTAACAGTTCTTCAATCTCGGCCAACAGCCGCTTTACGGTTAAGTAACCGGCGTCTTCATCATATAGTCGCCATCGACAAGTCTCTCGCCAAGTTGCCTGCTCCTGAGCAGATAGAGAGTCATTGAAGTAGCGTGCCCGATAACTGAAAAGGAGTTGATTGTAGCGTTTGTCTGAAAAGTGAAATTGGTGCTTTTTAAAGCCCTCACTGGTGGTGTTGCGCACCTCATCCAGCAAATTGCGATCGCTATTGGGCAAGAATCCTTCATACAACTGCTGTTCCGCGTCAGTTTTTCTGGGAAACGTACGCTCCGTAAAAACGGCATGCAGTTTGTCGCGTAAATCAACCTGATTGAGTTTTCGCCAGTGTGCTTCGCACTGCTCAACGTTTATATTCAAACGTTTTGCGGCTGCGGCATCAATCAGTTTATGGGTGGTGACCACCGGTGCCTTATTAATGTGCACAACCTTGAGAGGAACGCGTTGCTCGTCAGCCGACAAGTGATCAACAGCGGTAAAAACGCCGCGTATAATTTGATCAATATTTTGGCCCAGCAGGAGCTCAGGGTCAGCTGATAAATCGACACAGATAATCCCATTACTATTAGTTGGATGCATCGCCAGAGGCATCATTATTGCCCCATACATATTGGCGCTAGAGAGCATTCCGGAGATATGAAAGAAGGGTTTTCGATGATTTAAATCAAGCATTTCAGTGACGCTTTTTTTACTGCGATGGTTAACCACGTAATCAAATAATCGAGGTTGCTTTTGTTTCACCAGCTTAGCCATGGCAATAGTGGCTGTAACATCAGATAAGGCATCATGAGCAGCCTCATGGGCAATGCCATTGGCCGCGGTGAGGTGTTCCAACTTAAAGCTTGGCCGCCCAGGCTCATGGTCAGTCCACTCTATGCCTTCAGGGCGCAATGCGCGAGTCAGCCGCAGCATATCCAAGATATCCCATCGAGAATTACCGTTTTTCCACTCTCTTTGGTAGGGGTCATAAAAATTTCGATAGAGGCAATAGCGACTAACTTCATCATCAAAACGGATACTGTTGTAACCAACGCCACAGGTGCCAGGAAGCGACAGTTGCTGATGTATAGCAGCGATAAACTCGGGTTCAGAAAGGCCGTTCTGCTGGGCCAACTGAGGGGTAATGCCAGTGACTAAGCAGGCTTGTGGGGATGGCAATATATCTTTTTGCGGCTGACAATAAATAACCAGTGGTTCGCCCATTGGATTGAGATTTTCATCAGTGCGAAGCCCAGCAAACTGCGAGGGACGATCTTTGGACGGGTCAATCCCGAAGGTCTCATAATCATGCCAGTAAAAAGTAGTGGCCATAATGTCACAACTAACCTCTGTTGGTGATCAAACACTGTCCTCTGCGCTGAGGTTTTAGGGCTCAGATATTGGCGTTTCAGGTATTACAATTGGCGTAGGCGCAGGCGCAACAGCTCGCTGCTCTAAGTCATAGATTTTCTGAGTGGTTCTTCGTCGAAAACTGTCCATGGCTGCAATTGCATCAGTATTATCTGACTGCGCTCGATTAGCCTTGGCTAAGGCAGCTTTTAACTGGTTAAGTTGATCAACATAGTCGCGCAGTGTCTGATTAGCAGCATTTAACTCCTCAGTTAGCGTTAGATAGTTCAGCCCAACATTACTCACCGTATCACTGTCTTTTTCAACTTTTTCGTCTAAGGTTTTAACCGACTTTTCAATAGCAATCCGCTGTTTGGCCAAAAATGCGATATCCTTCTTATTATCTGAAATTTTGGTTTTGTTAATATCATTGGTCACACCCCAAAGCTTTCTGATTTCACTCCAGTGTTTCTTTAACTCATCAGTATGTTTGCTAATGTTCACTTGCATGGCCGCACCGGACTGAGTAACTGACTCATCCGTGCTACTCAAGCGTGATTCCAGTAATTCAAAGCGACTTTGTAGATTTTCATGCTTGGTGGATAGCTGTTGATACTCAGACCAACCAAAAAGACCTGCTCCGACCAAACCAAAAAACGTCAGTAAAATCAGCGACCTCATAGACCCCGATAATCCATTAGGGCCTGTGCGTGCGGTTGCACTTGTTTTTGAATTTGCCTGATCACCGCGTTTATCGGCAGTCGTGCGCCCAATCATATCGTCTCGTTCAGCGACAATCGGCGATCTTGGTTTTTTATCCATGGTAACTCTTAGTTCCTTGTTATCCGCTTAAGGTTTAATGTAACGACGTTATTCTAAATTATACGCTGTTATTGGCCACTATATAAAAGCATCAGGCATAAAAAAACCGGTGTCCGTCAACAAACACCGGTTTTCACTGTCATTTGAGGCGCTATAGGAAGTTAAGAGCGCCGATCATCACGGCAGTCAATGCCAAGCTTGAACCAATAACGCCGTTCACCGTCGTCATAGGACCCTGCTTACCTTTCAGAGCATTAACTTCTAATGCAAGAACAATAGCCAAAGCCACCATCAGCCCGGTTCCGCCAACAGCCGTGCCATATCCATGCCCAGGATAGTGGGGACCGGCAAACATACCGAATAACATTGGTGCGGAAAATAACGTATTGGTGCGTGACGCAAGCAGCGCTTTCGCGCCCGCAGCGGCCTTATCACCGCCTTCAACAATGCCTAACGCTATTTTTTGTGCTGGCCAGATAACCATCCAAACGTTAGCCGCCATCAATGTACCCATGGTAGCGCCAACTATAATGTAGTTATTTAGCTGGCCATAACCGTGCACCATACCTAATAAAATAATACCCGTAATGAAGGTCCACATAGCGCCCCAACGGAACCACCAGAGCGCACTTGGCGCTAATTTGGCTTTAGCATCGGCTAATCCTTCTGCGGTGGCCTGCTTGAAGTAGCCGCCCTGTACAAAGTTAAAGTAGTAAAGCATTCCAATCCAAGTGATGCCAAATAAAACATGGCCCCAGCGAGTGAGTAAATTAATAAATTCCATAGTCATAGGTGCACCCTCAAAAAATTAATACCCTTACAGGTCGTGTGACTATTATAGCCTTATTAAAATTATTTATTATAGTAATTGCGAGATTAAATCTAATAAAAATAACGATTAAATGCTATTTTTATCAAATGCCTGACAGACTATTTTTCAGGCAAAAAAAACCCCACAACTCAGTGTGGGGTTTTCAATTGGAGGCCTGGATTACATCATGCCGCCCATGCCGCCCATGCCACCCATGCCGCCCATGCCGCCCATATCTGGCATACCGCCGCCAGCACCAGCATCTTCGGCAGAATCAGCAACCATCGCCTCGGTGGTGATCATCAAACCAGCAATAGATGCCGCCGCTTGAAGCGCCGTGCGCGTCACCTTAGCAGGATCAAGAATACCCATGTCGATCATATCGCCGTACTCACCGGATCCTGCGTTGTAGCCAAAGTTACCAGAACCTTGCTTAACTTTATCAACAACCACTGATCCTTCTTCGCCCGCATTCTCTACGATCTGGCGCAGAGGCGCTTCCATCGCACGAAGGGCAATACCAACACCCACTGTCTGGTCGCTATTGTCGCCTTCAAGATCAGCAATTTTCTGCAGTACACGAATCAGAGCGACACCGCCGCCTGCCACTACGCCTTCTTCTACCGCTGCACGAGTGGCGTGCAAGGCGTCTTCAACGCGAGCTTTCTTTTCTTTCATTTCAATTTCAGTAGTAGCGCCAACCTTAATCACCGCAACACCGCCGGCCAACTTAGCAACACGCTCTTGCAGCTTCTCACGATCATAGTCAGAGCTAGTCTCTTCGATTTGAGCACGGATTTGGTTAACCCGGCTTTCAATTGAAGCATGCTCTCCAGCACCGTCAACAATAGTGGTATTTTCTTTAGTCATGCTAATGCGCTTCGCTGTTCCTAAGTGCTCAAGAGTAGCACCCTCAAGATCAAGACCCACTTCCTCTGAGATCACTGTACCGCCAGTCAAAATAGCAATATCTTCCAGCATTGCTTTGCGACGATCACCAAATCCTGGTGCTTTACAGGCAGAAACCTTAACGATGCCACGCAGGTTATTCACTACCAATGTTGCCAGCGCTTCGCCTTCAACGTCTTCAGCGATGATTAACAATGGCTTACCCGCTTTGGCAACGGCTTCCAGCAAGGGAAGAAGCTCACGAATATTAGAAATCTTCTTGTCAGCCAATAGAATCAAAGGACTGTCTTGCTCTGTGCTCATGCTCTCTTGGTTATTGATGAAGTAGGGCGACAAATAACCACGATCGAACTGCATACCTTCAACGATATCGAGTTCGTTCTCTAGGCCACTGCCTTCTTCAACCGTAATCACGCCTTCTTTGCCGACTTTACCCATTGCATCAGCAATGATGTCACCAATATGGCTGTCGCTGTTGGCGGAGATAGTACCGACCTGAGCAATTTCTTTATTATCGGCACAGGGCTTGGCAATAGTGGCAATTTCAGCAGTCGCCGCAATCACAGCTTTATCAATGCCACGCTTTAGGTCCATTGGGTTCATGCCCGCAGCAACCGACTTCAATCCTTCTTGAATGATTGTCTGAGCCAAAACGGTGGCGGTCGTTGTTCCGTCACCCGCATCATCAGATGCTTTAGAGGCAACTTCTTTAACCATTTGCGCGCCCATGTTCTCGAACTTGTCGTTCAGTTCGATCTCCTTCGCCACAGACACACCATCTTTGGTCACCGTAGGTGCGCCAAACGACTTATCCAAAACCACATTGCGACCCTTGGGTCCCAAGGTTACTTTAACTGCGTTGGCCAAAACATTTACGCCATCAAGCATTCCTTGACGAGCATTGTTACCAAACTTTACTTCTTTAGATGCCATGATTTTTTTCCTTCCAAATTCTGTTTTAAAAATTCAATTAAAATTTAAGCGTCAATAACAGCTTTAATATCACTTTCACTGAGGATGATCAGTTCTTCACCATCAACATCAATTTTGTCGTTGCCCGCATACTGGCCAAACACAACAGTGTCGCCAATTTTGACGTCAACAGCACGCAAATCGCCGTTATCTAAAACGCGGCCACTGCCAACAGCAACGACTTCGCCTTGGTTAGGCTTCTCTTGTGCAGAACCCGGCAATAAAATACCACCTGCGGTTGTTTGTTCTTCTTCCTCGCGACGAACGATAACTCGGTCGTGTAATGGGCGAATCTTCATAGTTTTCTTCTCCAATTAATCTATCTACAGTTGTCGAGTTAACTTGCGATGCATATGGCTCCGCAATTATTTATATATATGGTGACATAGGGTTTATTTTTCAAGGGCCAGAGACTAATTTTTTTTATCCAGCTAGGCTTTTAATCTAAGTCTTTACGTTCCCAAGCCTCACCTTCGATCGTCTCTCCGTTTCCATCGCCATTGGGTGGAGAGTTTGAGGGGCCCCTGCCAGTTTGAAATCCGCCACTTTGCGCGCCCATGACCAGCATGTTTTTCATAATTCGCGTGGCCACCAACACCCTTATGGGCGGAATCAAACCCGCAAACCCAATAAGGTCGGTAACAAACCCTGGGGTAAGCAATAGCGCACCTGATACAGCAAGAATAAGCCCTTCGGCAATTTCGGTGGTGGGTAATTCACCCCCCTGTAATTTTTGACGTCCTTTCCAGAGCGTCGCAAAGCCCTGCTCCCTTAATAGTCCTGCGCCCACCACTGCTGTCAGTAACACCAGACCAATAGTCGGCAGTGCGCCAATTTGACTGCCCACGGTTATTAGCAGCCACATCTCTGCGACAGGCATCAAGACGAACAACAGCACTAGGTATCTCACAACGCACTCCTTTAACTCGGTATGTGGGTAGTATTGGGGTAGTTTGCACTATTTCAACATCCTGTTGAATAGCGTAACCTAAAAGGATGGACGATCTTACCTCCAAACAACGCCTCTATAGTATTATCCAGCAGATCCCCAAGGGCCGCGTAGCGACCTATGGGCAGGTGGCTGAATTAGCCGGTTTGCCCGGCTGCGCAAGGATGGTTGGCAGAACATTAAGCCAATTGCCAGCGGGTAGCCAGCTACCTTGGCATAGAGTGATTGCGGCATCAGGTAAAATAAGCCTGCCAGAAAATAGCGACTCTTTTATAGAGCAAAGACAAAGACTGGCGGACGAAGGTATTAGGGTGACTAAGAATAGGGTCAATCTTAGCACCCGACAATGGCAACCTTAACCTCTATTAAGTTTTAAGCCTCGACATCACGGTGGTCAGGCTCTGATTGCCGAACTGATCCCACGATAAATCCTCTTCGCCATATTATCCACAGTAATACCATCCCAGGAATCGCCGCCAAAACAGTGAAACCCCAAAATCCAACCCAGCCCAATTCATTGGCCAAAATGCCAGCAGGTGCGGCCAACCAGGTCCTTCCCACCGCGGCAAACGAGGTTAGTAATGCAAATTGAGTAGCCGTGTATGCCAAGTTAGACAGACCCGAAAGGTAGGTGACAAATACTGTCAATCCGATACCGCTAGTGAAGTTCTCCGTGCCCACGGCAAGCCCCAGCACCATGGGGTCATGGCCAGCCACCGCCAGAACCATGAATAATAAATTACTCAGCATCATCAACAGGCCAGAAAAGAACAGCGCTCTGCCCATCCCCAGCCATGCAATGAAGGGTGCACCCACAGCGGCACCTGCAATCAGTGCCCAAAAGCCTACTAACTTATTGACCGTAATAAATTCAGTGTCACTAAAACCAAGCTCAACGATCATCGGGTTGAGCATCCCTTGCCCCATGGCATCACCCACTTTGTAGACTACAACAAATAATAAGATTAACAGCGCACCGTCCCGATTTAAAAACTCACGAAATGGATTAAACACCGTTTGCCTCAGCCACGCACTGGCACGCTGACCGGCAACGCGCCCGTGGTGTTCGACAAAATTACCTGGCCCTGCATAAAGGGCACCTAATACTGCCGGCACCACACATAATCCGGTCAAACCATACGCCAGTGCCCACCCATAGGCCATCCCTTCGCTGGAGGCTAACCAGATAGTGCCAACCCCAGCAATCAGGTTGCCAGTTCGATAACCAAACTGATTCATCGCGGTACCGTGGGGCAATTCTTCATCACTTAAAATTTCAATACGGTAAGCATCGATCACAATGTCTTGGGTCGCCGACAGAAAGGCGACAATAATGGCCCAAAGGGCAAATACACTTAGCTGATTAGCGGGATCACTGCCCCCCAGTTGCCACAGCGAAGCAAATAACAGCCCCTGAATAAGGAACAACCAGCTTCGACGCTGACCAAACAACGGCGTTAAAACAGGAATCGACAGCTTGTCCACCAAGGGTGCCCAGAGAAACTTGAGTGTGTAGGGTGTGGTCAAACCAATGGCAAAGCCAATGGCGGTTTTGTCGACACCCTGTTTTGATAACCAAAAAGTCATTGTGGCCAATAGCAGTGTCAACGGAAAGCCGCTAGAAATACCCAATAAAAACGCCACAAAGGGCATGGGCCGGCGATAGGGTTGAAATGCAGGCACGAGAAAGCCGACGCAAGCGATAGCTCCCACGACAGCAAGAAACGTTAATGCTTCTACCATGTACAACTACTCCGCTCTCAATCTCGCTTACCAATGGAATTAAGGTTACAGGGGATAGGGCCTAACAGCAAAATAAACCCTACGCCTGGATACACCTCAGCATGGCGGCTGTCTTAGTTTACTAAAAGACCGGTAAAGCGCTGCCAATCAAAGGCAGGGCCGGGGTCGGTCTTGCGGCTGGGGGCTATGTCACTGTGCCCCCTAATACGTTTAGCGGTTAATGCAGGGTACTCTGCCATCAAACACTGAGTTACCTGCCCTAAACACGCATATTGCTGATCGGCGTAGGGCTCGGTGTCGGTGCCTTCCAACTCAATGCCAATGCTGTAATCGTTGCAGGCTGAGCGGCCGTCAAAGTGTGACACCCCCGCATGCCAAGCACGCCGATGAAAAGGCACAAACTGCGTCACTGCGCCTTGTCGATCGATCAATAGATGCGCAGACACTTTAAGGTCGGCAATTTCAGTAAAGTACGGGTGACTCGTGGGGTCTAGTGTATTGGTGAACAACTCAGCCACATGGCAACCGCCAAACTGCCCCGGTGGCAGGCTTATATTATGTATCACCAACAGGCTAATATCAGCTTCATCTGGGCGCAGGTCGGTATTGGGCGAGGCCACTACTGTTGCTACCGATATCCAGCCCTGATCAATGTGCATAGCGCGTCTCTTGCGTGTTGTGGGTAAACTCTAAGTATTGAAA
>CAJWFB010000005.1 GCA_913031645.1 uncultured Cellvibrionales bacterium
CGTTGTCTCGCTTAACTCTGACCACCAATGGCGATGACCAGATGGCGGAACAGATTGTTAAACAGCTGCATAAGTTAATCGACACTATTAAGGTGATTGATCTCACCGAGGGGCCACATATTGAGCGAGAGTTAATGTTAGTGAAGATTAAGGCGTCTGACAGCGACAGTCGAGCTGAGCTGAAAAATTGTGTAGAAATTTTCCGAGGGCACATTATCGATGTTACCCCAACCACCTACACTGTTCAGCTAGCCGGAGATAGTGACAAACTTGATGCCTTTATAGAAGCGGTTAGTCAGATTGGTATTATGGAAGTTTCACGCAGTGGCGCTACGGGTATTTCTCGCGGCGATAAGTTTATTCGCGCTAATTGATAGTGGAGAATACCAAGGCTTTGCTGGACAAAATATACGGCCCTCAAGAAGAGAGTCGTTTTGTTTTTAACCCTGTGCAATACTGCATAAAACTAACAAAATAACGAGTACAAAATGAGCAAAGCTAGTGCTTTTCCAAGAGTAGTGGACCTAGACGGAGGAATTAATTTTCGTGACTTAGGCGGCTATTCGAATAGCGAGGGTAAGACGGTGAAGTGGCGTAAACTTATGCGTTGCGGGCACCTCGCTAATCTTAGTGAACAAGATTTGAATGTGTTGGAAGATATTGGTGTTACTCAGATACATGATTTTCGGCGTAAGGATGAGCAAACTCAGTCGCCAAGCTGTGCGATTAGGGCGGAATTTGTGGATGATTATCAAATCTCTATTGGTGATATCTCACGATTTTGGGAGTTTTTGTTTGAGGGAGAGCTAACGCCAGAGTCCTCACATGAACTCGTCGTAAACTCCTATCGTTCTTGCATTGATGTTGTTATTCCAGCCTTTAGCCGTTTCATGCGCAAGGTTGTCGACAATGCAGGCAATTCAAGTGTTTTTCATTGTTCTGCAGGTAAAGATAGAACCGGGATGGCTGCCGCGTTGATACTTTCAGCGCTTGATGTGCCGCGCGAAACCATTATTGAGGACTACCTTCTCACCCGACAGCACTATGACTCAACCAAGCTGATCGAGATTATTGAGGGACATTTGCGAGATGCGAAAGTCGATAATTGGGAAAGGGCATGGTTGACCCCCTATGTGTCTGTGCACCAAGACAATATAGAAGCATTCTTAGACGCCATTGATCATAAGTACGGTTCAATAAAACGTTACCTAACCGACGCACTGGGGTTATCACAAAACGACTTGGACAGCATGCGCAAACAGTTTTTGGATGACTAGCGGTGATTGGCGTATACTAGGCCTCCGAATTCAAGAGCAATATCGAGATTCGAAATATGGTAAACAAGGCAGAATCAGTAGAAAAAGTGGTTGAACTGAAGCAGGGTAAGACTCCTGACCAGGCATCTAGACCTGCTCGCAAAGGAATCTATTTACTGCCCAACTTGCTGACCACTGGTGCACTATTTGGTGGCTTTTACGCAGTTCTATCAGGTTTTAGCGGGCAGTATGAGTGGGCAGCCATGGCGATATTTGCCGCTATGCTGTTTGATGGTCTTGATGGTCGTGTCGCTCGGATGACCAATACTCAAAGCGACTTTGGTGTGCAGTACGATAGCCTATCTGACATGGTGTCTTTCGGCGTTGCTCCTGCAATTGTAGCCTATGGTTGGGGCGTCAGCGATCTAGGAAAACTGGGTTTGGCGGCTGCTTTTGTCTACGCGTCATGCTCGGCGTTGCGATTGGCTCGGTTTAACGTTCAGGCAGGTATTTCCGACGGTAAAACCTTCACCGGACTCCCCAGTCCAGTTGCGGCCGCATTGGTTGCTGGATTTGTATGGTCTCTGCATGATGTTGAGCCATCATTCTGGTTGTCTAGTTTAGGTGCTGTTATCACTGCTGTTGCTGGGCTATTGATGGTATCTAATTACCAGTATCCAAGCTTCAAAGAGATTGACATGAAAGGCAAAGTGCCCTTCATAGTGATTTTATCGGTAGTCATGGGCTTTGTTGTGATTACCATTGACCCCCCTAGAATATTGTTTGCCATGGCTGTCGTATTTTCCCTTTCGGCACCAATTCTCTGGGTGGGAAGAAAGCTGCGGCGTTCTTCTTCGGCAGAATAGGCCTTTCAATGCTTGGATTTGTCGATTAAATCTGCTTAAATGAAACTATGTTTTGTGATAAGTCCAGTCAAAAATTTTCAAACAGCGCATTCAATGTGCTGGCTGTTCGTGCTCTGCTAGTTCTCCTGCCCTGAGGGGCATCTATCGTTATACCTCAAAAATAGTATAAAGCGAGCATGGTTCGTTAAGTGTAACGGCGTATTTACATATAAAGTGTCATTTTTCGGTGTGCTCAGAAGCAAGTAGAATAATAGGTCGATTGCGTTCTACAATAGAACTAACCGGCAGGTATGGCTTTTAAAAGGTAATTTGACCATGACGACAAAAGAAAAATTAGTGATTTTTGACACTACTCTTCGCGATGGGGAGCAGAGCCCCGGCGCTTCAATGACCAAAGATGAGAAGCTCAGAATCGCTAAGGTTTTA
This sequence comes from uncultured Cellvibrionales bacterium, assembly GCA_913031645.1. GTDB lineage: Bacteria > Pseudomonadota > Gammaproteobacteria > Pseudomonadales > Porticoccaceae > HTCC2207. Next base: position 2,549 of record CAJWFB010000005.1, read on the forward strand.
GAAAAAATGAATGTGGATGTTATCGAAGCGGGCTTTGCGGTCTCTAGTCAAGGCGATTTTGACGCGGTAAAGCTGATTGCAGATACTGTTCGAGATAGTCGAATATGCAGTCTTTCCAGAGCGATGACAGGTGATATAGAGCGTGCTGGTGAGGCGCTTCGAGGCGCAAGCGCAGGGCGCATTCATACCTTTATCGCAACGTCGCCGATCCATATGAAGTACAAGTTACAGATGGAGCCAGAGGACGTTTTAGCACAGGCTGTGGGCGCAGTAAAAACTGCTCGAGACCTGATTGATGATGTCGAATTTTCTCTTGAAGATGCCAGTCGGACTGATTTCGACTTTATGTGTAAGGTTACCGAGGCTGTCATTGCAGCGGGTGCTAGAACCATTAATTTGCCAGATACCGTTGGGTATTCAGCACCGGGCGAATATGGCTCGATGATTCAACGTCTGATGAACAGTGTTCCCAATGCTGACAAGGCTATTTTTTCGGTTCACTGCCATAATGACCTGGGTTTAGCGGTTGCTAACAGCCTTGCTGCTGTCCAAAACGGTGCGCGTCAGGTGGAGTGTACGATTAATGGTTTAGGTGAAAGAGCGGGTAATGCATCGCTTGAAGAGTTGGTGATGGCGATTAGGACGCGCCAAGACCTATACCCTGTTGAAACGGCAATTGATCCATCCCATATAGTGCCTATCTCGCGTTTGGTATCTAGTATTACTGGATTTCCTGTGCAGCCCAACAAAGCGATTGTAGGCGCTAATGCTTTCGCCCATGAATCGGGAATACATCAAGACGGTATTTTGAAGATGCGCGAAACCTATGAAATCATGAAAGCCGAAGATGTGGGTTGGTCCACTAACAAATTGTCTTTAGGTAAACTCTCAGGGCGGGCAGCACTTGCCGCTCGTTTAGAGGATTTGGGTATTACTTTTGATAGTAAAGAAGATTTTAATGAAGCTTTTCGGAGGTTCAAGGATTTGGCCGATAAGAAACGTGAAATTTTCGATGAAGACCTTCAGGCTCTCGTTTCGGATGTACAGATGGGTACAGAAGATGAAGCCCTGACCCTCGTCGGTCTGGAAGTATTGTCAAAGTCCGGCCAGCTGCCTCATGCAAAACTAACTATTCGTTATCAGGATCAAAATCATGATGCTGAAGCAAGTGGCGATGGTGCCGTTGATGCAATCTTCAATGCTATTGAAAAACTGATAAAAAGTGAAACTGAGCTACAGCTTTATTCAGTGAATGCGGTTACGCAGGGTACGGATTCTCAGGGTGAAGTGACTGTTCGACTGGAAAAAGAGGGACGTATCATTAATGGTCAAGGTGCCGATACGGATGTTTTGGTAGCCAGTGCTAACGCTTACTTACATGCCTTGACGCTAATGCGTAATCCCGGGCGGCTGCACCCTCAACTGGGCGGCGTTTAATGGTTGATTCTCTTCGTCACCACTATTTGAAAACGTTGGGTATTGTAGAATATATACCGAGAGGTTTTGTTGATGACAGTGAAGAGCTTGCTCAGCCAGCCCAGTCACACTCGGTGACCGAAACAAGGACAGCGGCGATGACCCAACTTTTAGCCGACCATGTTGAGGCGCCCAAAGTTAAGGTTGTTGAAAAAACGCCAGTAGCGTCGAGTGATATTACCTCTAACGAGAGGACACCATCGACGGAGATAACTCCGGTTGTCAGTGATAGCACTGAGGTGCAAGTTGTGCTCTGGCAGCCCAGTGAAAAATTATTGGTGTGCAGTGCCGTGGAGAATGAGCTGCCGAGCCCTGACCAGATTCAGTTATTGTCCAATATTCTTATCGCCATGGGCCAAAGTGACGGTGTATTACCTCAGTTTGAGATCGCTCAGTGGCCGCCGTTCGCTAACATGCAGGGTGGAGTAATAGAAGCTAGAGATTTTCTGTCAACGCTTATGAGTGCGAGATTAGAAAGTAGCCAAACGCAAATTATATTGCTTTTAGGGTCAGGGACTGCTGATTGGGTGCTGACAGATCGGCAGCAATCTAATCTCGAGCATGGCCAAGTTAATATTAATGATAAGGTCGTTGCTGCGGTGGTTCCCTCATTGGTCGAAATGATTGCTCAACCTGATTTAAAACGTCAGGCTTGGCAGACAATAAAATCCTTGGCCGTCAGTAGTCAGGTTCATAGACAGCAAGACACCTCATGATTGAAAGCATTGGCGCGGTTAAGGTGCGCGAGATGTCTGCTGATGACCTTGAAGGAGTCATCGAGATTGAACAGGGTAACGCAAAATATCCTTGGACTGAGAATCAGTTTAGGGACGCACTTCACTGTATTCAAGTCTTAGTAGTCGATCAGAAAGTCATCGGATTTGTAGCCCTTCTCGTCATTATCGACCAAGCTGAAGTGCAAAATATCTCTATTCATGTTGATTATCAGGTGTTGGGTTATGGTGAATACCTACTTAATCATGCTGTCAAAAACCTTGCTGATAGTGTCAGCAAAGTCTACTTGGAGGTGAGAGAATCTAATTTTTCGGCGATACGTTTATATAATAAGGCTGGCTTTACGGAAGTTGGACAGCGCAGAGGTTATTATCCAACAGAGTTCGGCCGTGAAGATGCGCTGCTGATGTGTTTAACTATCTCTTGAGTGGCTAAAGTAAATTGTGTCTCGCCATTATTGCCGGACCAAAAGTGCTAAAGTAACTAGAGCGATTAGGGAAATGCGTATTGATCAGCTTTCGATACACCTTAGTTTGTTAATTTCACATAAGGAATTTAAATGGATATTCAACTGTTGTATTGGCATTGGTTAGTCCTTGGCATGTTATTGGTTGTCGCAGAAATATTTGTACCTAGCTTTACTGTTTTATGGTTTGGCCTTGGTGCGTTGTTGGTTGGTGTCATTGAAATGGTTGTTCCTATGTCAATGACGATTCAGGTATTAGTGTGGACTGTGTCCTCAGTGTTTTTTGCTGTCGGCTGGTTTAAACTAATAAAGCCAAAAATGACCGCGGCTAATCAAGATAGTCAAGCGCAGCAATCGGCTATTGGTGAATCTGGTTTAGTAGTAAAACTGCCCACAGAGAGCACTTTGGGAACTATGCGGTTTAGTACTCCTATTCTTGATCGTGACGAGTGGCAATTTAGCTGCGATGTTACGGTTGAGCTTGGTGACAGGCTTCATATACAGGAAATTTCTGGTCAAACCCTCGTGGTTGTCAGACTCGATTAATTAATTAAGGAGATATTGAAAAATGGGTAATCTTATTGCGATAGGTACAGTTTTTTTAGTGGTTTTAATCACTTTGTTCAAGGCTATTCGGTTGGTGCCTCAGGGCTCTAAGTGGGTTGTGCAGCGGCTTGGGAAGTTTCATAAGTCACTCAGCCCAGGGTTAAACTTTCTGGTTCCTTATATCGATATTGTCGCCTTTAAAGCGACCACTAAAGATATTGTTTTAGAAATCCCCTCTCAAGAAGTTATTACTCGCGACAACGTGGTCATTATTGCCAATGCCGTTGCTTACATTAATATTCTAGCACCAGAGAAGGCTGTGTATGGGGTAGAGGACTATGAGTTAGCTATTCGGACACTGGTGCAGACATCACTGCGCTCGATTGTCGGCGAGATGACGCTTGATGATGCGCTTTCCTCACGAGACCAAATTAAGACAAAATTGAAAACATCAATTTCTGATGACATTGCCGATTGGGGTATTACTTTAAAGACTGTTGAAATTCAGGATATTCAGCCATCGGGAACCATGCAATCAGCAATGGAAGAGCAAGCCGCGGCAGAGCGTCAGAGACGTGCAACAGTAACCCGTGCTGACGGCGAGAAAACGGCTGCAATTCTCGAAGCTGATGGTCGTCTTGAAGCCTCTCGACGCGATGCTGAAGCAAAAGTGGTTTTAGCTGAAGCCACAAAGTCTGCGCTTTCAAAAATTAACGAAGCTATTCAAGATAAAGAACTGCCTGCTATGTACATGCTGGGTGAAAAATATATTGAAGCAATGGATTCCATGGCCAAGTCTGACAATTCAAAATTAGTCGTGTTGCCAGCAGATATTCCTGCGGCAGTGCGTGGCATTATGAACAACACCAAGTAATCAATAATTGGGTCAGCCTTGCTGGCCTTCGTTGTTCATGTAAAAGTTGGAGACGTTGCCCGCTAGGGTTTTATGCAGAGCGATGACCTAGAAGTTCACAATAAAACGGTATAATTACAGAGACGCTCATGTTTAGTACTGGTTTAGCTAAAGACTGAGTGGATCACATATTGAGTGTTGGGATACCAGACTAAAACGGTTACTATGAGCGCCCTCCGCACTGTAACTTAACGATGGAACAATCCTATGCAACCTCTATCGGACGACCTTCAGGAAAATTTTGATCGCTTAATTGTCGAATGCCTTGAGCAAGGTTGTATATGGGGACTTCAAGATGCGACCGAAAATTGGGCGCTGGTGGGCTCCACTGATCATGATGATATCGATGTGATTCCATTTTGGTCATCCAAGTCACTGGCGGAAGAGCTCTGTGGTGACGACTGGGATGTCTATAAGCCGGTGGCCATCGAAATAGAAGAGTTTTTAGATGATTGGCTTCCAGGCATGCATAGTGATGTGTTGCTCGTCGGTGTGAATTGGAATATTGACCTGGAAGGGGCAGAAATTGAGCCCCTTGATCTGCTTGAAGAGTTCGAGGCAGAATTGGATTAAGCTATGTTTATTGATCAATTTTCTTGCCAAAGGGGCACTGAGTTGTCTATTAATGCTGATCAGGCCAGCGAGTTTGCTAAAACTGTCAGCAACGATTTTAATCCTATTCATGATCCCGGTAATCGACGCTTTTGTGTGCCGGGCGATCTACTGTTTGCCTTAGCCGTTGAGCGTTATGGCCTTGCGCAATCAATGGAATTCCATTTCACTGGTTTAGTGTCTGCGGATACCGCACTTATTTTTCCGTTTGATCAATGTAACATGTTCGAGATTTTGGATAGCAGAGGAAAGGAGTATCTAAGAGTCTCCCTAGACGGTGAGCGACTCGTAGCTAACGATGGTGTAGAGGCGCTTGTCAGAGCCTATGTGCGATTTTCAGGGCAAAATTTCCCGCATATTTTAGTGCCGCTAATGACTGAGCAAAATGTAATGATTAATGCCCAACGCCCATTGATCATCTACCAGTCTATGTCTTTGCAGTTAGATCAGCTTAATTTGAATAAACCGACTCTGAAATTATCAGAAACCAACTTGGAGGTGGACGGCAAGCGCGGAGACGCTCATCTGCATTTTGAAGTGCTGGATGGTGCAACTATTGTAGGCCGTGGAGTTAAGCACCTTATTCTCAGCGGATTAAGACCCTTTGAACAAAGAGCCGTGGACCTTATGGTCTCAGACTACCTTGGCTGGCAATCCGAGCATAGTTACCTATAAGTCATACCGCTAGCGCAGTTTTCAAGAAATGACCAGTGTGGGAACCACTTATTTCTGCAACCTGTTCCGGTGTTCCTTCGGCAATAATTAGGCCACCTCCAGAACCACCCTCTGGACCTAGGTCGACCACCCAGTCAGCAGTTTTAATGACATCTAGATTATGCTCAATAACCACCACGGTATTCCCGTGGTCGCGAAGCCTATGCAGTACCGCGAGTAACTGCTCAATATCATGGAAATGTAACCCGGTAGTGGGTTCGTCCAGGATATAGAGAGTCTTGCCAGTATCGCGTTTAGACAGCTCTTTGGACAGCTTAACTCGCTGAGCCTCACCACCTGAGAGAGTGGTCGCGGCTTGCCCTAGTTTAATATAGGAAAGTCCTACATCAACTAGAGTCTGCAGTTTTCTGGCAATCGCCGGGATAGCATCGAAAAATTCACGAGCATCTTCAATGGTCATGTCTAAGACTTGATGGATATTCTTACCTTTGAAATGAATATCGAGAGTCTCCCGGTTATAGCGTTTTCCAAGACACACGTCACAGGGTACATATATATCAGGAAGGAAATGCATCTCAACCTTGGTTACTCCATCGCCTTGGCATGCCTCACAGCGACCGCCTTTAACGTTGAAGCTAAATCGACCCGGCGCATAACCCCGCGAACGTGCTTCTTGCGTTCCAGCGAATATTTCTCTGACAGGCGTAAAGATACCAGTGTAGGTTGCTGGATTAGAGCGTGGCGTTCGACCAATAGGACTTTGGTTAATATCAATACACTTATCTAAAAGATTGAGTCCAGTAATCTTTTTATGAGCCGCCGGCTTCAACGTTGTCGCTTTATTTAGAGCGACGGCAGCCGCTGGGTAGAGTGTCTCGTTGATTAGGGTGGATTTTCCTGAGCCGGACACCCCAGTGACACAGGTGAATACACCGATTGGAATATCTAAATTGACGGACTGAAGATTGTTGGCAGTAGCCGCCTCCACGGATAGAGTCTTACCTTTACCGGCATGCCTTTTCTTGGGAATTGCAATGGATCTAACACCGGACAGGAATTGGCCTGTAATCGACTTCTCATTGCCACGGATATCGTCAACGGAACCCTCGGCGACAATTTCACCACCATGAATTCCTGCGCCCGGGCCAATGTCTACAACGTAGTCAGCCGCTGCAATCGCTTCCTCATCATGTTCTACAACGATCACGGTATTACCAAGATCTCGCAGTCGAATGAGGGTCTTTAAAAGTCTTTCGTTATCACGTTGATGCAGTCCTATGGAGGGTTCATCTAAAATATACATGACACCCACTAGTCCAGCACCAATTTGACTGGCAAGTCGAATACGTTGCGCCTCTCCACCAGAGAGGGTGTCAGCACTTCGGTTTAAAGACAGGTAGTTGAGACCAACATCGACCAAAAAGGTAAATCGCTGACGGATTTCTTTGACGATTTTTTCAGCAATCTCACCCTGGCGACCCACAAGAGTGAGCTGTTCAAAATAGTTGGAACAATCCCCCACTGGCATACAGACGATATCTTCGATGCGTTTATTGTCTATAAAAACGTTGCGTGCTGACTTTCGTAAACGTGTACCCGAGCACTCCGGGCAGTCTGTGGTTGCCATAAATTTTGTCAGCTCTTCCCGCACAGACTGTGATTCTGTCTCACGGTAGCGGCGTTCCATGTTATGGATAACACCTTCGAACTTATGCTCACGACGGAAAACAGTGCCGCGGTCGTTAACGTAATTAAAAGTAATTTCTTCGTCATCACTACCAAATAGGATTTTCTGCTGGTGTAGCGAGGATAATTTTTCCCATGGCGTATCAATGTCAAAGGTATAGTGCTCTGCTAGCGATGTGAGCATATTGTAGTAGAATAGTGTTCGTCTATCCCAACCGCGAATAGCACCCTCGGAGATCGATGCCTCAGGATGCTGTATGACTCTATCAATGTCGAAAAACTGATGAACACCCAAGCCATCGCAGGTAGGGCATGCGCCGGCCGGATTGTTGAAAGAGAATAATCGTGGTTCCAGTTCGTTCAGGCTGTAGTTACATACAGGGCAGGCGAACTTCGCGGAAAATAGCTGATCGGGCTGTTCCCCATCCATATAGCTAATGACGACTAAGCCTTCGGCTAAAGTCAGGGCTGTTTCAAATGATTCAGCTAATCTCAGGGCGATATCATCTTTAACTTTAAAGCGGTCTACGACAACTTCTATCGTATGCTTTTGTTTTTTATTGAGCACAGGAGCTTCGTCAAGGTCACAAACTATGCCGTCGATTCTGGCACGAATAAAACCTTGTCGCCTCAGCGTCTCAAAAAGATGTAAGTGCTCTCCCTTACGATCCTTGACTACCGGGGCTAGGAGCATAAGTTTGGTCCCCTCTGACAACTCCATGACTTGGTCGACCATCTGGCTAACGGTTTGCGCTTTCAACGGTTTGTTGTGGTCTGGGCATCGAGGCTCTCCTGCGCGGGCAAATAACAGGCGCAGGTAGTCATAAATCTCGGTAATGGTACCCACAGTTGAGCGAGGGTTGTGGGAGGTAGATTTTTGCTCAATAGAGATGGCTGGCGATAGCCCTTCTATGTGATCGACATCGGGTTTTTCCATCATTGACAAAAACTGTCGCGCGTAGGTGGATAATGACTCGACGTAGCGCCTTTGACCCTCAGCATAAAGCGTGTCGAAGGCGAGAGAAGACTTACCTGACCCAGACAATCCGGTGATAACAATAAACTTATCGCGAGGAAGATCTAAATCAATATTCTTAAGATTATGGGTGCGAGCACCGCGAACCTGAATGGTATCCATTAAAGCGTCTTTTTGTCAGATTAAACCGTCAATTATAGAGGTCGGATCACCCGCTGGGCAAAGGAAAATAAATAATAATCTTACTACGGCTATTGGCTGGACCTAGACCTAAAATATCGTGTTAAATTAACGCTCGTTAGCGGATCGAAGAAAAAAATAGGGGATAAATATGTCGCCTCTTCTAATGCGCTGTTATTATGGAGCTGCGGTTTCCCTTAACTACAATCTGAATTCAACTTGACTGAAACTACTCACTTTTCGTCTATTGAAAGGCGCGCAACGCTCTCTATTGCCAGTTTGTTTGGTTTTAGAATGCTAGGCTTGTTCATGGTTTTACCGGTACTTGCTTTAGCTACTACTGATTACCCTGATTTCACGCCTTTGATGTTAGGTATAACCCTGGGTGCTTATGGCCTAACTCAAGCGATACTGCAGATTCCATTGGGTCTTCTTTCCGATCGTATAGGCCGTCAACCGGTCATTATTGCTGGTTTATTGATGTTTACAGTTGGGAGTATCGTTGCGGCGCTTGCCGACACGATGACCGGACTAGTCATTGGGCGCGCTTTGCAGGGCACCGGGGCAATAGCAAGTACCCTAATGGCATTGGTTGCCGATCTAACAGCAGAACAGAATCGCTCCAAGGCTATGGCCGCAATTGGTGGAAGCATTGGCTTTTCATTTATGCTGGCAATGATGTTGGGCCCCCTGTTGACAACGAATTTCGGTCTTCCAGGCGTCTTCTGGCTGACGGCTGCCCTGGGTGTGATTGGTATTTGGATCACATATTTTTGGGTACCGAAAGCGGCCTCCATGCGTCGTAACCGCGAGGCAATGACGGATGCTCAACAGATCAGAGGTTTACTAAGTGAATCGAATTTAATGCGTCTCAATGTCGGCATTTTTGCTCTGCACTTTGCACTTATGGCGGCATTCGTAGCTGTTCCCTCGATGTTATCCGAAGAGCTTGATATTAATGGAAGCAATCTTTCATGGGTTTATCTGGGTTTACTTGGGGGAGGTTTTTTTGTCATGTTACCGGTGATGATCATGGCTGAAAAATTTGGCTATCAAAAGTTAGTCTTTGTCGCTGCTGTTGCTCTAATGGCGTTGACCACTGCAGTTTTGAGTAGCCAGCGTGGCCCGCTATTAACGCCCTTGATGTTGTTAGTATTTTTTGCGGCATTTAATCTTCTCGAAGCGACGCTACCATCATGGTTGAGTAAAATGTGTCCGGTTGGGAATCGCGGCACTGCCATGGGGATTTATTCCACCAGTCAGTTTTTTGGCGCTTTCGCAGGTGGGCTAGCTGGCGGTTGGAGTATGCATGAATTTGGAGTGGATGGTTTGTTTGTAACTATTAGCCTAGTTTTGTTAGCTTGGGCTTTCGTTTCTGTAGGATTACGGGCACCTCGACCACTGCAGACGCTGGTATTGTCGGTGGGAAACCTACAACATCAAGATTTCCTAAAAATAGTTTCAAATATTAGCGGGGTTGAAGATATACTTCTCGTCAAAGGAGAGCATTTGGCCTATGTTCAAATAGATCGCTTACAGGTCGATATGCCAAGCCTGCAACCATACTTAAATCGTTAACAAATTAGGGGAATAAAATGGCACGCGGAGTAAACAAAGTAATCATCGTCGGCAACTGCGGTCAGGATCCAGAAACACGTTTCATGCCTTCTGGTGGTGCGGTCACTAACCTGAGTATTGCAACTTCAGAGTCTTGGAAAGATAAAACCAGCGGTGAGCCTCAAGAGAGAACAGAGTGGCATAGGGTGGTGTTTTTTAATCGACTAGCTGAGATTGCCGGTGAGTATGTAAAAAAGGGATCCAAGTTATATGTAGAAGGATCTCTGCGCACACGTAAGTGGCAGGGTCAGGATGGTCAGGATCGGTATACCACTGAAATTGTCGCCAGTGAAATGCAAATGCTTGATAGTCGTGGTGGTCAAGATGGTGGTCAAGGAGGCGGTTATCAGGCTCCTCAGGGCGGATATCAGAAGCCAGCGGCCCAGAGCAACCCCCAGGGCAGCCAACAACAGGCTACTCAGCAGCAAGCTCCTCAGGGCATGGATAGTTTTGATGATGACATCCCTTTTTAAGACATCACTTGTTTAAAAAGATATTCTCAATAGTTAGCGGCACCGCTGTCGCTAATTTAATTAATAGTGTTAGTAGAGGTAGTTATGACGATTAAAGTAGGCGATAAGATCCCAACCGGAATGTTCACAGTGATGGGCGCAGAAGGACCCACTGGCATGAGTACTTCAGAGGTTTTTGATGGTAAAAAGGTAGTTTTATTTGCGGTTCCAGGCGCATTCACGCCAACCTGCTCAGTGGCACATTTACCCGGCTTTGTTGTTCATGTTGATGACATTAAAGCCAAGGGTGTAGACACGGTTGCCTGCATGGCAGTCAATGATGTTTTTGTGGTTGATGCATGGGGTAAGTCTGCTAATGCCGAGCATTTGTTAATGTTAGCTGATGGTAATGCAGATTTTACAAGCGCTGTTGGACTTACGCTCGATGGAACTGGTTTTGGTATGGGAACTCGCAGTCAACGTTTTGCTATGATCGTCGATGATGGCGTTGTTAGTCTGCTCAATGTTGACCAAGGAGCCTTGGAAGGATCCAGTGCCGAAGCAATTTTGGCCGCGCTATAAGCGTGTTTGTCTTTAGAGTTTAAAAGCCCTGCAGATCACATATCCTTATTTTAATAGAGGGTGTAGGAGACAGTGATTTCCTCACCCTTCGATATGGCCCTCTCAGGAGTGAGTCCTCTGATATTATGCTATAGCAAGTTAATACTCGCATTGCAGGAATCACTGTGATAAATCCACCCGCCAAGTGGTGTTCTCAACCAGTCCGCAAGCGAGTCAATTTTGAAATGAGTCTCTCCAAAATAAACCTTAGCCGGAATGTTCTCTGCAGCGAACAAACCCAACCCGTCAATGTCACTGGACTTAATAGTCAGACATTTGGGTAGAGGCCTACAGCTATTTTTGTCGAAGGTTTTGCTACCAGTAATCGGAGTCTCGGTTAGCATGGTTATTCCATCTGATTTAACGGTGCCGCAGTTTAATTGAGAATATGTATTTTAGAATAGTCCGCTTTTATATTAATTCAGTCTAAATTATAACTTAAGCTTTTCTATTACCAGGCTGGCATTGGTGCCGCCGAAACCAAAGCTATTGCACATTACTCGATTGAGCACTGTCTCTTTAGTTCTCAGCAGGATCGGCAACCCTTTGGCATGGTCATCGAGAGTGTCGATGTGCGCAGAACCGGCCACAAAGTTATTTTCCATCATCAGCATACAATAGATCGTTTCATGAACGCCAGCTGCACCCAGGCTGTGGCCTGAGAGAGATTTGGTTGAACTGATATCAGGGCAATTATCTCCGAAAGTGTTTCGAATCGCGCCAAGCTCGGCAACGTCACCCACTGGCGTACTGGTACCATGGGTATTGATATACTCTATCGGGCCTGACGCAGTTTCCATAGCCATCTTCATGCATCGTTCAGCACCTTCTCCAGAGGGCGACACCATATCTGCGCCATCAGAGGTTGCACCGTAGCCAGTAATTTCACAGATAATATTCGCCCCTCGAGCGAGTGCATGTTCAAGTTCTTCAACTACAACACAGCCGCCGCCAAGAGAGGGTGCAAAACCGTCTCTATCAGCGTCATAGGCGCGAGAAGCGATTGCTGGAGTATCATTATATTTACTCGTCAGGGCTCCCATTGCGTCGAACATAGCGGCCATCGACCAATGCATTTCTTCTGCACCTCCGGCCAAGAGTACATCCTGTTTGCCAAGTTGGATCAGTTCAACGGCATGACCAATACAGTGCGCGCTAGTAGCGCAGGCAGATGAGAGTGAATAATTGACGCCTTTAATCTTTAGGGGAGTGGCAACACAAGCTGACACGGTGCTAGCCATGATTTGAGTCACTCGATAGGGACCGGCGCGCTTGATGCCGCGCGCGCGCATTACATCAACAGCCTCGACGAACATTTCGCCAGAGAGTCCACCAGAGCCCATTATTAGGCCAGTTCTGTGGTTCGAGACCATCTCTTCAGAGAGACCGGCATCGGCAATAGCTCGGTCTGCAGCAATATAGCCATAAGCGGCGGAATCGCCCATAAATCTCAATACTTTGCGATCAATATGATCTTTAGGATCTAGGTCAATGAGCCCTCCAACATTACATCGCAGACCCATTTCAGCAAAATCTTCTCGACGTTGAATACCGGAGATACCGTTTCTTAAGGAATTTGTAACAGTGGCTTTATCGTTTCCTAAGCATGAGACTATTCCCATGCCTGTAATTACTGCGCGTCTCATCTAATTGCCTCGTCGAATGCTATTTTATAAAAAATCCAGATTAAAAATTATCAGTGCTCTCAAACAGACCGACTTTAAGATCTTTGGCTGTATAGATTTCTCTTCCATCTACTTCAACGGAACCATCGGCTATTCCCATTACTAATTTTCTTTGGATTAAACGCGTCAGATCAAGTTTATACGTTACTTTTTTTGCTGTTGGTAAGATTTGTCCAAAGAATTTGACGCCACCGGCTCCAAGAGCACGGCCTTTGCCATTATTACCATTCCACACTAGAAAAAAGCCAACTAACTGCCACAGCGCGTCTAGGCCTAAGCAACCCGGCATAACTGGATCACCTTCAAAATGGCAATCAAAGAACCAGAGATCAGATTTGATATCGATTTCAGCGATAATCTGGCCGAGACCACTCTTACCCCCAGTGTTGTTGATTTCAACAATTCGATCAATCATCAACATGTTAGGCGCGGGAAGTTTTGCATTGTTTTCGCCAAATAACTCGCCGCGGGAGGCACCCAGTATTTCTTCTTTAGAATAGGAGGACTTCGGGGAAAAACTCATAAATCGCTGACCGTTAGTAAAGACGTTATCCTAACCACTTCTGCTTTCAGCGGCAACTACTAAGGGTGAACAAATAGCGTGATATTCGCTATTTTTGAGCCTCAGCAGTTGACACCTGAGCCCACTCTGGCTAGTGTGCTGTCTCGTCAACCATGCAGATTATCTACGCTCTCAATGCAACCTTTCCACAAAGCGGTGGAACAAGAGTTCGCCGCCGTCAATATATTAATTGTCAGCCAGCTACAGTCTGATGTGGGCCTGGTGGAGAATATTGGCCAATATATTGTTGAGGCAGGTGGTAAGCGCCTGCGACCAGTGGTTGTATTACTCAGTGCTTTGGCTAATGGCTATGAGGGCGAAGAGCATCTGAAGATGGCTGCAGTGATTGAATTTATCCATACCGCGACTCTTCTTCATGATGATGTGGTTGATGTTTCCAGTCTTCGGCGTGGTCGTCAGACGGCTAACGCCCAATGGGGTAATGCACCCAGTGTGTTGGTTGGCGACTTTCTCTATTCAAGAGCCTTTCAGATGTTGGTTGAAATAGCGCATATGCCGATCATGGGTGTTATGGCAAATGCGACCAACGTGATTTCCGAAGGCGAGGTTCAGCAGATGGCGAATGCCGGTAATCCGGAAATCACCGAAGATATTTATCGTCAGGTAATTTACCGAAAAACAGCTAAGCTTTTCGAGGCCGCTGCTCAAGTTGGTGCCTGTCTTGCCGGGAAAAATCAAGATGCGATGATTGCTTATGGAAAGCATCTGGGGATGGCGTTTCAAATTGCTGATGATGTTTTGGATTATCAAGGTGATATCGAGATCACTGGCAAGAACATTGGTAGTGATTTAGCCGAAGGTAAGATGACTCTGCCACTTATTTTTGCTCGTGATAATGCTGGACCTGAAGATGCTGATTTGATTCGCAATGCTATTGCGGGCAAGACCGCAGATAATTTTGGGGCTATATTACATGTAGTCAATACTAGCGGAGGCCTTTCCTATAGCCGTCAGCAAGCCTCAGAGGAAGTTGAGCTTGCTAAACATGCGCTTGCTGGAATGCCCGATAGTGCTTACAAAAATGTACTGTTGGATCTTGCAGAATTCTCAATATCACGTGTTAGCTAAGCGCCTTTATAGGTATCAAGTACCATTCGTCCGGGAATTTACTGAGCCCTTGATTGCGTAATAGGCGAAGACTATAATCTCAAGGCAATTCGGATCCAAACAACTAACCAAACAATACTCATCTAACACGCATCTATACGCCAGGTGCAGATGGTATTTAGTTGTGGCTCATAAAACTATGTTAGTACTGAAGCCCCCCTTAAATTCTGTAATTGAAATGGAGTTTGGTGAGACTCTTTAGAAGGCTTACTCAATCAATAAGGCAACTCAGAATGTCTGGTGATCCAAGTTTTTAGTTTGTAATAGTGACTATTTATATTGTTGGTATGGGCCCCACGGTTTTTTTGGTACTATTCGTTTTTAGTCTTTAAAACAACAGTATTCAAATACAAAATTTAAGGAGAATTGAGTGATAGTCGGGATTCCTTCGGAAATCAAAACCGGTGAGAAGCGCGTCGCCATGTCCCCTGCCAATGTCAAAACATTAACAGACAGAATGGTCAAGGTGCTTATCCAAAAAAATGCGGGTAGCGCAGCTGGCTACCCAGATTCTGAATACAAAGCTGCTGGCGCAGCTACGATAGCTGACCGAGCAGAGATATTTGCCACGGCTGATATTATTTTACAAGTCCAAAGTTTTGGTTCAAATACTGAAAACAGCGATTCAGATCTAGCGTTGTTACGTCGTGGTCAGTTGGTGATAGGAATGATGGATCCATTAGCTTCACCACAGGCTGCCAAGGCAGTCGCTGCAACAGGAGCCAGCGCCATCGCTCTTGAGTTGGTACCACGTATTAGCCGCGCGCAAAGTATGGACGTGCTGTCGTCTATGGCGACCTTAGCCGGCTATAAAGCGGTTTTGATTGGTGCTTCGGCATCTCCACGTATTTTTCCTATGCTGATGACCGCAGCAGGTACTCTTCAACCCGCTCGTGTGCTCATTATGGGGGTGGGCGTTGCCGGTCTGCAGGCCTGTGCCACGGCTAAGCGGCTAGGAGCAGTTGTTGAGGCGTACGATGTTCGCCCCGCCGCTAGAGAACAGATTATCTCGGTGGGGGCAAAGCCTATCGAGTTGGATCTCGATACTGGCGAAACGGAAGGCGCCGGCGGTTACGCTAAAGAGCAGGGGGAAGACTTTCTTCGCCGGCAGCGCGAATTGATGACTGAAGTGGTTGCCCAGCAAGATATCATTATTACTACGGCCGCTATTCCCGGGGCAAAGTCACCGATTCTAGTAACAGAAGAGATGGTTATAGCGATGAAGCCAGGTGCCGTCATAGTGGATCTCGCTGCAGAACGAGGGGGAAACTGTGACCTTACTGAACAAGGGACAACTATTGTTGCCCATGATGTGATTATCGTAGGCCCTGAGAACGTTCCATCAGACTTGGCTTACCATGCGAGCCAGATGTATGGGAAAAACATGCAAACCCTGTTAGAGCTTATTCTCGATGAAGGCGGAGATCTTCAGCTTAATTTCGATGATGAAATTGTCGCTGGAACTGTCGTCGCTCATGACGGTGACGTACCTCATACATACATGAGAAAGTTACTTGGCTTGGATGAAATCAATCCAACAACTCCCCCAGAACAAGAATCGGCTGAAGATACTGCAGCTACCGACCAAGAATAAGAGAAATCATCTATGGAAATCTTAATTTTACTTTTAGCGTTATTTGTTCTTGCCCTGTTCCTAGGCGTTGAACTGATCACAAAAGTCCCGCCTACACTGCATACCCCGTTGATGTCAGGAACTAATGCGATTTCCGGTATCACTTTGGTCGGCGCATTGCTGGCAGCAGGTACTAATGGTTCTCCAGCACTGGTTAACTGGCTCGGCTTCACGGCGGTCACACTTGCAACGATTAATGTTGTTGGCGGTTATTTAGTGACTAACCGTATGCTTGCTATGTTTAAAAGGAAGTAGATGATGAATCCAGACCTGATCAATTTTATTTACTTATTGTCGGCAACTTTATTTATTCTCGGCATTAAGGGCCTTACAAAACCAAAGACTGCTGTCCGGGGAAACATGCTCTCTGCGTTAGGAATGTTGGTTGCCGTGGTTGTTACTCTAATAACCATAAATGACGTCGACTTTACCTATGTTATTGCTGGGGTGATTGTCGGCGGTATCATTGGCGGGGTGATGGCCCTGAAAGTACAGATGACGTCAATGCCTCAAATGGTCGCATTGCTTAATGGTTTTGGTGGCGGTGCCTCTTTGACCATTGCACTGGCAGAATATGCAACTCGAGTTGGAATGGCGCCGTCAGCTCTGGTTAATTTTTTCGATCCAGTTGTCGTTTCCAGTAATATCTTCGGCGAGGGCTTGGTTGGCACTATTGCGATTTTATCGATCGGGCTTACGGTACTCATCGGGGCGGTAACCTTAACCGGTAGCTTAGTTGCCTTTGGCAAGCTTCAAGAATTAATCAAGAAAAGTCGTGGTCTCCCTGGTGGTCCTATTGGTAATGGTCTTATATTGGCCGGCGCGCTATTTTCGGTCTACCTCTTAGCTAATGATCCTGGTGATGTTGCCGCCATGGCCGCTATTTTATCGCTAGCTCTCTTATTGGGGCTGTTCTTGGTGATGCCTATTGGCGGTGCCGATATGCCCGTAGTTATAGCACTACTAAATTCTTACTCAGGCATTGCAGCAGCCTTAGCCGGGTTCATTCTTGGCAATACGGTACTTATTGTTGCCGGTTCCTTGGTGGGCACCTCCGGTCTTATTTTAACGCAAATAATGTGTGTTGCTATGAATCGGTCGCTGGCTAATGTGTTGTTTGGCAAGATGGCTGCCGGTGGCGAAGAGATAGATGCCGATGAAATTTATGCAGGGAAAGTTACTAGCGCCCAGCCAGATGAAGTAGCGTTGATATTGGAAACGGCTCGGCGGGTTGTTATTGTGCCTGGGTTCGGAATGGCAATGGCTCAAGCTCAGCATGCTGTGCGTGAGTTGGCAGATGCTATGGAGAAAAATGGTACTGAGGTTGAGTATGGTATTCATCCCGTTGCAGGACGGATGCCAGGCCACATGAATGTATTGCTCGCCGAGGCCGAAGTGCCCTATGACAAACTGGTTGAGATGGATCGAATTAACCCAACTTTTGAAGATACTGATGTGGTTATTGTCATTGGTGCCAATGATGTAACCAATCCAATGGCCAGAGATTCTGAGGGAAGTCCAATTTATGGTATGCCCATTCTCAATGTCGATAAGGCTAAAAATGTTGTGGTGATTAAGCGCTCGCTCAGCCCCGGTTTCGCTGGACTGCCTAACCCACTGTTTGCGATGGACCATACCATTATGGTGTATGGCGATGGCAAGAAAGCAGTAGTAGAAATGACAACAGCACTCAATCAAGCCTAAGATGTTATGAAAAAATAGCTAGCTCTGTTCTAGGCAGAGCTGGCTGAAAAAAAATTCTATTTCATCAGTAATCCATCAAGTTGTAGTAATTGTCTAGCCTAAAACGCCGGCCTAAACCATGACTATGGGCTTCTCATGAAACGCTAATAAACACCAGCTCTCCTGCTCAAATCCAGCTAAGCAGTTTATTAATTTCCCTTAAGAACAGCCTTTGATGTACTCATTTTCAAGATAACATTGAAATTTGGGCATATCATCCCCAACTCTTTTAGTAGACAACGGATTAAAATTAAAAAGGCAGAGTTATGCGCGCGGAAAAATTTACCAATCAACTTCAACAGGCTTTTGCGGAGGCCCAATCTATTGCGATTGGTAATGATCATTCGGCTATTGAGGTTGCTCATCTATTCGTTGCGCTGCTCAACCAGCAGGGGGGCAGTGTCCGACCAATTCTTAATCGAGCTGGATTTGATGTAAGTGGCCTGCAGCAACAATTAAATCAGCAGCTGGATCAGTTAGCCAAGGTCAAATCACCCACCGGAGACGTCAATATTAGTCAAGAGCTTGGGCGTTTGATGAACTTGGCAGATCGGGCGGCGCAAAAAAATAACGACCACTACATGTCCAGTGAGACGCTCCTGCAAACACTGTTACAAGATTCCGGTCAAATAGGGAAAATGCTGGGTAAATTTGGAGATACTAAAAAAGCAATTGCCGGTATCGCTAGTGTGCGGGGTGGCGATTCAGTGGATGACCCGGATGCCGAGGGGCAACGCGAGGCACTAGAAAAATATACCATCGATCTGACGGAAAGTGCGGAAAAGGGTAAGCTTGACCCGGTCATTGGTCGAGATGACGAAATTCGTCGAACCATTCAGGTTTTACAGCGCCGCACAAAAAATAACCCTGTATTAATTGGTGAACCGGGCGTGGGGAAAACCGCGATTGTTGAGGGTCTAGCCCAGCGTATTATCAATGGTGAGGTGCCCGAGGGTTTGAAGAATAAACGAGTGCTTACGCTGGATCTAGGTGCTCTGCTAGCGGGTGCTAAGTTTCGTGGCGACTTCGAAGAGCGCTTAAAAGCGGTACTAAAAGACCTTTCTAAACAGGAGGGTCAAATCATTCTGTTTATCGATGAGTTGCATACCATGGTCGGTGCAGGCAAAGCCGAGGGTTCTCTGGATGCTGGCAATATGCTCAAACCGGCATTGGCTAGGGGAGAACTGCATTGTGTTGGTGCAACTACCTTGGATGAATATCGTAAGTTTATTGAGAAAGATGCCGCCCTTGAACGTCGGTTTCAGAAGGTTCTTGTTGAGGAGCCTAATGAAGAGGACACCATTGCTATATTGAGGGGATTAAAAGAACGCTATGAGGTACATCATGGCGTTGAGATTACCGACAGTGCAATCATAGCCGCGGCTCGGCTGTCTGCGCGTTACATTACCGATCGTCAGTTACCCGACAAGGCGATTGATTTGATAGATGAGGCGGGCAGCCGTATTCGCATGGAAATCGACTCTAAGCCAGAGGTGATGGACCGGCTTGAACGACGGTTGATTCAGTTAAAAATTGAACGTGAAGCGATGAAGAAAGAGACCGATTTGGCAGCCAAAAAGCGACAAAAGAAGCTTCAAGAGGACATTGGTAGTTTAGAAAAGGATTATGCTGATCTCGAACAAATCTGGATGGCTGAAAAAGCCTCTGTGCAAGGCGCTACCCATATTAAAAGTGAACTGGAACAGGCCAAATCTGATTTGGAGATTGCTCACCGCGGGGGTAATTTAGAGAAAATGGCCGAAATCCAATACAGCATTATCCCTCAGTTGGAAAATCAGCTGGAGGATGCCAGTCATCACGATATCGTAGAGAAACAGTTGTTGCGTAACAGGGTAACCGAGGACGAAGTGGCTGAGGTGGTTGCTAAGTGGACGGGTATTCCGGTCACTAAGATGCTCGAGGGCGAGCGTGACAAGCTCATGCGCATGGAAGAAGTATTGCATCAGCGAGTGATGGGGCAAGGCGAAGCTGTGAAAGCAGTATCTAATGCTGTGCGTCGGGCTCGAGCAGGCTTAGCTGATCCCAATCGTCCTAATGGCTCGTTCTTGTTTCTTGGTCCTACTGGCGTGGGTAAGACCGAGCTGTGTAAGTCATTGGCCGAATTTCTGTTCGACAGTGAGGATGCCATGATTCGGATCGATATGTCGGAATTTATGGAAAAGCATTCTGTGGCAAGGCTGATAGGAGCCCCTCCGGGTTACGTAGGTTATGAAGAGGGCGGCTATCTGACTGAAGCGGTGCGTCGTAGACCCTACTCTGTAGTACTTTTAGACGAGGTTGAAAAGGCCCACAGTGATATATTCAACGTGCTGTTACAGGTGCTCGATGATGGAAGACTCACGGATGGGCAGGGCCGAACTGTCGATTTTAAGAATACGGTGATCGTTATGACATCCAATCTTGGCTCCGATGTCATTCAGCTGCTTTCCGGTGAGGACAATTATGAGGTGATGAAATCTGCGGTGATGGATGTAGTTGCCATGAATTTTAGGCCTGAATTTATCAATCGTGTTGATGAGTCAGTGGTTTTTCATCCGCTGGATAAAACTGAATTACTCGGTATCGCGGGCGTTCAGTTGGGGCTGTTGCAAACACGGTTAGCACTCCATGATTTGGGTTTGAGTCTTGATGATGATGTGCTTAATCAAATAATGGAGGTTGGCTTTGATCCAGTCTATGGCGCGCGACCCCTAAAGCGAGCCCTTCAGCAACTGGTTGAAAATCCACTGGCGGAGGTTATTTTAGAGGGGATGTTCCCTCCAGGAAGCAATGTCCGAGGGCGACTAAAAGATGGGGAAGTTGTGTTTCTTGAAGATCAGAGATAGCCAACCAAAGGATCTCCGCCGACATAGTTACTAAGACTGGCCAAAGAATCAATAAACAGATAAAACAGCTCCGCCTGCGAGGAGACATCTAGTTTAGCATAGCTATTTTTGCGATGTAGTTTGACCGTTTCTGGCGAAATTCCCAGGCGCTCAGCAATTGATTTGGTAGAGTGCCCATGCAAAAACAACTGGACTACCTGAGTCTCGCGATCGGTGAGATAGGCGGTGCCGAAATATTTCAGTGCACTGTCTAATTGTCCGGGTAGTTGACTAATCGGCTCGGTGGTACTCTTCTCTTTGTTAGACCACTGTAAATTGCAAATGCTCTCAATGATGGGTGCAATATCCTCAAGTATGGAAAGTTGAGTGCGGTTAAATCGTTGGGTCAAGCCTAATCGGCCCAGTGATATATTAATGAACTGTTCATTGTCAATATGAACGATGTAGCCAACCTCATCTCTAATTTCAGTAAACTTAAAGTAACTGCGGTAATACTCTGTTTTTTTAAATCCTTCAGGGGCGAGTTCACTGAGGCGATGGAGTCCACCAATACCTCTATCGATGGCAGCGCGATAAAAGGGATCCAGCAAGAATGCACCATTTACAAAGCCGTCAATCTGACTTTCTTGTTCTATCGGAGGCATGTCGTTGTAATGGACTTGCGGTTTACTGCCTCCCTGATAATGAACAATGACCGCATTATCAAATGGCACAAGCGTTTTCAGCATATTGACTAGCAGTGACGGCATGCTGTCTGCGCCTATCTCTGGCAGGATGGCAGCAAAGTGAAGACTAAAAGTAGCAAGATGAGTTGTCATATTGGCATAGTAAAGTTTTAAACCGATGTGCATGAATAATACTGAACAAAGCCTGATGATGTCACAGTATTTCGAAATATATGTGGCTTTCAGCCATATTTTAATTTTCTAGATAAGCTTCCTGCAGATTTTTTTCTGTGTGCTAGACTCAAAGAAGAGTTTAAAAATAATTATATATTGGCGGCTAAAGTCTCAATGCATAGCGTGCTTGATAAAGGCTCTGAATATTTAGTGAGACTAATCGTCCGTCTTTTTGGCAAAGTGCCAACATAAGGCACCTGCCCTTTGTAACAGGGGTCAAATCAATATGACTTTTGCAGTTATTTTGGTCGCTATTGTTATTATCTCAGTATTGTTTCATTTCCTCAGTCCATGGCAAGCAACGCCACTGGCATCAAATTGGGGTTCTATTGACACAATCATTACTATTACTGTAGTTACTACAGCTATTTTCTTTATTGCCATTGTTGTTTTCATGGCTTATTGCGTCTACAAATATCAGGCCGATCCAGAGCGCAGGTCAGAGTATAAACCGGAAAATAAGAAGCTTGAGTGGTGGTTGATTGGCGTCACCACTGTCGCTATCTGCGGGTTGCTCGCGCCGGGACTAGTGGTATACGACGATTTTGTTCATGTCCCCTCAAACGCTGTGGAGTTTGAGGCCGTCGGTGAGCAATGGCGATGGAGCTACCGGCTTCCAGGAGCTGATCAAAAGTTTGGTCGTAGCAGCGTCAGCAGAATGGATGAAATCAATACCTTTGGTCTTGACCCAGATGATGCCAATGGGCAAGACGATATTTTAGTAGCTGGTAATCAAATGCACCTTTTGGTTAATCAACCCACCAAAGTTCTTCTGCGCTCCAAAGATGTACTACATGATTTTTATGTCCCCCAATTTAGAGCCAAGATGGATCTCATTCCGGGCCAGATCACCTATTTTTGGTTTACACCCACGGTGCCAGGAACCTTTGAAATTCTCTGTGCTGAATACTGTGGCATTGGTCATTACAACATGCGTGGTCAAATTGTTGTCGATACAGCCTCTGATTATCAGCAATGGTTATCAGAGCAAATTACCTTTGCCCAGGTACTTACCGGAGGCACCGTTGAGGGGCTGGTTGAACAAGGCCAACTGTTAGCGTCCAGTCGTGGTTGCCTTGCCTGTCATAGTATCAATGGAGGTCCTAGTTTAGGCCCAGGGTGGCTCGACTTGTTTGGTGCTAAAGAAAGTCTTGTTGATGGCAGTGAGGTACTTGTCGATGCCGACTACCTCATTGAATCTATTGTTGATCCCGCGGCAAAGATTGTCGCGGGCTATCCACCTGTAATGGTTGCCTACCAATTTAGCGACGAGCAACTCGAAAGTTTAGTGGCGTATATTGAGTCTCTATCTAGTGAGAGCGCTGAACCATCCAATAAACAGCCGGTTGAGGAGTAATCTATGGCTTATGTAGATGATGCAGAACATGAAGAACTCCATGAGCCAACGAGCTTTTATGCGAAATATGTATGGAGTCAAGATCATAAAGTCATCGCTATACAGTACTCCCTAACTGCAATTGCGGTAGGGCTAGTAGCTCTCGTTCTCTCTGGCATGATGCGCATGCAAATAGGGTTTCCTGGCAGCATAGACATGGACTCTACCGGTTATTATCAGGCTATGACAATGCATGGCATGATCATGGTTATTTATTTGCTTACAGCACTTTTTTTGGGTGGTTTCGGTAACTATCTGATTCCACTGATGGTCGGTGCTAGAGACATGGTTTTCCCCTTTGTAAATATGCTCAGCTATTGGTTTTATCTAGTATCGGTTCTCGTACTGATAGCCAGCTTCTTTGTCCCAGGGGGGCCCACAGGAGCAGGTTGGACTCTCTATCCTCCGCAGGCGATCACCGCAGGCACGCCGGGTTCTGAGTGGGGTATTATCTTAATGTTGGTGTCTCTGATTATTTTTATTATCGCGGCCACCATGGGCGGACTAAATTATGTAACCACTGTTCTGCAAGCTCGTACCCACGGAATGACAATGTTCAGACTACCGCTAACGGTTTGGGGGATTTTTGTCGCAACCATCCTTGCTCTATTAGCGTTTCCTGCATTGTTTGTCAGTGGGATTATGATGTTACTTGACCAAACTATTGGCACTAGTTTTTTTATGCCAGAGATGATGCAGTTCGGTACTCAACTGGATCATACCGGTGGTAGCCCCATCTTGTTTCAGCATCTGTTTTGGTTTTTTGGTCATCCAGAGGTCTACATCGTTGCCTTACCCGCATTTGGCTTAGTGTCAGATTTAATCAGTGTTCATGCGAGACGCAGTATATTCGGTTACAGAATGATGGTTTGGGCAATCGTAGCCATAGGTGTGCTCAGTTTTGTAGTCTGGGCTCACCACATGTATGTCAGTGGTATGAACCCTTATTTTGGCTTTTTCTTTGCTACCACTACGCTTGTGATTGCAGTACCTACGGCCCTTAAAGTCTATAACTGGGTATTAACTCTTTGGCGTGGAAATATCCATCTCACTGTGCCCATGCTGTTTTCATTAGCGTTTATTGTGACTTTTTTGGTAGGCGGTTTGACGGGGCTATTCCTGGGTAATGTAGTGGTTGATATTCCTTTGTCAGACACTTACTTTGTCGTCGCGCACTTCCACATGGTTATGGGTGTGGCACCCATTCTTGTGGTTTTTGGCGCCATCTATCATTGGTACCCAAAAATTACCGGCCGCATGCTTCATGACGGTATTGGTCAGTTACATTTTTGGATAACTTTTCTGGGTACCTATCTCATTTATTTTCCCATGCATTACTTAGGTTTTCTCGGTATGCCACGACGATATTACGCCTACGAAGACTATCAGTTCATTCCTGATTCAGCTCAGAGCTTAAATGCCTTTATTACTGTGGTTGCAATTGCAGTGGGTATTAGCCAATTATTATTTTTATATAATCTTGTCTACAGTCTGTTTAAAGGCAAGCCCTCAGGTGGGAACCCGTGGCGCGCTAATTCACTCGAATGGTTAACCCCAGATACACCGCCTAAACATGGTAATTGGGGCGAGTCGATGCCCGTCGTGCATCGCTGGGCCTATGATTATGGGGTACCCGAAGCCGAGCTTGATTATGTCCCTCAAACTATTTCAGCAGATCAGGTACCTGTCCATGAGAGTGATTTGGATGAATAGTAAGACCAACCGATTTCAGTGGAGAGAGTTATGCTAGTACAAGCCAGTTCGATGCCAATTGAGGCGCCAAAAAGTCACTTTCAACGTCGTAGTGCGAGTGCAAAAACAGGGCTACACCTACTGATGGCAGCGATAAGTTCTATGTTTTTGCTGTTTTTACTATCTTATATTTTGCGCTCACAGGTGTCTGACTGGGAAGCGTTGTCAGAGCCATGGCAACCACTGGCGAAGACGACTCAGCTATGGATAAACACTGCGTTACTGTTGGTAGCGAGTGTCGCCTTCGAAATGGCTCGGCGGGATGTAGATCGACCGACACAGGGAAATACTAGAGAGTTCCTATGGCTGGCTGGGCTATCTTCGCTTGGCTTCTTAATAGGCCAATTAGTATTCTGGCAATATCTCACTGATCGAGGTTATCTTGCCAGTAGTAATCCCGCCAATGCTTTTTTCTTTTTACTCACTGGTTTGCATGGTCTCCACGTCATTGGTGGTATGTGTGCATGGATGATTGCGACCTATCGACTCTCGCTGGCTGCTCACAAGTTAGACAGTAAATCTGTTTCATTAGCCAAGCTAAGTATTGAGTTATGTACAACCTACTGGCACTTCTTATTGTTTGTCTGGATGCTGCTTTTTGCTCTTTTATCAAGCTCTCCAGGTACCTATGCGGCCATCGCTAAATTCTGTGGATTAGGAGAATAAACAGCATGCAAAATTCTGCAGTCTCAGCCAAATCGGGTGTCAATGGATTAGTTCAGGACTGGATCTCAGATAAAGATGCGTTTAAAAATGTGTCCTGGGGAAAAACCATGATGTGGATTTTTCTGCTTAGCGACACATTTATATTTAGTTGTTTCTTAGTCGCCTATATGTCGGTGCGCATGACCACCGCGGAGCCTTGGCCCAATTCCAGCGAAGTGTTTGCTCTCACTATTGCTGGCGAACACATTCCTTTAATTCTCATTGCGATTATGACCTTTGTGCTGATTACCAGCAGTGGCACCATGGCAATGGCCGTTAATTGTGGTTATCGCCGTCAGCGCAAAAAGGCTGCAGCACTGATGTTAGTTACTGCATTTTTTGGTCTCTCTTTTGTGGGTATGCAGGCATTTGAGTGGACTAAATTAATCGTTGAGGAAGGCGTGCGTCCATGGGGAAATCCTCTGGGTGCGGCGCAGTTCGGAGCTGCTTTCTTTATGATCACAGGTTTTCATGGGTTTCACGTATCCATCGGCGTGGTTTATCTCACCGTTGTCGCCTTAAAAGTACTGCGCGGCGACTATGAGGATAGAGGCTATGAAATTGTAGAAATTACCGGCCTATATTGGCACTTTGTAGATCTTGTTTGGGTCTTTATATTTGCTTTCTTTTATCTTTGGTAGAGGAGTTAACTATGCAGCATAGTAGTGATGCACAAGTTCAGGAACACCCTATTAGTCTCTATTTCAAAGTCTGGGGCTTATTATTTGTTCTCAGCAGCTTTTCCTACCTTGTAGATTACATACAAATTCAGGGTGGACTTCGCTGGACGCTAATTTTAGTGTTTATGTTCTTAAAAGCTGGGTTAATTGTAGCTGTATTTATGCATATGATATGGGAACGAGTAGCTTTCGTATTAGCTATTTTGATGCCACCACTATGCATTCTTGTGCTAATTGCTTTAATGGCTAGCGAGGCTAGTTACACTTACTTTAACCGTTTGTTATTTTTCCAATAACACTCTATAACTTTAGGGCATAACCTTTACAAAACGCTTGAAACGATCTTGCAGACGAATAAACCAATGAGGTACCGAGGGTCCTTCACCCGCCGCAATTAACTGTGGGTGAGCTCTAATAACATCTCCCAGAAGTTGTTCCTTTTCTGATTCAATATCGACAAAAAATAAATGCTGACCTGCTTTAAGTTCAGATTCAAAGTGAGAAAAGCGCTTATTTTTAATTTGAATACCAAAGAATCCGCCTTCCCATGTACAAAAGCCAAGCGCCACAATAGATAAAAAGACAAAAGGAATCCATGTCGGACCCTCTGCCCAACCGGCTAGATGTGCTGTGAGTAAGATACTCGTAGATATAACCAACCCGATTAGTGCGCCAATCTCAGTGCCATGCACTACGTCGGTTCTTAGCACCGCTTCAACCTCGTGGAGATGGACATGTTGAGCTACGGCGGCGTCATCTAGACTTAATACATGAATATGTGGTGTTGAGATACCCTTGCGCTCTAATTCTCTTTCGACATCCTCTAGTTCATCGAGATTACTACAGGTATAAAAATGACGCCTCATAGTCTGACCCCTTAAATTTTTATTGTTAGGTCAGGCGGATGAAATTTTTGCGTACACTTCAGTCTGTTACGCGTAGATTAATCATACGCCTCCTACTTGAGTATAGGACAGGTATCTAAATGTGTCGAAAGACACACCACAATTAGTTGGCGGAGGTCATGTAAATCTAAGGCTATACTAGGACTGAAATTGCTCTGGATTCATGAACATCAACTTCACGATCAAGGCTTCATCGGCCGGCTCAACCGCCATCATCAGAACATTAATGTCTTCGCCGATCTTTACGCCAGTAGGTACGTTAAAGAGTAATCCGCCGGTGGCTTCATTGGTTAAGGTGTGTAAGTCTTTGAGGTCCTTGTCTTTACGCACTTCAGTTTCAAATTTCTGTAGCATGGTTTTGACTGAAATCTCAAAGTTAGGATAGTTAAACTGACCGCGGTACTCGCTGCGGTCTAATTGTAATTTGATGGGGATTACCATTCCATTTTGCTCTGATGTGAGCTGACCAGAGTGGACTAAATCGCCTTGTTTAAGTTCTTTGAAAAGCTTTTTAGCATCCTCCGGCTTCTGTCGAATAAAGCCCGCGACGAGTAAGTTAACCCCAAGATTAAACAGTTTTCTTGAGTCTATATTAAAATTATTTTCTTCAGTCATTACGATCGCCTAGTATGGATTTATTCTTTAGGAACTGAACTGTTCACCAAACTGCACTTAGTCAACAAGTCCATAGTCGCGATCCAATATCGCCAGTATCTCCGCCTTTGGATTGTCGGACATGATCAAGGGTTTACCCGTTATTTTCTCGGCAAGACTAACATAGGTGTCTGAGACCTGCATCATTACGCTTTCGGGAAGCTCATTGTCTTTAGCTAATGCGTACCGCTCCTCCATACGATTCTTATCCAAAAGAATCTCAGGTTCTGGGAAATGCGTCAGGAGCAGTTGGCGGAAGCCCTCTTTCGAATTCTCTACTACTTTTCCATCTCTATAATTTCCACCATCCCATATTCGAGAGGAGTCAGGAGTTCCTACTTCATCCATGTAGATAAGTTTTTCGTTACCCTGTCTATCTGTCACATAGCCAAATTCGAATTTGGTATCGACAAAAACTTGATCGAGCTTGGCCAGTTCAGCACTAATAACTCCAAAACCTTCTCTCAGAAGCTTTTCATACTCATCGATATCATCTTTGCTGTTAAATTTAAAGGCGGCGGCATTTTGTTCTATGTCAGCTCGTGAAATATTCACATCATCCACCTCAGGTACGCCAGGAATGCCGGTGAGAATACCTTTGGTAGATGGGGTAATTAGCAGCTCCGCCAATTTCTGGTCACGTCCCAGTCCATTTTCCAACTCGATGCCACAGAAGTCTCTTTCACCTTTTTCATAAGACCGCCACATGGAACCGGTAATGTACTGCCGACATATGGCTTCAATCATTACGGGTTTAGCTCTTTGAACGAGCCAGACTAGCGGGTGAGGAACATCAAGAATATGGCTGTCAGCAAGCCCCTGTTCACGAAACAATTTGAACCAGTGGTTAGAGATAGCATTTAGCGCAGCGCCTTTACCCGGAACACCGCGCATATCACCTTCACCACGCCAGATACATTCGAATGCTGAGATACGATCACTAATGACCATTATTGCTAGAGGTGCGTCCGCTGCAACATCGTAATTCTTTTCTTTAATTAGTCGTTTACTGTCACTTTCGGTCAGCCAATAGACAGAGCGGACTTTACCGCTGTGCACTGGCTGGTCCGATCGAATGGGAAGATCGTTATTTGACGCTAAAACTTTGTTCGCAAGACTCATTATTGTTGCCTGGGTTGTTAATTTAACAATTAGGGATTTAAACAATCTAAGGACGGATTTTAGCAATTCAGAATCGCTTGGGTAAAGTAAAGAATGTCTTTAATATGGGTTATTATGACATCACTTCTAAGTATGACCTCTAATGAAAGGATTATTTAAAATGCCAACAATTCTAATTACGGGCGGCAGTGGCTTTATTGGTGTGCATTTTTGTCGCGAGGCCGAGAACTTGGGTTGGTCCATGATAGTACTAAGCCGAAATGTTGAAGCCGCCAAGAAAGTGTTGCCGAACTCGATTGATGTCATAGCTACGCTTGAGCAAATACCCAGTGATAGACGAGTTGACACGGTGATTAATTTGGCAGGAGAACCTTTGGCCAACAATCGCTGGACTGAATCACGCAAACAACGATTTTGTGCCAGCCGAAGAGACCTTACTAATGCGTTATTTGATTTTTTTAGTCAGCGGCAATCACCGCCAGATGCTCTTATCAGTGGGTCTGCAATTGGGTACTACGGGCCTGGTACAGATGCTGTGGATGAATCAGATGGTGGTAAAGATGGTTTTTCTCATAGACTTTGTGATGAGTGGGAATCCAGCGCTCTACAATTCGAAAAGTTAGGTACGCGGGTTTGTTTAGTGCGTACTGGAATCGTTCTTGGCGAGAAGGGTGCGCTGGCTAAGATGCTAACGCCCTTTAAATTGGGTTTAGGTGGGCCTATTGGTGATGGTAAACAGTTCATGTCTTGGATTCATATCAATGACATGGTTGAGTTATTAAAGTACTGTGTTTTAACCAGTAATTTGACTGGACCGGTCAATGCAACAGCACCCTATCCAGTGACTAATCGAGAGTTTACCCAGACACTTGGCGCTGTTTTGCACAGGCCTGCGGTACTGACAATGCCAGCATTTATGGTGAAATTATTATTTGGCGAAATGGGTGTCGAGTTATTGTTGCAAGGCCAACGAGTATTGCCTACAAAAGTACTCACTCAAGGTTTTGAATTTAGGTTTCCTCAACTCAAGTCGGCACTTCGAGATTTAACAAATAAATCTTAACGTTGTGCTAAAAAGAGCTAGAGACAGATAGTAGAAAATGTATACTTACAGCCCATTTAAAATGCGTCACCAAATAGATAGGACAGCCGATGAATAGTGTGTTTAAAGGAAAAACCGTCATTATTACAGGGGCCTCTGCAGGAGTTGGAGCAGCCTGCGCACGAGCATTTGCAAACCACAAAGCAAACTTGGTTCTTTGTGCTCGAGGTCAAGCTGGACTGGATATCATTGCTGAAGAACTATCGGCTCAATGTTCAGTGCTCACCGTTGCAATGGATGTGTCTAATACCGATCAATGCCTGGCTCTGCTGACTAAAGCGGAGGCTGAGTTTGGCAGAGTTGATGTGCTCATCAATAACGCAGGCATGCACAGCCGTGGCAATATTGAAAAAGTTGAGCCAGCGGATGTGGCTATGATGGTGGACATTAATTTACGTGCACCATTAATGCTATCGTGTGCTGCGCTACCTTTTATTAAAAAGTCCGATGGGGGTGCTATCGTAATGGTGGGTTCACTGGCGGGCATGGCTCCGTTACAAGGAGCGGCGACATACTCTGCAACCAAATCAGGGTTGCGAGCCTTTGCCTTCGCGCTTGCGGATGAGTTACAAGAGACCGACATTAAGGTCGGCGTAGTATCCCCAGGTCCTATTGATACCGGCTTTATCATGAGTGAAATTGATAACGTTGAAGATATTGTGTTCTCTCAGCCAATGAGTAGCGCTGATGCCGTGGCAGATGCCGTACTGAGTATTGCGTGTGGCGAGAAAACTGAAATAGCTATGCCGGCGGCTAGTGGCAGACTCGTCACCTTAAGCTACCTTTTCCCAGCGTTACGACGGTTATTGCGACCAAAGCTATATGCCAAGGGCCGCAAAAACAAAGACAAATATCGTAATCGCAGCATTACTCAATAAGGGATTCGGAAGATTATGCAGCTTAACTATACTGAGCAGGGGGATGGGCATGCGGTGATACTTATGCATGGTATGTTTGGCTCCCTCTCAAATCTGGGTAATTTGGCGCGATATTTGGCCGACCATTACAGAGTCATCAGTGTTGATTTAAGAAATCATGGTGATTCACCACATGACCCAACTATGGACATCCCATCGATGGCCAATGACGTCGTTGACTTGATGGATGAATTGGGACTGCCGGATGCTAGGTTAGTAGGGCACTCACTCGGTGGTAAGATTGCCATGCAAGTCGCACTTAATCATCCTGACCGCGTTGCCAAGTTAGTGGTTGCTGATATATCGCCTGTTGCCTACAATCCTCGCCAAGATGCTACCCTAGATGCTTTGTTAGAGTTGTCATCGGCAACTATTCTGAATAGAGCTGAGGCTGATGCACTAATGGCGAAGCATGTGCCTGAGCATTCAACGCGCGCCTTTCTGCTTAAAAACTTGGGCCGTAATGTCGAGGGTAACTACTCATTAAAGCTAAACATGCAAGCGATTGCGACTAACTATGGCAGCACGCTAGCAGCAGCGCCAGAGGGGCCGCCTTACAAGGGTCCTAGTTTATTCCTAAAGGGTGAAAACTCAGCATATATTCAGACGAAACATCAACCGATCATTGGTCAGCTTTTCCCAAGCAGTGAACTTCGGATTATTGCGGGTGTTGGGCATTGGCTACATGCTGAAAAGCCAGATGAATTTAATGCGAATGTCGTTGAATTTATTAATAGCCCCTGAACAAATTACTTTAATCGTAGTAGACTCTTTTTATTAAAAATACACTATCAGGACACCCAACATGTTTGAGAATTTGAAGCCCGTCTCTATCGACCCCATTCTTGGTCTTATGATTGCTTTTAAGGCCGACACCCGTTCTGAAAAAATTGATCTTGGAGTGGGAGTTTATCAAGATGACCACGGAAGAACCCCTGTGATGGCGGCTGTCAAGGAAGCAGAGTCACGGCTAATGGTGCTAGAGACTACCAAGTCCTATCAAGGTATGGCGGGCGATCCAGAATATAACCAACGTATGCTGGAACTGCTGTTTGGTGAGGGACACAGTATACTCAATTCGGGTCGAGTGAAGAGCATTCAGGCGCCAGGTGGGTCCGGCGCTTTGCGAGTAGGTGCAGAGGTTGTGCGCAAAGCTCGGCCAGAATCGAAATTATGGATTGGTGTCCCAACTTGGCCAAATCATATTCCCCTATTAGGTAGTGCTGGATTTGAGATCAATCAGTACCCTTACTACGACATGGGTAGCCGCCAAATAAATGCGCAGGCAATGATGGATACGCTGCGCAGTGTGCCAGCCGGAGATATGGTTTTACTGCATGGCTGCTGCCATAACCCTACGGGTGCAGACCTAACCCATGCGCAATGGGATGAAATTGCTGATATCGCGCTTGAGAGAGGATTTATCCCCTTTATTGACACTGCCTATCAAGGGTTGGGTGATGGTTTAGATGAAGATGCTTATGGAATGCGTATGATGGCTGAGCGCTTACCTGAGTTGGTAATAGCATCGTCTTGCTCAAAAAACTTTGGTCTATATCGTGAGCGTACTGGCTCGATTACGTTTATTGCTGAAAATACTGAGCGGGCAGATGTTGTGGTCAGTCAGGCAATGTCAACTGCACGCTCTATTTACTCTATGCCGCCGGCCCACGGAGCACTTTTGGTTTCGATGGTTTTGGGGGACCAGCAACTGCGTAGTCAGTGGCAGGCAGAATTGGAGGAAGTTAGGCTTCGAGTTAAAGCGATGCGGGGTCTGCTTTGCGATAGCCTCCAAGATAATGATGCCGGCATGGATTTCAGCCATATTAATCGCCAAAAAGGCATGTTCTCATTTCTGGGAATCACCACGCCGCAATTGGAGCGACTCCGCAATGAGTTCGGCATTTACATTGTATCCTCTACACGGATCAATTTAGCCGGTGTCAATTCCAACAACATTGAATATCTGAAGCAGTCACTGCTAACAGTATTGAGATAATATTGAGGGTTATAACTGGCGATGTTTAAATGCTAAGACATCCACTTGAAAGAGTTAGTAGCTCTGCTAGTAACTGACTAATGGATTTATCGGCGCAGTCTACCTGAAGGTCAGCATAGCGTAAATACAGAGTTCGGCGCTCATCAAATAAACTGGATAGGCTCTGATTGGGTCGACGGGCAATACCGCGAGTCGTAAAGTTGGTCATTCTTTGTTCAAGTTGTTGTTTAGGTAGATCTAAAAATATTACTGTGGCTTGAGATTTTAGATGTGCCATGCCTACCTCTGAATAGACCGCGCTGCCGCCTGTGGCGATCACTTTGCCGTAGGCACTTTCCTTGAGTAACACTTTTTCCTCCGCGTCCCTAAGCGCTTGGTAGCCGCTGTTATTGACATAGGTTTGCAGATCGCTATCAAGAAAAAGCTCGATGCTGTGGTCGGTATCTAAGAACTCCATGTCTAGGGCCTTTGCCAATAGTACTCCGATGGTACTTTTACCCGCGCAAGGCATACCGATAAGAACTATCCCTTTAGATGTTTCATTAGCCATATCAGACTCTCAGTAGCGTAGATACATTGTAATCCGGCATTATGCATCAAAATATGTTTTTCAATAATAAAAATTATTGCATGAGAGAACGAAGCGGTTCTGCGCGATGGGTGCTTTGTTTTGCAATAAAGTAATAGAATTGTGAGTCGAGACTGTATAATCTTCGGAAACACTATTAGAGCTAGCGTGTATGGGCCATTTTCAGCGAGTTGGTTTACTCGGCAATCTTGATTTACCTGAAGTTAAGGAATCTCTGCACAGGTTAGAGACTTTTCTTGTCAGTCAGGGGCGTGATGTTGTCTATGAACAGCAAACAGCGAAACTAGTTGATTGGCCGGTGGAGAAAGTTTTTTCTATTACAGATTTCTGTGACTCTATTGATCTAGGTATTGTGGTTGGCGGTGATGGAAGTATGCTCAGTGCCAGCCGTAAGATGGCTTCTTTTGGTATTCCTTTATTAGGTATCAACAGGGGGCGTTTAGGCTTTTTGACGGACATATCTCCAGATGAAATTGAAGCGCGCGTGTTGCCAGTGCTAATGGGCGATTATAAGCAAACCCGCCGCTTTATGCTTGAGACCATCGTAATGCGTGATGGAGCACTTATTGGCAGCAGCACAGCGGTAAATGACATTGCCCTGCATCCAGGA
This sequence comes from uncultured Cellvibrionales bacterium, assembly GCA_913031645.1. Classification (GTDB taxonomy): domain Bacteria; phylum Pseudomonadota; class Gammaproteobacteria; order Pseudomonadales; family Porticoccaceae; genus HTCC2207. The sequence goes on from CAJWFB010000005.1 coordinate 36,431, forward strand.
ATGTCAGCGAGAATGATGACATTTGAACTCTATGTCGATGGTGAGTTTGTCTATAGTCAGCGATCCGATGGCTTGATTGTTGCCACCCCAACGGGTTCAACGGCCTATGCCTTATCGGCAGGCGGGCCGCTGCTTTTTCCAGAGTTAGATGCCATGGTGGTTGTTCCGTTAAATCCTCATACTCTTAGTAGTAGACCCATCGCGCTGCACGGCAGTGCAAAGCTGGAACTCAGAGTAAGTACGCGAAATGAATTACAGCCAGTACTGACTTGTGATGGGCAAAACGATATTGTGACCGAGCCGGGCGACATTATTACTATTGCACGTCATAAACATGACATTCTTCTGATTCATCCTCAAGACAACAATTTTTATAGTGTTTGCCGTTCAAAACTGGGCTGGGGAAGTCGATTAGACGTAGAGAAAAGTGATGATTAGATATAGCGTTTTTTAACGGACGGTCCTGGTTCAATGTCACAACAACCCAATTGGTATGTTCTCGCTAAACGTTATCCCGCGGTAACACTGTTTGTCGTGTTGAGTGCGCTCGGAGGCATGCTGGTTAGTTTTAGTTACCGCACTGCCTTAGGCTATTTTAGTTTTGCCGGATTTAATAGTGCTGAGTATTGGCGATTGATTACCCCAATCTTTTTGCACTTTGGAATACTTCATTTTGTTTTTAACAGTCTGTGGCTATCGATGCTGGGTTCACGCATTGAGGAATTGATGGGATCCTTTCATCTAATGCTAATCATTCTGGTTACTGGTTTAATGTCCAACGCAATCCAGTTTTGGTGGTCAGGAGCGGCGAACTTCGGGGGGATGTCCGGTGTAGTTTACGCATTGTTAGGGTATCTTTGGATTGCCAATAGTATTGCACCTCATCCAATAATGACGCTACCGAGAGGGATAATCACCTTTATGATTGGCTGGCTAGTGCTTTGTATGACTCCTGTGGTGACGTTTTTGCTAGGTGTAGGTATTGCCAATGCCGCTCATTTGGGGGGCCTTCTGAGTGGAATGTTGCTCGGTCTGTCATTTGGATTATTGGCAAAGTTAAAAAAATAGGGCAGGGTAGTCTTTGTAAGCATGGAGCTCATAATGACTCCGTTGAAAAAACCGATGAGAGAAATATGGACCTCAAACAACTGCTTAACAGCATCACTCCAGATATTTATTTACGTCTGAAGCTTGGTGTAGAGATAGGTAAATGGCCCGACGGAAATAGTCTTACTCGCGAGCAAAAAGAATTGTGTATGCAGGCTATTATTGCCTATGAGCAAGCGCTACCGGAAGACCAGCGAACTGGCTACGTGCCGCCTAAAAAAACCCCCTGTGCGCCCGATACTAATGAGCTACAGCCTTTATCTTGGAAGAACTAATGACTTTCCGACAATCTGGGCATTTACTGAAAATGGAAACCAGCGTTGGCACTGATGGCAGTGTGGACTATCAGTTACCTCTCGATGATCAGCGATTGCCGCTAAACCAATTTATAGGAAGCACTATTTCAATTGAGCACCTTGGTGACATTCATTGCATTCACTGTGGCCGGCGCTCTAAGAAAAGCTTTGCCCAGGGCTACTGTTACCCTTGTTTCATATCTCTTCCGCAGTGTGATACCTGTATCATGAGTCCGGAGAGGTGCCATTTCCATGCAGGAACATGTCGCGATTCAGCGTGGGGTGAGAAGTTTTGTTTTACCGATCATTTTGTCTATCTATCGAATACATCGGGCGTCAAAGTGGGTATTACCCGCGGTGACCAATTGCCCACACGTTGGGTCGATCAAGGGGCGACCCAAGGGTTACCTATTTTTAGAGTAAAAAATCGTCGTCAAGCGGGACTCATTGAAGATCGCTTACGACAGCATGTTGCCGATAAAACGCAGTGGCAAAGAATGCTTAAGGGTAACAATGAAGATATTGATTTAGCGGCGTTTAGAGATGAACTCGTGGACAAGTGCCAGACAGATTTATCACAGCTAGCAGAGGAATGTGGTATTCAAGCAATGCAGTATCTTGATCAGCAGAAGACGCTTCATATTGACTTTCCTGTGCAGGATTTTCCAGAAAAAGTAAAAAGTTTTAACCTCGACAAACAACCTAAAATAGAAGGTGTTTTACAAGGTATCAAAGGTCAGTACTTGATCCTCGATACAGGTGTTATCAATATCCGAAAATATACCGCCTACGACGTTGAGTTCAGCGCAGAGGTCTAATCTACAAATCTAGAGAGAATTTTATGAAAGATGCAGCACCACAAACGGTTTATCTCAAAGACTATAAAGTCGCAGTGTTTTTGATTGAGAAAACTAATCTTACTTTTGACCTTGGTGAAACAAAAACGTCGGTTATTGCGGAATTGACGTTAGCGCGGAATATGGCCAGTCATGATGAGTCTAATAATTTGGTGCTTGATGGAAGCCCCGGTCTGGATCTTCAGTGGGTAAAAGTTGATGGTGAATTATTGGCGCCCTCAGATTATTTGCGAGAAGCGGAATCATTAACAATCTTCAATCTTCCAGCTCACTGTGTAGTCACCACTGAGGTATTTATTGAGCCTCACCTAAACACCACCATGATGGGACTTTATCGCTCTCGCTCTATGTACTGTACTCAGTGCGAAGCTGAGGGTTTTAGGGATATCACCTACTATCTCGACCGCCCAGATGTCATGGCTGAATTTACCACCAAAGTGATTGGTGATCAGCAGCAATATCCAATTTTACTTTCCAATGGCAATCCGATAGAGCGCGGAATTATCGATGGTGGTCGTCATTTTGTTACCTGGCACGATCCCTTTAAAAAACCAGCATATCTGTTTGCCCTAGTGGCGGGAACACTGAGTGTTGTCAACGATAGCTTTGTGACTAGCTCAGGTCGTGAAGTCCATCTGCAAATCTTTGTGGAAGAGAAAGACCTAGATAAGTGTGATCATGCCATGTTGTCTTTGAAGCGATCTATGCGATGGGATGAGGAAGTCTATGGTCGTGAATATGATCTTGATATTTTCATGATAGTGGCTGTAGATGATTTCAATATGGGTGCTATGGAAAATAAAGGACTTAATATTTTCAATACATCTGCCGTGTTGGTGAATCCTAAAACCAGCACAGACGCCGCTTTTCAGCGTGTCGAAGCGATTGTAGCCCATGAGTATTTCCACAACTGGTCGGGTAATCGCGTGACCTGTCGAGACTGGTTTCAGTTGAGCTTAAAAGAGGGATTTACGGTATATCGAGATTCCCAGTTTTCCTCGGATATGAATTCACCGACCGTTAAGCGGATTGAAGATGTCGCCGTTTTACGCACCCACCAGTTTGCTGAAGATGGCGGTCCTATGGCGCATTCGGTGCAACCTGAGTCCTATATGGAGATCAATAACTTTTATACTGTGACTATTTATGAAAAGGGTGCTGAGGTGGTGGGTATGTATCACACCCTACTAGGCGCTGACACTTTCCGTAGAGGGAGTGATTTGTATTTTGATCGGCATGACGGACAAGCGGCTACGGTTGAAGATTTCGTGGTCTCCATGGAAGATGCCAGTGGACGAGATTTAAGCCAATTTAGGCGTTGGTACAAACAATCGGGAACCCCCATTCTTGAGACTACCGCCAGCTTTGATGAACAAGCAGCAACCTATACCTTAAACTTTAAGCAGCGCTGCCCTGACACCCCCGGTCAAACTGATAAAATGCCCTTTGTAATTCCAATTAGATTGGGCTTGGTTGGCGCAGATGGAAAAGACCAGATTTTGAACAGCGACGGGCAAACACAAATTGTTTTTGAACTCACCGATGTTGAGCAAAGCCTGGTCATTGGCAACATAAAGAGTGAGCCGGTGCCATCTCTTCTGCGGGGTCTGTCTGCGCCAGTGAAATTACATTATCAATACAGCGATGAACAACTGGCGCATTTAATGGCCCATGACAGTGATGGATTTAATCGCTGGGATGCTACTCAAACACTCAGTTTGACGATCTTACAGGCGTTAGCTGAAGACAGCCTAAACGGCGATGAACTCGCTCTAAATGGGAGCTTGATTGATGCTTTTGCTAGGTTGCTGAAGGATGATTCTTTAGACCCAGCAATGGTTGCACTAATGTTGCAACTACCCGGCGAAGCGCTTATGCATCAGTTGACCGACACGATTAATCCAGAGGCGATTCATGATGCGCGACAGTTTGTGCGTGAGGCTCTGGCAGGCGCGTTGAAGAATGAATTACTGGCTGTATACAGCACCTTTAACACACCGATTGAGTATAAGCCTGAGGCTGATCAAATTGGCCGTCGCAGCCTCAAAAATGCGGCACTTGGCTATCTTATGCTGGTGGGTGATACTGGCGCAGAGCTAGCGTGGTCACAATTTCAGCAGTCAGACAATATGACTGATAAAGCGGCTGCTCTGAGCGCCTTGGTAAATTGCCCTGCAGCAGCCGACTACGCAGCACAAGCACTAACCGCATTTGAGCAACAATATCGTGATGAAGCTCTGGTGATGAACCTTTGGCTACAGATTCAGGCGATGAACAGTCAAACTGGCGGATTGGCTCGTGTTGAGGCGCTAATGCAACACTCAGCATTTACGATGAGTAACCCTAACAAGGTACGTAGCCTTATTGGTGGGTTTTGTAATGCCAACTTGGTAAACTTCCATAGTATTGATGGCGCCGGTTATCGCTTTCTGCGTGAGCAGATATTGTCTCTCAATAAAACTAATCCGCAAGTAGCGGCTCGACTGGTAACACCATTGACACGCTGGAAAGCGTTCGCAGCGCCCCATAGTCAGTTAATGCGTGGTGAATTGCAGGTAATAGCGGATGAACCGGGTTTGGTCAAAGACATCTATGAGATTGCGACTAAGTCCCTGTAAGCCTCCAGCAGGGCCTGACAGCAAGGCTTGATCAATTAATGTAATATTGGTTAGATATGAGGTAATTTTTGGACTAATGTTAATGTATCAGACCAATCACGTTATTGAATGTGGGTGGTTTTGATGCTCATTTGAACAAGTATACACATCGGTTCGGAACGATGTGTTACAGATGAGCTACATCTGACCCTAAACTTTAGGAGGCTTTCACAAGCCTCCTTTTTTTGTGTTCGATTTCGTATTACTTGCCCATCAAGCCGCTAAATATCATCGCTCGAAGGAGTTAACTTAGCGTCGTATTACTGGATTATTTGCGCTTTAAATACTAATGCGTTGGTTACTGATTGAAAAAATGGATGCTATAACTATACTAGAGCGCAACGCTGCTGTGTGCAGAGTGTTGGGAATACGAAGTAAACCTATGCACGCATTGCTACATTGGCACAAATCTATTTATACACGGTGAGTAAATGATAGGGTCTTTTGACACTTTTGGTGAAAGTATTTGAGGCTATCTTAAGGTTTAAACAAACAGGCAAGTCTATGTTCTCAACATCGCAACTTATTACACGAATGGTCCAGACGGCAGGGTCGCAAGTAGTGACGGTCAATGGCGATCGCCAGCAGACCTGGAACCAATTCAATGAGAAAATAGCGAGGTTCGCAGGCGGGCTTCAGTCTTTGGGAGTGGGGCAAGATGATTGCGTGGCGATGCTCGCATTAAATAGCGATCGTTACTTTGAATTCATGTATGCAGTTCCTTGGGCAGGCGCTGTTTTTCAGCCGATCAATACCCGACTTGCAGGGCCTGAAGTGGTCTATTGGCTGAACGACTCAGAGGCCAAGGTTGTGTTGGTCGACAGCAGTTTTACGGCACTGATTGACCATATTCGGCCTCAGTTAAAATACGCACAACATTTTATCTTTGTTGATGAGGAGACCATACCCTATGGCTATGGTTCTTACAGCGATCTAGTCAGCGCAGAGCCTGTTGCCGATGCAGGGCGTCAAGGCGATGATGTTGCTGCATTATTTTACACCGGAGGAACCACAGGCAGATCAAAAGGAGTAATGCTTACTCATACTAATTTGGTGGTCAATGCGCTGCAGGCTGTCGCTGTTATGGATTGCCAGTCTGGAGATAAAATTTTGCATGTCGCGCCAATGTTTCATATAGCGGATGCTTTTTATTGTATGACATCTCTAGCGGTGGGTGGCACTAATTACTTTTTACCGGGGTTTGAGCCAGTGGCGACTATGCGCGCTATTCAAGATTATCAAATAGATAGGTTACTGATGGTGCCCACGATGATCAATATGCTGGTTAACCACCCTGACATCGCTAATTTCGATCTGACGGAGTTACGAGCAGTGGCTTATGGCGCTTCCCCTATGCCGGAGTCGGTAATTAAGAAGAGCCTTGCCGAACTTCCCAATACGGGCTTTTATCAGGCTTATGGGCAAACCGAAGCCTCGCCCATTGTCACGGTACTTGACAAAAATCGTCACATCTTTGAGGGTCCTTTGGCAGGTAAAACAAAATCAGCCGGCCAAGCAATTCCTGGCACTGACCTTGCTATTTTCGATGAAAATAATCACAGAGTAGCGAACGGTGAGGTAGGAGAGGTCTGTCTGCGCGGGCCCAATGTCATGAAGGGCTACCGAAATATGCCTGAGCAAACCGACAAGGCGATTGTGGATCAATGGCTGCATACCGGTGATGGTGGTTACCTTGACGATGAGGGCTTTTTGTTTATCGTTGATCGAGTCAAAGATATGATTATATCGGGGGGTGAAAACGTCTATTCAACGGAAGTCGAAAACGCAATTTACCAATATCCTGGTGTTAATCAGTGCGCCGCTATTGGTATTCCCAGTGAGAAATGGGGGGAACAGGTGCATGCGGTAGTAGTTCTTAACGAGGGAGTTAGTGCTTCCGAAGAAGATATTATTGCTTATTGCAAAACACAGATTGCAGGTTTTAAATGCCCGCGCTCAATCGCGTTTCAGCGTGAACCATTGCCATTGTCTGGTGCAGGGAAAATTCTCAAGACAGAGTTACGCAAGCCTTTTTGGGCAAGTGGCGAGAAAAATGTCAATTGAGTTGGCACTGGATATTTTACGAATTATAACGTGCTATTACATCCTCAACTCAATCGCAGGGTAAAGCATCACACTAACAGGAACAACGCAGATGGATTATTTGTTTAAGCTTGATAACCGGCATGATATTGAACCGATTACAGACGACCTTGATGGTTGGAAGGTCATTGAAGGGAAGCCAACCATGAAAACGTGGATTATGCGCACGTCAAATGATGGCAGCATGATTTCTGGCGTCTGGACAGCCACGCCGGGCACCTATCATGCAGTATACGCGGAGTACGAGTTTGTGCATCTCATAGAAGGCAGTATCACAATTACGCCAGACGGCGGAGAGCCATCGATTATGTCATCTGGAGACGCCTTTGTGGTGGAGGCGGGTTTCAGTGGCACTTGGAAAATTACTGAGCCGGTAGTTAAGCATTTTGATATTAAGCTTTAATTGAGTTGCCATACTAAGTATTATCAAGAGTAAGCGTTGCCCTATCATCGTGTGTTGGATGCCTATTTGAGGATAATAAAAGGGCCAAAGAAAAAAGCTTTTCTGGTTAGTTGATTTGTTATCGAGCCTAGGTCTATAAATGAGGCTTAGTCGAACTGACTGACGTGTTCAATCAAAAATCCCATTAAATCCAATCGCCTTTAGACCTGAGACCCCATTATGAAAGATCTATTTCAACCCCTGACTTTTAGCTCAGGTGCGACCGTGAAAAACCGCTTTATGCTGGCGCCTTTGACTAACACCCAAAGCCATCCGGATGGCAAACTGTCAGATGATGAGTACCGCTGGTTAACCATGCGTGCTCAAGGTGGGTTTGGCCTTACAATGACTTGCGCAGCTCACATACAGGCTGTTGGGCAGGGGTTTCCTGGGCAACTGGGCGTTTTTTCCGATGATCATCTTCAGGGGCTTACCAAGCTGGCAACTGGCATTAAGCGAGAAGACAGTCTGGCTGTGGTGCAACTTCATCACGCGGGTATGCGATCTCCAGCAGACCTTATTGGGCAGGCCCCTGTGTGTCCGTCCGACCATGAGGATACTGGAGCTATTGGGCTTAGTGTTGAAGGTGTGCAGCAGCTAATAGAAGATTTTATCAGTGGTGCAGAAAGAGCTGAAAAAGCTGGGTTCGATGGTGTCGAAATTCATGGTGCGCATGGCTATATTCTTGCCCAGTTCCTCAGCGGCACGATTAATCAACGACAGGACCAATTCGGAGGCTGTATTGAAAATCGAATGCGGCCTATTACAGAAATTATTGAGGGAGTTAGAGCAAGGTGTCGACCTGACTTTTTACTCGGGCTAAGGCTCTCTCCTGAGCGCTTTGATGTGCATCTACCTGATATTATCGAGGTGGCAAAGAACGTATTGGCAGCGGGAAAAATTGATTTTCTTGATATGTCCTTGTGGGACTCTTTTAAAGAACCGGAAGACGACGCGTTCAAGGGTCGCACGTTATTGTCTTATTTTACTGAGCTTGAACGCGGTAATATTGCATTAGGTGTTGCAGGTAAACTTCGTAACCCCTCAGAAGTTAATCAGGCTATGGCTGCTGAGATCGATTTTGTTATGCTGGGCCGCGCGGCGATTATCCATCATGATTTTCCTCGGCAAATGCAGCACGACAGCAGCTTTACTCCTAAGAGGACGCCAGTATCGGCAGATCATTTGCGTAGAGAGGGACTTGGGGAAGCGTTTGTTACTTATATGTCAGGATGGAAAGGTTTTGTAGGCTGAGTAAATGGTTAGCTATAATCGCCCGAAACCGACCATAGCTTTACCGCTTGAATGTTTAAAAAGGTATTATCGGGAGATAGTATATCCGGTCTGCTCTAAGACAAAGCGATCTTCAGAGATATTGCCAATAGCTTCAACCTGACCATCGTCATTGAAAACAAACCTAGTGACAACATGCTGTTCAAAAGGCAAGTTAACCTGAGTATCCACACTGTTAATCGTTGTCCATACATATACCACATTGGCTTTACTTAGAACTTCATTAACCTTCAGTTCGACACCCCAATCATCGGCATCACCCATTTCCAGGTCGGACATCAATTCTGTTTTACCGGAGGTGTTACTGATAATACCTCTGGCAACTGAGATATCTATCTTCTTGCCATCGCGCACAATAATTGCTTTAACTGGCTCGCCTGGCTTGCCCCGAAAAGATAATTGGCCCATGGTCTCGGCACTCACCTTAATCCCATTAACCTCAACAAAGTCATCACCAGACTTTAATACTTTAGAGGCTGGGCTGCCCGCTATAACACGGTCAATGATCATTTTTCCTTCGACATTAGGGTTCCAAATAAAGCCAAAACCAACATAACGATCACCAAAAACCTGTCCATCTTCAGCAAGATTGGCCTTAACATAAGCGATTGTTTCTTGTTTCCCTGTTGCTTGTGCTTTAAGCCAGTTAACCGCGACAGCTTCATTGGGGTTTTCAGCAGCTTCATGGTGCGCGGCAATGGCAAGGCTAGACATCAATACCAGAATGGATGATGAAACGATCAATTTAATATTCATAACAAATTTCCTTTTTAAGCATAGGTTGCATAGAGACCATTAACAGCCTCAAGGCTAGCAATGGCAGTCAATTAGACATCAAAATATGTCATTTCGTATCTAAGCTGGCGCTAGAGATTATTATCATCTATGCATCAAAGCAATGATCCAGCGCAATATTATGCAATAATGGGTAGAGATTACGGATGAAACTTTTGGTCAACTCGATGCCCTAACTCAGATCGTGAGTCACTAAATAATTCAGAGCGCCGCAGACTGCTGCTATTTGGGCTAATATACAGTTTTCATCATCCACCAGAGGGCTGTCAGGGTAAACTTCGGTGGTGCTTACGAAGGGGGCTCCGGTAAAGGAAGCACATAATCCAAGACCTTTAATAGGGTAGTTAATGACACCCCGTTGCTCTGTCTTAGAGCCTATGAGGTAACCGTTTTTATCGGAGGGGGCAATATGGGTAACCTGTTCTACGGCATCAATGATCGCTTTTTGAAATGCAGGCTCTGGCTTCGCGCTGTCAGCAACGCCATAAAAGCCGTCAGGAATTTCCCATAATGCCTGCTCAACCGCATCGCGAGCTTCAAGGGCAGGTCTGAATTCAGAGTTGTCAGTATCAGTTGTTTCATGCAGGTCAATGTGGCACAAGATAGAAATATTAAGTCCTGCCACATAAGTCATCAGGTAGCGGCATTCTTCAACGTCGGTATCCTGATTAAAAGAGCGATTGGGATCAATAGCGGCAGGAGTCCAGCGATTAATGGTCTCATAGCCCCAAGGGCTAAGGCAGGGCGCGACAATAAAGTTAAATCTATCTGTGTATGTTAATAGAGTACTCTCAACAAACCTCAAAGCCCCTTGTACCCCACTAGTTTCATAGCCATGCACACCACCCGTCACCAAGACAGTGGGTTTATCCACTTGCCAGTGCTTGGTTTTTATTACCCACAGGGTGTAATTGTCTGGATCACAGGAGAGCACGCCATACTGCTCAACTGACAGCTGTTCTGAAAAAGAGTGCTCAATCTCCTCTATCTTGGAAACTACCTGTTGTTGGTAAGAACGCTTAATTATTTGCTGTCCTAACCACATCTTTTTTTCTTCTAAACCCCATGGGACACCAG
>CAJWFB010000006.1 GCA_913031645.1 uncultured Cellvibrionales bacterium
TAAACTCTGGTGTCTTAATGTGCTCAAACAGAAACTCGAGGATTGCCTTACTTTCCTCCTTAGGAAGACCCACAATGTGTGTAGTGAACAGTGCGTTAACAAAGATCACCCGCTTGCCACTCTCTGGGTGTGTTCTAATAACGGGATGAATCACTGGCGGGTTATCTAAAACAGCCTTCTCTAGCCGCACCCTACCACCGCTTTCCTCTAGACTCTCTCGGAATCCAAAAGAAAAATCATGCACCGCGTCAAGCCCAGACAAAAAAGACTGTATTGCTGGAGACAGCGCCTCATAGGCGGCTGTCATACTTGACCAGAGTGTATCTCCACCCTTTTCGGGGATGACTTTAGAGCGCAACACGGTGCCCAGTGGCGGATGGGCTCTAAAGGTCATGTCACTGTGCCAGCATTCTATTTTACTGGGCTTTTCAGCCGTGCTTTCGAGAATGGTAATCTCAGGGAAATTTGCAACGGTATCATAGGCTGGATGACTTTGCAGAGGTCCAAAGGATGATGCCAGTGCATGTTGCTGTGCCGGGCTTACATCTTGGTCACGAAAAAACAGAACCTCATGCTTGACTAATAAGTCGCGAATTACCTTATAAGTAGTTGCATCGGTATCTTTGGTTAGATCGATACCGCTGACTTCTGCGCCAAGTGCGCCGCTGAGCAGTTTGAGTTCCATGTCGCGTAACCTTTTTCCGTTAGACTATTATCTAAAGTTTAGCGCCATTCCTACTGGCTTTGCAATCGATCTAATAAACTATTTTAGATAACAATTTATGCCTATAAAAGCCACTTTATTAGATACTTAAGGAATAAACTTAACACCATCTATAAAGTAATTAACAGCGCCTGAGTGGTACTTATCTCGCTACTAAACATTGAGTAATAAGTGCTCACGTTCCCAAGACGATATCACCCGATTAAACTCTTCAAATTCCACTAATTTAATAGATGTGTAGAGCTGGATGAACTTCTCACCAAAGATGTCGATGATCTCCTGGTTCTCTTGAAGACCCCGCAATGCCTCTTCTAGCGTGCGTGGGACATCTATATCTTCCTCATAGGCATTGCCTTCAAAGGCCGCAGAAGGTTGTATTTTGTTCTTCATGCCTAAATAGCCACAGGCTAGAGTTGCTGCTATAGCCAAATAAGGGTTGATGTCTGCTCCAGGGAATCGATTCTCAATGCGGTAGTTTTTGGGTGCTGCATCAGGCACGCGAAGACCTGTGGTGCGGTTGTCGTAACCCCAATGCAGGTTAATGGGTGCAGAGACTTCGCGGGTAAAACGTCGATATGAGTTAACATTGGGTGCATAAAGACTCATGACAAAGGGTGTGTATTTCTGTAATCCACCCAGGTAATGAAAGAAAGCCTCGCTATATTCGCCCTTGTCGTCGGTAAAAATGTTTGCGCCAGTCGTTGCGTGGAGAATACTCTGGTGGATATGAGTTGCCGAGCCGGGCTCATCAGCCATTGGCTTGGCCATAAAGGTGGCATAGATATCTTCTTGAAGTGCCGCTTCACGTACCGTACGTTTAAAGGTGAATACCTGATCGGCAAGGCTCAAAGGCTCGCCATGTATGAAATTTACTTCGAGTTGTGCCGCGCCTGACTCGTGAATCAGCGTGTCGATATCAAGGTTCATCGCGTCGCAATAACCGTACATTCCCTCGACAAAGGGCTCAAACTCATTAGCTGCATCTATGCTGTATGACTGGCGGGCTGTTTCAGGACGGCCGGACCGGCCGATGGGTGGTTTAAGTGGAAGTCCCGGATTTGGGTTCTTCTCCACTAAATAAAACTCCATTTCTGGCGCTATTATTGGCTTTAGGCCGTCCTTTTCGTACAAAGCCAGTACTCGCTTGAGCACGTTGCGGCTTGAGAATGGGTGAGGTTCGCCATCTTTAGTGAAGCAATCATGGATTATCTGACCGGTGCTTTCATTAGCCCATGGGACAAGACGTTTAGTCTCTGGATCCGGTTCTAGCAGCATATCACCATCTATCGTGTCTAGAAGCTCCCAAAAGTCGTCTGAGTACTCGCCGGTAACGGTTTGCGCTAGAATCCCCTCAGGCAAGCGGCTATCCTCTTTGAGGAATTTTTTGGCTGGAATGAACTTGCCGCGAGCGTTGCCGGTCATGTCTGGGACTAGGCACTCTACTTCCGTAATCTTATGTTCTTTTAACCAGCTTTCAATATCTTGTAGGTCTACCATGAAGCACCTTTATTGAGTCTAAAGTCGAATTATCATTCAATTAAAGTTGAATTATTATTCAAAAAGACCATAATGTCAATTTTCACCCTTTATTAAGATGATCATTATGAACAGCTACTATGAGGCCACAGCCAACCCACGCCGGTCTTTCCCGTGCTTAGAGTCCCATGAAAGTGCAGATATATGTATCATCGGCGCAGGATACACTGGGCTGTCCTCTGCCCTGCACCTCGCCAAACGCGGTTATAAGGTCATTGTGTTGGAGGCCGAAACCGTTGCTTTCGGCGCATCTGGTCGGAATGGCGGTCATGTAGGTATTGGTCAGCGCGCTGATCAGGCTGATTTAGAAGACAAACTTGGTCATGAACGGGCCAGTGTGCTGTGGGATATGGGTCTAGAAGCGGTTGATACCGTGAAAACATTAATTGCTGAGCATACTATTGATTGTGACTTAAAACATGGCGATATGCATCTTGCGCATAAAAGGCGGCTCTGCGGTGAGTTCCAAGAAGAAGTTGCTTTTCTAGCCGATCGCTACAATTTTACGGATATGGAGTACATTCCTAGTGAGCGACTGAGCGAAGTCGTCGGTAGCGATGGCTTCTACGGCGGTATCTGGGACAAGGCTTCCTGCCATCTACATCCGTTGAATTATGCCTTGGGGTTGGTCGATGCAGCTGTGCAAGCCGGCGTAACAATCTATGAGCATTCAAGAGTCAATACCTATGGGGGCTCCCCTCTAGTAGTCGTGACAAGTAACGGCCAGGTTACGGCCTGTGAGCTTATCTTGGCCTGCAATGGCTACATAGAGAAGCTAGAGCCCAAGATCAATGGCTATATTATGCCTATCAATAATTTCGTGCTCGCTACAGAGCCTTTAAGTGACGAACTAGCGCGATCTATAATCCCTAAAGATACATCGATGGCAGACAGCCGCTTTGTGATTAATTACTGGAAGCTCTCCGCCGATAATCGTCTAATCTTCGGCGGCGGTGAAAATTACCGGCGTGGATTCCCGAGTGATATTAAGAACTTCGTTCGCAAGTACATGTTGGAAATATACCCCCAGTTGGCTAACACAAAGATTGATTATGGTTGGGGCGGGACGCTGGCCATCACGATGAACCGGCTCCCCCATTTCGGACGTCTACAAGATAATATTTGGCATATGCAGGGTTATTCTGGGCACGGGGTCCCAACGGCGACCTTCGCTGGGAAGCTGGTCGCCGAGGCGATTAGCGGTAAGTTAGAACGGTTTGATGTTATGGCGGACCTGCCTACTCACAAATTCCCGGGGGGCACCTTATTGCGCTGGCCGGGCATGGTATCCGCCATGCTTTACTATTCACTTCGCGATCGATTTTAAGGAGAGTTATTATGTCAGCACCACGCAAACTAACCCCAAGATCAACGCCAGTTCAAAAACGCGCCCTGCAGCGCCGTGAAAAGATTTTAACTGCCACCGCAGAGTTACTTGAGACTGTGGGCCAAGACGACTTAACAACCATTCTCGTGGCTAAAACTGTCGGTGTGTCTGTGGGCACGCTGTATCACTATTTCCCTAACAAATACGCGATTTTGTATGCCTTGGCTGAACAATGGTTAAGTGAAATGGACGTCGGCCTTCGTGAGTTAGAGCAATTTCCTATTGAGACACTTAGTCTTAAGAAGTTTGTCGATAAGAGTACCGAACGAATGCTGCTTAGCTATCAGAATCAAGTCGGTCTTTTGCCGCTCGTTCAAGCGATGTTTGGCGTACCCGAACTTAAAGAGCTTGACTGCCTGCATGATGACACGATTATTGCTGCTATGGCGCGCATGTTTAAACGGCTGGAGATAGATGAAAACGGTCCTGAGCTAGAACGATTGGGTCGCGAATGGCTCGAGGTTAGCCATGCCCTTTTACTCGTAATAGTCCATCAGAACGACGCAGATGCCGCTAAGAGCTTGTCAGACCTAAAATTCTTGAGTCTGTGTCTACTTGAAAGAGCTAAAAGCCAGTTTTAACGAGTGGGTTCTCGCATGGTAACAAATTCTTCTGCCGCAGAGGGGTGAATCCCTACAGTGGCATCAAAATCCGCTTTGGTCGCACCTGCTTTTACGGCAATACCGATGCCTTGAATGATCTCTGCGGCGTGCTCCCCTACCATGTGACAACCCACAACCTTGTCAGTAGACTGGTCGACAATCAGTTTCATAGTGATGCGATCACTTCCACCCCCCAATGTTTGCAGCATTGGCTTGAAGTCCGAGATATATACAGCAATATCGTTAAAGCTTTTTCGCGCAGTCTCTTCACTCAATCCGACGGTGCCAAACTCTGGCTGACAAAATACCGCAGTGGGAATATTGTCGTAATCGATAAAAGCCTCGCCCTTGCCATACAGATGATCGACCAGCACCATTGCTTCTTGAATAGCCACTGGCGTTAACTGCACACGGTCAATAACATCCCCCAGAGCATAAATTGAGGGTTGTGAGGTGCAGAAATGGTCATCTACAGGGATTGAGCCATCCTTGCGCAGCTCAACACCCGCCTTATCAAGCCCTAGCCCTGCAGTATTCGCGCTACGGCCTGTAGCATAGAGTACTAAGTCGGCGGGCATCGATTGGCCAGAGGCAAAGTTAACGAGTAAGGCATCGGTATTTTTTTCGATGCTGGCTATCTGTGTGTCAAGATGAATGTTAACGCCCTTATCACGCATTCCAGCGGTAATTTTGTCGCTCATTTCCCGGTCAAAGGATTTCAGTAAATTACTGCCTCGGTAGACCAAATGTGTCTCCACACCCAAGCCATTGAGTATGCCTGCAAATTCAACGGCGATGTAACCACCACCCACGATTACAGCAGTTTTGGGTAGCTGGTCTAAAAAGAACATCTCGTTGGAGCTTACTGCATATTCACTTCCTGGGAACTCTGGAATGAACGGCCAGCTACCGGTGGCGACGAGAATGACTTTGGCACTGTAGCTTATTCCGTTGACGACCACAGATTGGGGGCCAACGACGGTGGCGCGACCATCGAAAAGATCTGCGCCACTATTGTCAATTAAGGTTTGATATATGCCATTGAGTCGTGCGATTTCAGCAGTTTTGTTGTCTCGCAAGATCGACCAGTCAAGTACAGATTGACCCGGCTGGCTCCATCCAAAGCCCTTGCTGGCGTGGAACTGTTCTGGAAACTGTGACGCGTAGACAAATAACTTTTTGGGCACACAGCCAACATTAACGCAGGTTCCACCTAAGTAACGCTCCTCTGCAACGGCTACCTTTTTGCCCTTCGACGCCGCCATGCGCGCAGCACGCACGCCCCCGGAACCAGCGCCAATAACAAACAAATCGTAATCAAATAACTCAGACATCAAAATTCCTTGCCACTTTCCCAGCGTATGAGAGGTTAGGGTTAAATCGTAGTAACGCCATTCATTAACGGGCGCAGTACCTCAGGCACTTCAATTGAACCATCTTTGCGTTGGTAATTCTCCATCACGGCGAGTAGGGTTCGCCCTACTGCTAAGCCAGAACCATTAATAGTGTGAAGTAATTCGGGTTTTCCCTGTTCATTGCGATAGCGCGCTTTCATGCGACGTGCCTGGAAGTCCCCGAAGTTACTGCAGGAGGATATCTCGCGATATTTATCTTGAGATGGCAGCCATACTTCTATGTCATAGGTTTTTGCTGCTGAAAAGCCTAAATCTCCACCGCACAGCGTAACTGTTCTATAAGGTAGATTAAGTTGCTGAAGAATAGCTTCAGCGTGCCCTACCAACTCTTCTAACGCATCCCATGACTTGTCAGGATGAACAAACTGCACCATTTCAACTTTTTCGAATTGATGCTGACGAATCATACCGCGAGTGTCGCGACCGTAAGAGCCTGCCTCACTGCGAAAACAGGGAGTATGCGCAACAAACTTGATAGGTAATTCTTCAACAATTTCGTTACGGTAGATATTTGTCAGCGGTACTTCAGCGGTGGGTATTAAATAAAACCCTCTCTCATCTTCGAGTTTGAAGAGATCTTCTTCAAATTTCGGAAGTTGTCCAGTTCCAAAAAGTGAGTCTCGATTGACGATATAGGGCACATAGACTTCCTCATAGCCATGCTCATGGATATGAGTATTGAGCATAAATTGCGTTAATGCACGATGCAGGCTAGCTAGGCCACCGCGCATCTGAGAAAACCGTGAACCAGTTATTTTAGCGGCTCTATCGAAGTCTAATTGGCCTAAGTCTGCACCTAGATCGACATGATCCTTCACCGCAAAGTCCCACTTTGTGGGCTTGCCCCAGGTACGTAACTCAATATTATCATCCTCGTCATTGCCTGCAGGCACCGATGAATGAGGTAAATTTGGGATGCCTTGCACAAGTTCATCGAGTCGTTCTTGAACTGCTGCGAGAGCGGCATCTGCGATTGCCGAATCATTTTTTAACTGCTCGCCCTTTAGCTTTAAGGGCTCAATATCGTCACCCTTGGCTTTAGCTTCGCCCATTAATTTACCCATGGACTTGGAGTAGACGTTACGTTCCTGCTGAACGCTCTCAGCCTGTAATTGGAGGGTCTTGCGCTGTATGTCGAGGGCTAAAAAACCATCACAATCTAGGTCAAAGCGCTTTACCTTTAACTGCTTGGCAATACTCTCTAGGTCGGAGCGCAGTAACTTTGGGTCAATCATGTTGTAGTCCTTACAATAATCGGGTGAGCCAAATCGCACTGCTAATAGCGAATAAGCATAAAATAACAGTGGCCAGCATGTATACCACAGACATAAAAATGTGGCCATTTTGCCACAGACCAAGGGCATCAAGCGAGAACGTTGAGAAGGTTGTAAATGCACCGATAAATCCAATCATTAGCAGACTCCGCATTTCGGTCGGCAACGCTGCCTTCTCGATAATAATGACAAACAAAACACCCATAAAAAAACTACCTAGCACATTGACCGCGAGAGTAGCATAGGGAAACTTGTGGCTGGATACATCAAATATCCAGGTGCTAAGCGCATAGCGGGCTATTGACCCAAGCGCCCCACCAACGGCAACAGCAAACCAATGCATTATTCATTATCCTTATTGTCTGAGTAGCCAGTATCGTCCAGGCTGCGCAGGTAATCTAGTTTTTCGCTGATCTTTTTCTCTAACCCGCGATCGGTTGGAAAATAGTACTGTTTGTCCTTCAATTCGTCTGGAAGATAGTTTTCTCCCGCCGCGTAGGCGTCCTGTTCGTTATGCGCGTAGCGATAATTTTTTCCATATTCTAAATCTTTCATCAGCGCGGTTGGCGCATTGCGCAGGTGCACAGGCACATCATAAGTGGGCAGTGACCTTACGTCAGCCATCGCAGCATTGAAGGCGTTGTATACCGAATTACTTTTTGCCGCCGCCGCCATGTAAAGAACGGTTTGAGCTAGAGCTAGCTCGCCTTCAGGGCTACCAAGCCGCTCCTGAACATTCCAGGCATTCAGAGCCAGTTCGAGCGCCCTAGGATCTGCGTTACCAATGTCCTCATTGGCTATTCGTACCAGGCGTCTTGCCAAATAAATAGGATCACAACCGCCATCTAACATGCGGCATAACCAGTACAGCCCGGCGTCCGTGGAAGATCCCCGAATAGCCTTGTGCAGTGCGGATATCTGATCATAGAAGTACTCTCCCCCTTTGTCGAAGCGACGAGTGTCACCTACCAAGATCTGCTCAAGGACAGTGCTATCGATTATGCCATTCTCACCCCCCTGAGTGGCCAAATCACTGGCTATTTCAAGTAGATTAAGAGCTCGCCTAGCATCTCCATCAGCGGCAACAGCTAGGGTTGAAAGCGCCTTTTTTTTAAACTGCAGTTGTTGGTGGCCCAAGCCTTGCTCTTTGTTTGTCAATGCCTGCTGGACTACTGTAATAATATCTGTCTCAGTCAGACTCTTAAGCACATAGACGCGACATCTTGATAGCAATGCATTATTGAGCTCAAAGGAGGGGTTTTCTGTGGTTGCACCAATAAAGACGACAGTACCGTCCTCTACATAGGGTAAAAAAGCATCCTGTTGAGATTTGTTAAAACGATGAACCTCATCAACGAATAAAATAGTTTTACGCCCTCGCACATCGCGCTGCTCTTGGGCTTGTGATATGGCGCCACGAATTTCTTTAACACCCGACAGTACTGCCGAAATACTTTCAAAGTGTGCATCCACGCGTTGTGCAATTATCTTAGCGAGGGTGGTTTTTCCAACACCCGGAGGGCCCCAAAATATCATAGAGTGCAGCATGCCACCGTCGATGGCTTCGCGTAGCGGTCGATTAGGCGCTATAAGGTGCTGTTGACCATAAAAATTATCTAGGCTGTTCGGGCGCATACGCGCCGCTAATGGGCGATATACTTCTCGAGTAAATAGATCATTGGACATTGTTGATAACATCGACCTGCGCGGGAATAGTAAAGCTAAATACAGACGAATCGAGCAGCAGATTTACCTTGAGTTCCTCGAAAGTAATAAGTGTACGTTGATCAAAGGTATCGGTAACGCCTATAGACTTGGGCATAGACGCGTCAAATACGATATCAATGCGACTGAACAAGCTCTCGGGATCTTTGGGAGTCAGCGTAAAAAGCTCGGTGTCACTGCTCACGCTTTCCATAGTTGTGATATAGCGCTGGTCAAGATCAGCCACCTCGCCGTTGAAAAGAGCGATCGGTGTTGATTTTATTTTGTCTGTAAAGTTCTCTATGACTACCTGCTCTAAATCAGGATCATATATCCACAAAATATTGCCATCAGAAACCAGTTGCTGCTCCATGGGCTGCTTTACATGCCAGCGCATTTTCCCAGGTTTGGCGAGTTCAAAAGTGCCTTGGAATGATTCAACTTCACTGCCGTCTAAATCAAGTAACTGCTGAGTAAAGTTAGCTGACATTGTCTGTATTGGCTTCAGCAATAGTGCTAGTTCGTAACTAACACCGGAGCCAATAGCGGCATTGCTAGCCGCTAGTAACAACCCTAAAAGTATTGTGCGACAAATATTCATAACGATGTTATCGGTAAAAAAATCATTTGTGGTTTGGCGCCAAGATCTCACGCGCTCCATTACTGCTCATTGGACTGACGATACCACTCTCTTCCATCTGTTCGATTAGACGCGCGGCTCGGTTGTATCCCACTCGCAATTTACGCTGAACAGATGATATTGACGCTTTACGGCTTTCAAGCACAAAAGCAACTGCTTCATCATATAGCGGATCTGATTCATCACCTTCGGCCCCATTGTCTCCACTCTCGAATCCTGGAACGGCAATTGAGGACAAGGCGCTTTCGTCAGTGATCTCTGTAAGATAATTAGGCACGCCGCGACGCTTCCAATCTGCAACCACCTTATGGACTTCATGATCGTCAACAAATGCGCCATGGATACGCTCGGGGACACTGGTACCCGGTGGCAAGTAAAGCATATCGCCATGCCCAAGGAGTTGTTCAGCACCGCCCTGATCAAGAATTGTGCGAGAGTCGATTTTCGAAGAAACTTGGAACGCTATACGAGTCGGTACATTGGCCTTAATCAGCCCAGTAATGACGTCAACCGATGGTCGCTGAGTCGCTAAAATTAGGTGGATACCGGCAGCTCGCGCTTTCTGAGCAATTCTAGCGATCAGCTGTTCTACTTTTTTGCCAACGATCATCATCATGTCGGCAAACTCATCAATTACCACAACAATGTATGGAAGTGATTCAAGCGTAGGTGCCTCTGGCGGTTCCTGCTCTGCATCCCAACCCATGGCGGTGGGATCGAAAGTCCACAACGGATCAATAATCGGGTTTTCAGCTTTTATGGCGTCTTCAATCTTGCGGTTATAGCCGGCAATATTGCGCACACCCAAGGCAGCCATGAGTTTATAGCGCCGTTCCATCTCACCAACACACCAGCGCAAGCCGCTAGCGGCATCCTTCATGTCAGTAATGACCGGCGTTAGTAAGTGTGGGATATCATCATAAATAGAGAGCTCGAGCATTTTTGGGTCGATTAGTATTAATTTGACTTCATCTGGAGAGGCTTTAAATAGTAGGCTCAGTAACATTGCGTTAATTCCCACAGACTTACCTGAACCCGTCGTCCCCGCGACCAGTAAGTGTGGCATGCGCGCGAGATCGGCGACGGTGGGCACACCCGCGATATCGTTTCCTAGCGCAAGAGTAAGTGGCGAGGTGGAACGATCGTAGGCTTCTGAAGAAAGTACCTCACTTAATCGCACCATTTCACGCTTCTCATTAGGTATTTCTATACCCACCACCGATTTACCGGGAATAACTTCCACAACTCGGACGCTGATAACCGCCATGGAGCGTGCCAAATCCTTGGCGAGCCCACTAATACGACTGACCTTAATACCTGCAGCTGGCTGAATCTCAAATCGAGTGACAACGGGACCAGGAAGGACTTCGACCACCTCAGCACTGATACCAAAATCCTGTAGTTTGAGCTCTAGTAATCGTGAGAGATGCTCTAACGAATCCGCCGAATAACCCGTTACGCCAGTTTTATCAGCAGGATCGAGTAAATTGATGGGCGGCAATGAACCAATAACTTGGCTATCATCGAAGAGTTTCTGTTGCTGTTCTCTTAGTACCCTAGGACTTTGCGACTTTGGCTGCACTGCAGGCTGGATTGCTGGGGGTACCCTAGTTTGTTGTTTCTTGACTGCGCTCTCTACTTTGACGATGCGTTCAGCCAATGCCGCTTTAGCTTTCTTTTGATCTTCTTTGCGAATTCTGCGCGAACGATACCAGTGGCGGATTGAGTCAACCGCAATCATGGTCAGCAAGCCAAGCCTATCAATAAGTTTTATCCATGAAATATCGGCAAAAACGGTCAAGCCAAAAAGAAACAGCGCCAACAGTAGCAGCGTACTTCCGGTATGGCTGAATATTGAGATTATTGCATCACCAGTATATTTGCCGAGAATACCCCCCATGCCTTCAGGGAACGAGTTGGCGACATCCGGGTATTGAATGTTGGCTAGCGACGTTGCGCTGATCATGACGAGCATAAAGCCAACTACCCGCAGGACCCATGTGGCTGAGTCAAAATCATTAGGCTCATGGAGAAAGTAGGTGCGTAAAATCTGTAGTGCACGCACCGCTAACAGTAACGGCAGCAGAAACGCCATCATACCAAAAAGCGCAAAAACTATATCTGACATCCATGCGCCCGCTGGGCCTATCAAATTGCTTACCCCTTCTCTAGTGCCTGTATGCGACCAACCGGGGTCTTGCGGAGAGTAGCTCACTAGCGAGAGGAAGAGGATTACACAGAGAGCCAGCCAGCCTATTAATGCGCCTTCAGCAAACAATAATTTGGCTCGCGAACTAGTGGCGCTAACGTCTAATGGGGAGTTTCTAGATTTTTTTGGCTTTTCGCGAGTCAACGGGTAGCTTCCCTATATTTTCGGCTTGGCTAATTGTAGCTGATTCTGTCACAAACTACAGAACTGACAAGCCCTTTAATGATATATGAGAAATTTAATTAAAAAGGCGATTGGCGTAACCGCAATGATTCTTTATGATGTGGCTCAGAATTGCTCTACCACACTAAATCCACTTTAAATTGACGCACATCGAGACCTTTTATGCCTGATACAACCCATTATCCATTGATTATTCTTGGCTCCGGCCCTGCAGGATGGACCGCAGCCGTTTATGCTGCCCGAGCGAACCTCAATCCAGTGGTAATAACAGGCATTCAGCAAGGTGGTCAATTAACCACCACCACTGATGTCGACAATTGGCCTGGTGACGATCAAGGTGTACAGGGTCCCGACTTAATGATCCGCATGCAGAAACACGCAGAACGCTTTGATACTAAAACAATTTTTGATCATATTGATTCGGTAGATGTCGCTGAAAAGCCCTTCAAATTGTTTGGTTCTGGCAACTATACATGCGACGCATTAATCATTGCCACAGGTGCATCAGCGCAATATTTAGGACTTCCCAGCGAGGAGGCGTTCATGGGTCGCGGTGTATCAGCCTGCGCAACCTGTGATGGTTTTTTCTATCGCAATCAAAAGGTCGCGGTGGTTGGCGGCGGCAATACTGCCGTGGAAGAGGCTCTTTATCTCTCTAATATATGTTCCGAGGTTATTTTAGTTCATCGCAGAGAGCAATTAAGAGCCGAGAAAATGCTGCAGGATAAACTGTTTGAGAAAGAAAGAAATGGCAATATCACCATTGAGTGGAATCAAAATCTCGATGAAGTTCTGGGTGATGATGCTGGAGTAACCGGTTTGCGCCTCGCAGCCACGGGCACAGGAGAAACGAAAGAAGTCGACGTCAGTGGTGTATTTATTGCCATTGGCCATAAGCCAAATACTGACATCTTCGCCGATAAGCTTGCCATGAAAGACGGCTACCTAACAATTGTTGGTGGTTTGAGTGGCAATGCAACAGAGACCAGCGTTAAAGGTGTCTTCGCAGCGGGTGATGTAGCTGACCACGTTTATCGACAAGCAGTCACATCTGCTGGCAGCGGCTGCATGGCCGCATTAGACGCAGAGCGATACCTCGACGACTAGTTCTGGCGGCAATATCCATAGTAAAAGAGCTCGATATTAATGAATCTTGCTGTATTAGATCCACATGACCCCGAGTTTCCGTCCCCGAGTGCTTCGCTTGACGAGCCAGATGGTCTACTGGCGGTAGGTGGGAACCTCAAGCCCACTACTTTATTGTCGGCCTATGGTCGTGGTATTTTTCCCTGGTATCAAGATGATGATCCCATACTCTGGTGGAGTCCGATTGAGCGCTGTGTGATTCGGCCAGATAATTTTTATATCTCCACTCGTTTACGTCGTCAGTTACGCCAAGCTCGTTATCAAATAAAGTCTGATACCGCGTTTTCTGACGTTATAAGTGCCTGCGCAGAACCGCGTGGCGACGGCGGCACTTGGATTACGCCTGAGATGATTGATGCCTATACTCAGCTGCACGAATGCGGAGACGCTCATTGTGTTGAAGTCTGGGATGGACCATGGTTAGTAGGTGGTATTTACGGCGTACAGGTTGGCGGCCTATTCTGTGGAGAGTCAATGTTTAGTCGCGTCAATAATGGCTCTAAGATTGCTGTCGCTCACCTCCTGCGATGGATGAATGCCGCGGGTCTAGACATGCTCGACTGCCAGCTCAGTAACCCCCATCTATTATCGCTTGGCGCGCAAACCATGCAGCGAGATATGTTTTTACATGACTTGAGTACTGCCCGAAAGAAAACATGCCCCTGGTCATTCAATGACTTCTCTTTTGATTCATGGACATAACGTTGAGAATAGACCTACGGCCAGCTAGACTTACTACATCTAAGACAATAATAAAGTGGCAGCATGAGTACCGATCAAAGCGGACAAATTGAGCGTATTAAATTACTTAAATCAGCGCCCCACGCTTGCAGCTATCTCGCTGGAAACCAGGCTAGTACGGGTTTTGTCGACCCAGAAATGCAAATAACTACTGATCTCTATGCTCGTCTCAGTGAAAATGGTTTTCGTCGTAGCGGCCCCTATATCTATACCCCAATGTGCCGTAGCTGCAATTCTTGTGTCTCAGCGCGTATACCAGTAGATCGCTTTCTACCCAGCAGGTCGCAAAAGCGCTGCTTAAGAGCCAATAACGACCTTAATGTGACGCGCCTGTCGAACATTGACCTCGATGAGCATTATGTGGTGTATGCTGATTACATTAATCAGCGACATTCTGACGGTGATATGTACCCACCAACAAAAAAACAGTTTGAGGACTTCTTAGGTAAGGTTTGGGATGGCACGCAGTTTATTGAATTTCGTCTCGATAAAAGGCTAATTGGCTGTGCCATCATTGACCTTCTGCCAGACGCTATCTCAGCAATTTATACCTATTTCGATCCAATTGAAAAACGTCGGGGGCTAGGTAACTTTGCAGTGCTATATCAGATTGCTATGGCAAAAGAATTAGCCTTGACGCATGTATACCTAGGGTACTGGATCGCCGACTCTAAAAAAATGAGCTATAAAATGCAGTATCGGCCGATTGAACTTTTGCAGGAAAATACATGGAATTTGAGTAAATGACTTTGCTATGGAGCGATTTTTAAGGCAAACTGCGCCCTTTTTAAGGGTGTATAGAACCGGTATGGCGAAAGAAGACCACATAGAATTCGACGGAGAAGTGATTGATACTCTTCCCAATACAACGTTCAAAGTAAAATTGGAAAATGATCACGTTATCATTGCCCACATTTCAGGGAAGATGAGAAAGCACTACATCAGGATTTTGACCGGAGACAAGGTTAAGGTCGAGATGACGCCGTATGACTTGACCAAGGGTCGCATTACGTTCCGCGAGCGGTAGTCTGCAAAACCTTATTTTTTAGAGAATAATGACGCTTAAAGGTATGCCCTTCAGCTTACTTTTTGGTAAACACAAAACCAACCGTCGATATTGTCAGTTTTATAGTATTTATCTTGCTTTAGGTGCAAGCACTTGGCTTGCCCATCACTAACCAATGACTCAAGCTTCCGCTCGAAACCCCGTGATGTCCACAAATCTTTATGCACGGTGCAGGCTAGAATACCGCCCGTTCTTAGGACACGAAAAAGTTCATCTAGCGGTTCTGGCCCGACATGCCCGTGGGTAAAGGTCCCCGAAGAAATGACGGCGTCATAGATGCTGCTGTGGCGCTCTATGATCTGATTCACATCGCCGACGATTAAGTCTCTATAGATACCCTGCTCTCTGGCTACCCGCACCATGTCGGGCGAAAGATCTATGCCATCAAGAGCCTGGTAGCCATTATCGGCAAGGAAACGGCAAGTCAAACCAGTGCCGCACCCGACGTCAAATATCTCAGACTCTTTGTTGGGCAAAAACTCGCACAGCAACCGTGCAATGCCTATAGGCGCGACATACTCGAGCTTAACAAGCATTTGATGGTCATAGTCATCGGCCCATTTTTTGTAGAACTCGATAGAGTCAGCTTCGTCATCAAGCTGATACGCATCACTCACAAACTGACTAGGACCGTTGATCTTGCTCATCATTATTCCTTCAGCTTAGCGTCATTATGATTTGTTACCGGTAAGCCCTAAGCCGTAGCCTCCTCAATAATATCGGTAGTGACAACTAGCTCATTATTCTTCACGCTTACGTAAGCAGTGCCGCCTTTATCGGCCAATGACCCAAACAGTACTTCCTCTGCGAGAGGCTTCTTGATCTTCTCTTGAATTAGACGATCCATAGGGCGCGCTCCCATCTTGGCATCGTAACCATTGGTGGCGAGCCATAGTCGCGCCTCATCATCAACCTGAATGAACACCTTTTTGTCGTCAAGTTGAGATTGCAGCTGCACCAGGAACTTGTCCACGACGGTCTTGATGACCTCCATACCTAATTCACTGAACTGAACAATGCTGTCCAAGCGGTTACGGAACTCAGGCGTAAACATTTTTTTAATCGCTTCCATGCCGTCCGTACGATGATCTTGCGTAGCGAAACCGATAGACGAACGACTCATAAGCTCGGCCCCGGCATTGGTTGTCATAATTAAAATGACATTACGGAAGTCTGCCTTACGCCCATTATTGTCCGTCAAGGTACCGTGATCCATAACTTGTAGTAACAAATTGAAGACGTCAGGGTGCGCTTTTTCTACTTCATCAAGCAATATGACGGAATGAGGTTGCTTAGTGACGGCCTCAGTTAACAAACCACCTTGGTCGTAGCCAACGTATCCAGGGGGCGCTCCAATCAAGCGAGAGACTGTATGTCGCTCCATATATTCAGACATATCAAAGCGTACCAATTCAATACCCAAAACATTGGCTAGCTGCTTACATACTTCAGTTTTTCCGACCCCTGTAGGACCAGCAAACAGGAAACTACCAATCGGCTTACTGCCCTCTCGTAAACCAGCTCGTGCGAGCTTGATCGACGTAGACAGTGCTTCAATAGCCATATCTTGACCAAATACAACCATCTTTAAGTTAGCCGCTAAATCTTGAAGCTGAGCCTTATCCGTCACCGATACACTCTTCGCTGGAATACGCGCAATCTTCGAAATGACTAACTCGATGTCCGCTAAACCGACAGTCTTTTTGCGCTTATAGGTGGGCTGCAGACGCTGATAGGCACCGGCTTCATCAATTACATCAATGGCCTTGTCAGGTAGGAACCGGTCGTTAATATGTCGACTCGAGAGTTCAGCCGCTGCTTTGAGGGCGGGATTAGTGAATTTCAAGTCATGATGGTCCTCAAATCGTGATTTGAGCCCCTTAAGAATTTCAAAGGTTTCATCAACGCTCGGCTCTGGCACATCGATCTTCTGAAAGCGACGCGCTAGGGCATGATCTTTTTCAAAAATACCTCGGTACTCTTGATAGGTAGTTGAACCAACACAACGCAACTTTCCTGATGATAATAGTGGCTTCAGTAAATTAGAGGCATCCATTACGCCCCCCGAGGCAGCCCCTGCACCAATAATGGTATGAATTTCATCAATGAAAAGAATCGACTTGTCATGGTCAACAAGCTCGGCAATCAGCCCTTTTAGGCGTTTCTCGAAGTCACCGCGGTACTTGGTTCCTGCAAGTAAAGCACCCATGTCTAGCGAGAAAACAGTACTGTCAAGCATTGGCTCTGGCACGTCGCCGTCGACAATAAGTTTAGCTAAACCTTCAGCAATGGCGGTTTTACCCACGCCCGACTCGCCCACCAGCAGAGGATTGTTTTTACGACGTCGAATAAGAATCTGGCTAACTCTCTCTATTTCAGCATCTCGTCCAATCAACGGATCAATTACGCCAAGGCGCGCCTGATCGTTTAGGTTGGTTGCGAATTGACTGAGCAGGCTTTGCTCCGCAGGCTCACCGTTCTCAGCACCCTCAGTGGCGGACTGTTCAGCTTCATTGCCACTTTCGATGTGGTCGGCATACTTTGAAATCCCATGGGAAATAAAATTAACGACATCGATGCGAGCGACGTCTTGCAGCCGCAAGAAATAGACAGCCTGACTCTCCTGCTCGCTGAAGATGGCCACCACCACGTTGGCCCCAACAACCTCACTATGGTTTGCCGAGTTGACTTGGAACACAGCGCGTTGCAAAACTCGCTGGAACCCATGAGTCGGCTGGGTTTCGTGTTCTAGCAAGGTATCAGGGATCATCGGAACGGTAGAGTCGATAAACTCACTGAGATCCTCGCGCATGGCATTGAGGTCGGCGCCGCAGGCCTTAAGGACTGAAGCGGCTGATGCGTCGTCCAGTAATGCCAGCAATAAGTGTTCCACAGTCATGAATTCATGACGCTTATCTCGTGCTGTCTTAAACGCCAAATTGAGGGTAACTTCCAGTTCTCTACTTAACATATCTATTACTCCTCATCGCTGCTAGCGGGTTCTGCTTGACACAGGAGTGGGTGCTGATTGTCCTGTGAATATTGATTGACTAGGGCCGCTTTTGTCTCTGCTATATCTTCAGTATAGACGCCACAGACACCTTTTCCTTCGGAATGAATTTTAAGCATAATCTGTGTGGCATTTTCTCGTGACTTAAAGAAAAATTGTTCTATTAATTCCACTACAAATTCCATTGGAGTGTAGTCATCGTTTAATAATACCACTTGATACATGCGGGGCTTCTGGAGCTTGGGTGGTGCTTCCTGAGTTGCCGTACCATTATCATCTTGCCAATTATCGTTATCGCTCTGATTGCTCATTAATTATGCCGGTCTTTGTGTGGAATTTGGATACTCTATGTTACAACAGATAAGGTGGGTCGAGTAAGCACTGCTCGGTTAAAGCGATACTTTTTTACACCTCCTGTTTCGATATACGGAGAACAATTAATTTTGGAGCTACGCGACGCACGGAAATATCAGAAAGCATATGTCACAACAAGGCCAACCCGTAAATCTTGATCAAAGATAGCCAGCGGGCTATTTTTTTTACTGGTTATACTTAGGATCTGAGCAGCAACCTGCCAGTGGTCATTGACTGAATAATCAGCACCCAAAAATAGTAAGCCAGCATCCCCCTCTAGGTCGCCCTGCATTGTCGCAGACAAACCCAGGTTATCATTCATTACTCGATTGCTGTAGCGCACCAACCAACTACCATAGACACCCGTGTTGATGGGTACCTGCTCATCGGCTAATCCGTCACGCTCATTGAGCATCCGTTTGCTCTGAATACTCACGCTGAGGCTTTGCAAATTACTAATACCATATTCAAAGCCCAGTGATAAAGCGACCTGATCTTTCTTTATGTCACTCGCTAGAGGAATCCCCCCTCCTCCTGAGAGTGTCGATTCGTCAAGCAAAAGTCCGTAGCTGAACGCAATGTCGGCACTCAGTAGTAGCTTACCGATAGCCCTATTGGCACTTAAACCTAGTAACACAAAATCATTAGCCAGCGCCGACGACTCCATGAGTTGTGGATTAACCTGCAGGTAGCGTAGTTGATTTTCATAAAGGTAAGCAGCCATTAACGCAATGTCACTCCCTTCAAATGACTTACTCCATTGCGCACCAGCTTCAAAGAGTGTCTTGTCGCTGCGAATATAGTCATTGAGTTCAAAGGGCAGCGGTACATAAAATGGACTTCCCACCACCGGTTGAGGATTAAATTCTGGATACAGGTTTATAAAACTCGACCAATTACCGCTATCTTTGAATACATCCCAGACCAGCATCCACTGATTGAGTCGTGCGTCCTCAATATCGATGGTTCCAAAGTCCCGGTATTCAGTATGATTGATGACATCTAGAACTGAATTACCCACCGTCTCACCCCAGACCACGATCTGACGACCTAGTTTTAGACTTTGCTGATCAAGGCTCCGCTGCACAAATAGCTCATTGACACGATACTCAGTATCAATATTGTCGTTATTGGCCGTATATTCATAGTCTCCCGACCAGTAGGCACGAGCCTGCCAACTGCCCTGCAATAACCAGCCAGGCGCAAACGCATTCTGGTAACGGAGATTGATACCAAAGCGATTATTCTCTAGATCACCATGTTTAGATAATAAATATTCAGGAATCGGTTCGACCAAATGATGATTAACTTGGCCCGATATCTGCTGACTGAGTCGGATAGTCAGCCCATCTCGCCACGAACTAGAATCAATATCATCAATTATGTCAAAGGCATCGGTAAATAAATCATCCACGAAGATCAATTCGTCCTCTAAAGAAGTCCCCTCTGCTTCTGGGGCCTCCGCACCTTGCCCTAGAGCCATCGGCACCACGAGGCACAAAATCAATAAACCGTCACGAAACATCATTAGCGCCTTATCGGTGTTAGTCCAGTTGAGCCCGGAGTTGTTTGAGCGTCGCCTCGCGATAGGCGGTATCCGTAAGAGTGCGCTGAGTGAGGAAATCATCATTAATATCAAGATCGGTGTAGATTTTGATCAACGCCATATTAGATAGGCGATTTGAAACTAAATTCATCATAGTCACTGAGCGCGCTATCCAGTTATCGTTGACCAGCTCTACTCGAGAAGCGACGGATCTTTTTATCTCTTTGCCATACTTGTCATACATCTCCGAGCGCAGCGCAACATAGCGAGTTTTATCAATGTAATGAACGGTACGCGAATAACGACTCTTTTTGGCTCTAGCCTGATTAGGGATCATCTCTATCTTCCACACTTCCCGGTTACCGCGATTAGTCTCTTCGAGAAGATTGACCTGATATTCGGTCAATTTGCCAGTATCAGTATCTTCAGTTGTAAATTCTGAACCAAATAGAGATGCAGGTTCGGTATCACCCTCTGTGTCCCCACCGGCAATTCTTTTCACCCGCCCGAGGGCGGAAAGATATAACCAAGTTTGGTTGTCTCTGTCTTCTTGATCATAGGAATAGGTCAGCATACCGATGCCCCGTTCAGAGGCCGGTTCAATCGTAATACTGACACTTTTAGTATCTTTTAAAGACGCTCCATAATTCACAGATACAGACTCCAGTACCTTCACCCTAGGCGATTCAGCACAGCCGATACGACCTTTATTGACACCAAATTTACAGCTCGATAATTTTAGTCGGGTAAAAGACGAGTCATTGGTCGCTCTTTGATTGTCGTCTACTGCCTGCATAATCATTAAACCGGTGATCTCCTCCACTGCAAATGCCGGTAATGATAAACCGATGATCATCGTAATACTCGCCAATGACAGGCGTTTCATATGACTCAAGCGTTTACTCCTTTGAAATCAATTTGAGTGTTCACATTAGTGACACCAAATGTTGGTTTAAATACTATGATCATTGCTGGTATTAGGAAAAGGTCACACAGCAAGGCAACAAAAATGGAAAGTGAACCAAAGAATCCAACCTTGGCCATTCCTAGATAATCTGAAAAGCTTAATACTGCAAAGCCGAGGCCAATAATCATCGTCGTGAATAGTACAGCTTGTCCTACCTCGCGAATGGCGCTCTCCAAGGCAATGCTAACACTCTTCGATTTTGTTAATTCAATTCTGTAATGCGTCATAAAATGGATAGTGTCATCCACTGCTATTCCCAGTATTACAGGCGCAATCAGTAAGGTATCCGTATCCACTGGAATATCAAATAGACCCATGAGACCGATGCCCAAGAATGCCGGAATAGCATTGGGTATCATACCCATCAAGCCACCCCGCAATGAGCCCAAGGTAATGATCATGATAAAGCTAATGAGCAATAGTGCTAGGGCAAAGCCGTTAAACTGGGACTTGGCAATTTCATCTGAAACGACCATTAGGGTAGCCATGGTGCCTGTTAGAACAATTTCTAGATCAGGATAGGTGGTTTTGAAGTGAGCGAACTTAGTCGTAATTTCCTGCTCAACTTCACTGAACATTTTCTGATAGCCATAAGAGCCCATACTTTTAGAGTTGACCGAAATATGAGATCGACTGTAATCATCCGACACTAAATTGCGGCGATCCTCGGGATTAGCGCTGTTAAACAAATAAAGTAGTTGGGCAACCGATTGATTCGAATTGGGTATAGCGTAAAAGTCAGGATCCTCATCATTCATAATTTGATTAGTATCTTTGACGATATTAGCCAGGGAGTAAGTGCGGCCAATCGTATCTGGATACCGCTCCTCTAGGCTGATTTGAAGATCATCAACTGCCATGAGTAATTGGGCGTCAAGAATTCCATCAATAGTACCGGTATCTATCATGACCTCCATGTTTTGAGAGCCAGACATATTGTGATCGACGACATTGAGGGCAATCGCTAGCGGATGCTCTTCCTTAAATAAACCGGCGACATTAGTATCAATGACAGTTTTGCTTGCGCCATAGCAACATACCAGTAATATACCGGCAAAGATGGCCATGATTCTGCGTGGGCTGCGCTCTACTATCATTGGTACCCGAGCTAGTATGCTAGCTTGGGAATTTACAATCCAATAGGTGAGTAGGATCACGGCGTTAATAAATGCACCAATTAGTAGACCTAGAGAAACAAAGACTAGAGTTACGCTAAATAGGGCCAAAATTACTTTTAGTTTATTACTCAAACGGACCCAGCGTATGCCTAACTTGTCTGCGGTACTGCCCTTTTCAGTTTCGGCAGTTGGGTGCCAAAAATCTAAGAGGATAGGCAGCAGTACGATGGTAAAAAAGAAAGCTAATATTACACCAAACGCACACATAACTGCGAACACCCGAATTGGTTCGAGGTTTGAACTGGCCAGCACCATAATGCCAGCTGCAGTGGTTAGTGTAGTTAGCAGAATCGACAAGCCTACCTTCTCGTATGACTTGGTTAGCGCAGCGTGATGTTCTAAGCCCCCTCTTCTAAAGCTAAAATAGGCACTCATGACGTGCACGCAATCAGCAATCCCCACAGAAAAAATCAGTAATACGGTTAAGCCGATCATACTTGATAGCTCAACACCGAATAAAACGGTGATTCCCCAACACCAAGAAACGCTGAGCGCTATGGCCACCAAGGGCCAAAGTAGAGCGCTAGCGGAGCGAAATAATATCCATAGTAACAACGCAAATATCAGTACCATTAGATAGCCGAGAAGCTTCAGTTGCTCTAGGATCCCTTGCAACTGACTCATCAACGGAGGTTCGCCGACTGCATAGTATTCCAACTCATCAGCATATTGGTTGTATACGGATTCCAGTGCTTCATTGAAGGCCAAATAATCTAAAGGGTTAACATCTTTAAACTCGATCTTCTGGACAACTGCCTGCTCATCAAATGAGATATCGAAATCGCTAAAGCTCTCATCTAGCTCCACGGTGTCTGAATCCAATGCAGATGTATAGCTGTCTACGACCTCAGTACCAAAATCGGTCTGCAGTAAGAGCGCGCCATAGCGCCCATCGGCCGCGTAAAACGACGACACATAATCTGGCTCGCTGAGGGCGCGAGCTTTTATCTCGCTCAGCTTTTCTGGGCTTGCCGGGAGTTTGACGGGTACGATCCGCTCAGATATTAACGCATCCCCGACACTGTTTTGGACACGTAGGTTAGTTAACGATTGTACCCGTCTTATATGAATCAGTTCTCTGAGGTCCGCATCAGGGTAGTCTGAGTTATCCAGACCACTCCAGTTCTCTAGATCATTGGTAAGGTTTTGTACTGCCGTCAACGAAGCTAACGAAAAGACATCGCCATCCAAAGGTCGGTAAATAAGGTAGACAGAACGATCACTCCCGAACTGACGCCGGAATTCTTCCAGAGATAGCTGCGCTGGACTCTCCTCGTTCATGAATGCTTCAGAGGATAGGTTAAACGTAGTGCGTGTCGCCATGGCGTAAAACATGACTAGGGATACTAAGGCTAGGACGAGAAGTACTGATCGCTTAAAGCGCAACACTGCGCTAGGCGCACCGGCAAATATATCAGTCAAACCAAGAAGCAATTTTTCCATTACTTTATCTCTTTTGGTGCAGCGATGTAAGTAACATCTTACTTAACTCCGGAGTATAGACGAGAGTCAATGAATGCAAAAGGAAGTGACCAATTGAGCGCTAAAAGACTGTAATTCTCTAACAAACCACAAGGGCTTGTCGTGTTTCAAACGTGAGTGTCAATTTCGACATTAATTTGTCCTTCATTAACCAAGACGTTCAATAAAGAATGCCGTAATATACTGGTATGAAGATTAGCCAGCGATTACTCAAATATTTCAATCGGAAAAGTTCTGATTCCACTGACAAGAACCATACGCGCTATAGAAATGATATCTGCAACCACTGGGATTTGGACTATATGTCGATTGAAGAGATCGATCAGCGCCTGAACGAGGGCGATGTCATAACGACGTTACCTCGCACGAAGAAAGACAATTAAGCTGTCCGAGTTGACTAATATCCCTCTAAAATGGGCCAATTGGGTAGTAATCAGAGAAGTATATAATCTGCATAAGTAGCGCGCCGACAATGCCAACTAATAGTAAGGCCCAGACTGTTGACTGGTAGTGGATGGTCTTTAAACTTCGTGTGAAAACCCACGCTAACAAACCGATTGCTGCGAAATACCCAATACTGACAAATAGCCAAAACAGGTAAAACCAAAATACGATTAGCACTGCCGAGAAAATCGTACAAATCAGTGAGAATAAAAGTACCTGTTTTTCCGCTAGTTTAGCTAGGGCGTTAGATTGATGAAGTCGTGAAATAGCTGCACCGGCCAAGACCAAGAAACCCAGTAGCAAATAAGATAGTATTGTTAGCTCCACGGTGAAAAACGCTCTACTATTCTCTCTAGACGACCATATACGCTTGTATTCTCTGAGCTGATAGGTGTGTCATTTAGAAGCTGAACGCCACTGAGATAACAGTCCACAGTCTTTTCTCCATTGACCATACAGCCGCCCATTGCACCGAATACTCGCACCGAAGCCCCTATTGCTACCTCCACTGACCGCGGCATAAGGCTACCATCGGGCATCTGTAATAACGGTGGGTGAAAACTATTAAATGTGCACATCAAGTAATCCGCTAGCTGGTCCCAACTTGCACATTTATCTATACCATCGTGCAGCGGCATGTTTAAAACCTTGTCCCAAGACGTCGGCCACTCCAATTGCGCCGCAGCATGGCTAGCATCGACAAATTCTTTAATACAGGCACTATCCTGTTTATTAATTAAAATAGTGATCTTATAGCGATCGTCTGAGTCGGGACCGCCAATATCGGGCACATGCAAATGATTAACATAGGCAACTACGGGTGGTGTGATTATATGAAAATAATCGATAGGCATACGTTTAACATAGTCCAAGAACGCAGCCCCTGCGACCAAACTGATCTTTGCGCGGTTAAACTTGGCAGATCGAGAGGTCGAGAGCTCATATTTAGACTATTGCCCACGCCCTAATTGCACATAAAAACTATACTGAAAACCTCTAACCACTCTAATTGGCTAGCTATTGGCCTTGTGTCTGCTTATTCTCTAGCCGCTTGATAAATTCTGGCCGTTTAAAGGGTGCTAACTCTCTAATAAGTCGTCCCACATAAAGCAATACATTGGTTTTTTTGTACCAGGCCAACTTAGTGAGTTGAATGGTCGCGGCGCGGTAACCAATATCGAAAAGCTCATTATATCGCTCGGTGTTATCTCTCAGACTAAAGTCACTTAGATCCATTGAAATCAATAGGTCGGCCTCCTTTATCTGGTCGTGGGTATGTTGGCTAACCGCGATTTCAAACGCGTTACGCATTACGTCCAGCACATGACTTATCTCGGAATAATGGCTCACGCTATTGAGATGGCTGGCAATCGTTACCCCAGCCCCCATAGCTTGTAGGGCTTCTATGGGTACGTTTTGAACGAGGCCGCCATCAACAAGAGTTCTGACCCCGATTTGCACCGGAATGTAAATGCCCGGTATGGCGGCTGAGGCACAGACAGCATCAGGCACTGAGCCCTGGGTAAGAATGATTTCTTCGCCGGTTTTAATGTCTGTGGCCACTATAGACAGGGGTATATTTGCCTCTTCAATATTTACCTCACCCAGGTATTCAACTATAAGATCTCTAAGGGATTCGGTGCTAAAAAAGCCAGTTTTGCTAAGCTTGAATGAAGTGACCTTAGACATGGTAAGCCGCTTGGCTAGGCCGCCTATGGTGTCTACATCCACGTTAAAGGCATAAAGAGCAGCAACAATGGCTCCCACGCTAGTGCCAGCGATGTAACGTATATCAACATTATTATCTTCTAGTGCTTTTAAAACCCCTACATGGGCGATCCCTTTTGCGGCTCCGCCACCCAGTGCAAGTCCAATTTTTGTATTAAAGAGTTTTTTTGCCATGGTGCTAAGTTTAGCCCTTATTAGTTAGAAAATACCTTGTTTAATACCTGCCTAAGAATAGGCAGCAAGTCTGGCTGTGATTCCTGAGCGTCTATTGCGTAACCAGTAAATACGGCGACAATATCTTTGTCAGGATTCACTAACAGACCCTGCCCAGCCCAGCCGCCTTTGTAGAAATCATGATTGCTATAAATAGCATCCCACTGGTACACCGAGTGTGAAAAATCATTGGGCAGAATGTTAGCCGCCCTTGCCTTTTGCCATAGGTTTGGATTTCCATCGTTACGAATAAGTTCCACTACCCGATCAGAGATAATCTTACGGTTGGTTACCTTATGATAACTCGGGGTATACAGAAGGCCAAAGCGCGCCACATCCCGGAGTTGAGCTAGTAAACCTCCGTGGGTGTTAGGCACACCATAACGAGGCGCGAGCAATGCTGCATCACCTTCCGCACCAATGTTCTGCCAAACTTCCTTGCTTAATGCATCTTGAAATGGCATCCCCATAAGCTCCTCGACCAACCAACTTAATATAAACGTGTTAACTCCTGAATATTGAAACTCCTCACCCTGAGGTTGCTTTACTCCAGGCTTAAGTGAGGCGATCATGCTATAGGGACTCTGGCCTGATTTCTCGTTCCAGTAGCCGTCACCGATGGTCGTTGAGTATTGGTAATAGCAGGATGCATGATCAATATACTCCTCTGGGCAATTGAGACCGGTCGCCATATCAAGTAGATTTCGGACACTAATAGTCGCAAAGTCCGAACCCAAAAGCGCTGGTATATACAGACTAATAGGCTGACTGACATCAACTTGATCTCGGTCCTCTAGAATACCTACCAATGCCGATACCATGACCTTGGTGACTGACCAGAAAATGGGCTTCTCATAAGGCTGCTGTCTAGGGTAATGCTCAAAGACAATGTCGCCTTTATGCAACACAACAAGTCCCATCGTTTTAGATTCTTTGCTATCCAAAAATGCCTTGAACGCCATGCTACCGATAGGTGTACCGACTATCTCAGCGGAGATTGCCGCCAGCGGGCGTTCGACGAGCAGGCGCACCTGTCCTTGTCGATAGACATTGACGGTAGGCATAAACCGATGGAGGTTTTTGAAGTTCCAGGCCTGGTCTTCGCCATAGATATTCCACCAGACATCGTCTGTTGGCAATTTGGCTATCTGTGCTCTGACTTCATCAACGGAGGACGCCGAGATAAACTCGGGCCCGCTGGATGGCACAGACCGTTCCTTTGCTGAACTGCAAGCACTCATGAGTATTCCAAACCCTGTCAGTAGGACACACGCGAGCAGTCGATAATTAGTATTCATGTTTCCCTCTACTTTTAATGGCAATCTAGGAGAGTGTCGCAGTTTAACGTGACTTGGGCTAAGCCGACCATCTCTGAGATCATATTTCGCGCTTTTTTGGTGTGTTTATTATCTGCGACATCGCCTAATCAGTATATACTCCCATGCTCGACGGTTACTTCCATCCAGCGCCTGTTAACTGACCAGTGCTTCAGCACCGGGACCCTTATGACTGAGACTGCCAAATTTGTTCAAGGCTCGCTAATGCGTCACATTATTGTGATGGCCAGCACTAGCGCGTTTGGACTGATGTCCATATTTTTGGTCGATCTCCTGGACATGTGGTTTATCAGCTTGCTGGGAGATCCTGATTTGGTCGCTGCTATCGGATTTGCAAGTACTTTGACCTTTTTGGCGACCTCTATCTCGATAGGTACCTCCATTGCTGCTGGAGCGCTTGTTTCGCGGTCTTTGGGCGCGAAAAATCATGATAAAGCTCGGCAGTTTGCTATTAATGTGCTGATTATTGCTGCCATCGTAAGTATTGCGACAGTAGGAATTATCATAATGAGTCTGGATCAGCTGTTGTATTGGCTTGGTGCAAAGGGTCATGTGGCGGCGGTTGCTAAAGATTACTTACTTATTGTTTTGCCCGCGGCAATATTACTCGCCATCGGATTGGGTGCCAGTGCTATATTACGCGCGGTTGGTGACGCCAAGGGTGCTATGTTGTCTACCTTATCTGGCGGCATCGTGAACGCTATTCTTGACCCTATTTTAATCTTTAGTCTCGAACTTGGAGTTACCGGAGCAGCCATTGCTTCTGTGTTTGCCAGACTGGCGGTGTTTAGTTACGCTCTTTACCGTGTTCACTACAAACACCGGCTGTTGACAGCGCCCAACCTGACTAGCTTTAGAGCCTGTACGCGGCCCATCTTAAATATTGCCCTACCGGCCGTTGTCACCAATATGGCAACACCACTGGCAAATGCCTATGTAACGGCTGCTATTGCCGTCTATGGCAGTAGCTATGTCGCCGGATATGCGGTTGTTGGTCGCCTAACTCCGGTCTGTTTTGGCTTCGTGTTCAGCCTTTCAGGTGCTATTGGCCCAATACTGGGGCAAAACTTTGGTGCGGGCCAATGGGGTCGTATCCAGCGTACGCTAAGCGACTCACTAATCGTGATGGCAGTATTCTGTATGGGGGTATCTTTGCTACTCTGGCTATCACAAAATTTTGTTATAAACTCATTTAGATTAAACCAGCAAGCCGCTGAAATTGTTGCTTTATTTTGTACATATCTAGCAATCACTTTTGTATTTAATGGGATGCTATTTACGTCAAATGCGACCTTTAATAATCTCAATTCACCGCGATTAGCAAGTGCCCTGAACGTGGGTAAAGCAACCATTGGTACCATACCCTTTGTGATGCTCGGCAGCTATTATTGGCAAGCGCAGGGCGTACTGATTGGTCAAGCGGTAGGTTCTATACTATTTGGTATTCTAGGTTATTGGATGGCGCTACTTAAGGTCAAAAAGATGCGTAAAGTCTACGAACAGCTACCCATTGAATCGTCTGATTAGAACGCAACAGACACAAAAAAACCCGGCGCTGAGGCCGGGTCTTTGTTTTCACTTGCTGCGATTTACATATTTTCTATCATTGCATCGCCAAACTCAGAGCAAGACATCAAAATTGCATCGTCCATCAGACGTTCAAAATCATAGGTTACTTTTTTCTCAGTAATAGCACCCTCAATGCCCTTAATAACGAGGTCCGCAGCCTCTCCCCACCCTAGGTGGCGCAGCATCATTTCGGCTGACAGGATCAGTGACCCTGGGTTAACCTTATCTTGGCCAGCATACTTAGGAGCTGTGCCATGAGTAGCTTCAAAGATAGCCACATCATCAGATAGATTGGCACCTGGAGCAATTCCGATACCGCCTACTTGAGCAGCCAGTGCGTCTGATATGTAGTCACCATTTAAGTTAAGCGTAGCTAAAACGCTGTACTCATCTGGCCGCAGAATAATCTGCTGTAGCATAGCGTCAGCGATCACATCTTTAATAACGATATCTTCACCGGTATTTGGATTCTTCACGACATGCCATGGGCCGCCATCAAGCGGCTCGCCGCCAAAGGCATCCCGAGCGACCTCATAGCCCCAATCACAGAATGCACCTTCGGTGAACTTCATAATATTGCCCTTGTGTACTAATGTGACAGAGGGCTTGTTTTGATCGATCGCATACTGAATCGCTTTAGTGACAAGACGCTTAGTGCCTTGCTCTGAAACGGGCTTAACGCCAATACCACAGTTTGTATCAAACCTAATCTTGCTTACGCTCATCTCGTCCTGAAGAAACTTAATCACTTTAGTCGCTTCTGCGCTACCCGCCTTCCATTCGATACCCGCATAGATATCTTCGGAGTTCTCGCGGAAGATACACATATCGACCTTGTTTGGCTCCTTTACTGGAGAAGGAACACCGGTAAACCAGCGCACAGGCCGCTGGCAAACAAACAAGTCAAGCTCTTGACGCAGTGCAACATTCAACGAACGGAAACCACCTCCGACGGGCGTGGTCAATGGCCCTTTAATTGAAACGATATATTCTTGAACAGCTTCTAAAGTTTCAGCTGGAAACCAGTCACCCTCATAAAGTTCCGCTGCCTTCTCACCACAGAATACTTCCATCCAAGAGATCTTTTTCTCGCCGCCGTAGGCTTTCTCTACAGCTGCATCAATGACTTTCACCATAACGGGGGTAATATCAACACCAATGCCGTCGCCTTCGATAAATGGAATGACTGGATTATTTGGAACATTTATTGAGAAGTCAGAATTAACAGTGATTTTATCACCGCTTTGTGGAACTTTAATGTGCTGGTATCCCATGCTTATCTCCGTGGATAATGATCAATTTAGTAGTGCGGAAAGGTAGTTTTGTAAAAAATTTACCTAATCACGATATATTAACATACGACATGCAATATTTTGTAGCAGATTTTGCCCTATAATAGTTATTTTCGGAGACCACTGTGCCAAAACTGATCATTTTTAACAAACCGTTTCAGGTGATGAGTCAATTTACCGATCAGGGCCAACGAAAGACCCTTGCTGACTTTATTGAAATCCCGTCTTTTTACCCTGCAGGACGCTTAGACTATGACTCTGAAGGTCTCATGTTACTCACTGATAATGGTCGGTTACAAGCGGAGATCAGTCATCCAAAAAACAAGTTAAAGAAGACTTACTGGGTACAAGTGGAGGGTGCTGTGACTGCTGAACACTGTGCTGCTCTCATGGCGGGCGTAGAGCTCAACGATGGGCCGGCGCGTGCAGACTCTTGTAAAATTTTGCCAGAACCGTCTTTGTGGTCGCGTAATCCGCCAATCAGGGTGCGTAAAACGGTTCCCGATAGCTGGATTGAGCTAGTCATTAGCGAGGGCCGTAATCGTCAGGTGCGCCGAATGACCGCAGCGGTCAAGCTACCTACCTTGAGATTGGTGCGTATAGCTATCGGTCAATGGTCTCTCGGGGATCTGCAGCCTGGCAAATACCGTACTATGGGCTCAATATAAAAGGGATTAATTATGCCAGACACTATCCACCTCACCGTCGCCACTGTGGTTGAGCGTAATGGAAATTTTTTGATGGTCCGCGAGACACAGGATGGCGTTCAGGTAATTAACCAACCTGCCGGGCATGTTGAGCCGGGTGAAGATGTATTAGCTGCGGCACTGCGAGAAACTTTTGAGGAAACTGGCTGGGAGGTAAAAATTACCGGTTTTTTAGGGTTTTCTAATGCTAAGTCTGTCACTTCTGGCATTACTTATTACCGTCTGGTGTTTGTAGCTGAGCCTCTGCAATTTCAAGAGGACGCAGAAATAGACAGCGATATTGATAGCGCTGAATGGATGACACTTGAGCAAATAAAAGATCCGATCAATAAGCCTCGCAGTGAAATGGTCTATCAGGCTGTTGATGACTTCATGTCGGGACGTATTTTCCCTTTGGAAATCTTTCATAACGGCTTATAGTAATACCCCAAATAATCGTGCTAAGAGTTGCCTGTCACTATCATGAATAAACCCGCAAAAGTAATTGTTGGCATGTCTGGGGGCGTTGATTCCTCGGTGGCTGCGCTGTTGCTGATCGAGCAGGGTTATGAGGTAGAAGGTCTGTTCATGAAAAATTGGGATGAAGACGATGGCTCTGAGTATTGCACCGCTATTGCCGATCTAGCCGATGCGCAGCAAGTGTGTGACAAACTAGAGATCCCCTTGCACACCGCCAATTTTGCGGCGGACTACTGGGATAATGTGTTTGAGCACTTTTTAGAAGAATACCGTGCCGGGCGCACGCCTAATCCTGACATTTTATGTAACCGCGAAATCAAGTTTAAGGTGTTTCTTGATTACGCTCAGATTATGGGCGCTGATTACATTGCCACTGGCCACTACACCCGAGTAGATAACACTACCGCGACCGCCCGATTGCTCAAGGGCCTAGACAATAATAAAGATCAAAGCTATTTCTTACATGCAGTGGAAGGAAAGGCATTTGCCAAATCACTATTCCCGTTGGGTGAATTAGAAAAACCTGAGGTGCGAGCCATTGCAGATAAACATGGTTTTGTGACCTCCGACAAAAAGGATAGTACTGGCATTTGCTTTATTGGTGAGCGCCGCTTCAAGGACTTTTTAGAGCAGTACATTCCGGCACAACCTGGCCCTATGGAAACACCCGATGGTGTAATCATGGGGCAGCATCACGGTCTCATGTTCTACACCATAGGACAGCGGCAAGGTTTAGGCATAGGCGGGGTTAAAGATTCAGGCGATGCGCCGTGGTTCACGCTTGGAAAAAACTTAGAGCGCAATGTACTCATCGTTGGCCAAGGTTCAAACCATCCTATGCTATTTACTAATCAGTTAGCGGCATCGGGTATAAATTGGATTAACGGTCAACCGCCCGCATCTGAGCCGCTCCAATGCATGGCGAAAACACGCTATCGGCAGCCTGATCAGGCCTGTACCGTGCATGTGAGTGATGATGGAACCAGTGCTGTTGTATTTGACCAACCGCAACGTGCGATAACGCCAGGCCAGTCAGTGGTTTTTTACGTCAATGATTGTTGCCTCGGCGGCGGTGTGATCGAGCGTACATGGAATACACCTGCGTGATCTTCAGGCGCCCTACTGCTGATCAAGCCCTTGCTTTAGCTGGAGTGTTTCAAGCTGCAGAGCTAGTGGCCAAGCTGGCCACCGAAGGTGGTATTGCCGAGGCTCAGCTGTCAGCGGCGATGGTAGCGCTATTAAATCAAAACCCTGAAACCGTCCACAGCCTCTATGGATCAGCGAAAAACATAGAGCTCGGTATTAACTCTATGCGAGAGATGATTAACGATCGCAGTCAGGGCTCTACAGATGTCATGCGCTATGTCATCGGTATTATGTATCTTGCACGTCGACTAACCGCGGACACGATAAGAATCGATCAAGTTGGCAAGGGCATTACGAATGCCCAGCGTCAGGCAGCGCATTTTTCTGCAACCCATGAAAACGTTATTGCCAATGTCGCAGGCTTGTATACTGACACAGTGAGCACCATAAACGGCCGTATTCAGGTCACCGGCAATCCTCTCTATTTACAGCAACCCGCTATTGCCCAGCGTGTACGTTGCCTTCTATTCTCTGGTATTCGCAGTGCGTTTCTATGGCATCAAGTAGGGGGCAAACGTAGCCATTTATTATGGCAGCGCAATCGTCTTCTCTCAGTATTACCAATCTAAAGACCAATTAAGCAAAATGACAATTAGCTCAATTGATGCCTGAAATGGCGTCATATTTCCGATATAATAAGGCGCAATTAATTTCACTTAATTAGGAATCATAATGGCAAAGGTTTCACTATCCCCTCTCACCGCAGTCTCCCCTATTGACGGCCGTTATGGCGGTAAAACCGATATGCTGAGAACGGTATTTAGTGAGTTTGGGTTAATCCGGTACCGCGTTATGGTCGAGGTTCGCTGGTTACAGCAATTATCTGCTCATGCGGCTATTACTGAGGTACCACCCTTTTCAGACGGCGCAAACGCTGTACTCAACGGGTTAATCGATAATTTCACGCTAGAGCATGCTGAACGTGTTAAAGAAATAGAACGCACAACTAACCATGATGTGAAAGCGGTTGAATACTTAATTAAAGAAGTTATTGTCGATAATGCTGAACTACAGGCAGTGAGTGAGTTTGTACACTTTGCCTGTACCTCTGAAGATATTAATAATCTGTCACATGCCTTGATGCTCAAAGAAGGCAGAGACCAAATTGTTCTACCAACCCTCGTTGATATTCAGTCGCAGCTGGT
Organism: uncultured Cellvibrionales bacterium; assembly: GCA_913031645.1. Classification (GTDB taxonomy): domain Bacteria; phylum Pseudomonadota; class Gammaproteobacteria; order Pseudomonadales; family Porticoccaceae; genus HTCC2207. Next base: position 33,205 of record CAJWFB010000006.1, read on the forward strand.
CAGTATGGGTAAAGAGTTTGCCAATGTGGCTATGTTGGCTAGGACTCATGGCCAAACCGCCTCGCCAACCACTGTCGGCAAGGAAATGGCTAACGTCGCTTACCGTTTACAGCGACAGATTGACCTGATTAAGAGTGTTCCTTTACTGGGCAAGATAAATGGCGCTGTGGGTAATTACAATGCACACCTCTCGGCCTACCCGGAAATGGACTGGCCTGGATTTGCTGAACACTTTATTGAAGGCCTAGGATTAGAGTTCAACCCCTATACTACCCAGATTGAGCCGCACGACTATATGGCTGAGCTATTTGATGGGATGGCTCGCGCGAATACTATTTTGATCGACTACGCACGTGACATATGGGGTTATATATCACTGGGCTACTTCAAACAAAAAACCATTGCCGGTGAGGTCGGGTCATCGACCATGCCGCATAAGGTGAACCCGATTGATTTTGAGAATGCTGAGGGCAATATGGGTATTGCCAATGCGCTGTATGGGCATTTGGCGGCGAAATTACCTGTCTCACGCTGGCAGCGAGACCTTACTGACTCTACCGTACTGCGAAATATGGGCGTTGGGTTGGGGTACTCAATGATTGCATTTTCCTCTCTGAGCAAGGGTATGAGCAAGCTACAGTTAAACCGTGAACGTTTGGGTGAAGACCTTAATTCAAGCTGGGAAGTACTGGCTGAACCTATACAAACGGTCATGCGCCGCTATGCTATCGAAGAGCCCTATGAAAAACTCAAGGCGCTAACTCGCGGTAATGTAATGGATCAGGCGACTATACACGCGTTTATTGACACACTAGAGATCCCAGAGCAAGCCAAAGCCGAGCTTAAAGCGATGACTCCAGCGAGCTATATTGGCAATGCTGTGCAACAAGCAAAGGATATCTAGGCCCTGTGAGTGCGGACAACCACCCTATTCTCGGTGAAATTACCGCCGATGAGTTTTTAGCGGAATACTGGCAGAAGAAACCTCTATTAATTCGCAATGCGATTCCTAATTTTATAGCGCCCATCGAGGGCGATGATTTAGCGGGTCTTTCTCTTGAGGAGGAGGTTGAGTCGCGCCTAGTGATTGGTGATGACTGGCAACTTGAACATGGACCCTTTGAGGAATCTCGTTTTGAGACTCTACCCGATCGTAACTGGACTCTATTGGTTCAAGGTGTTGACCTGTGGGTACCAGAGGTAGCTCATCTGTTGAAGTCCTTTGATTTTTTACCGGCCTGGCGTGTGGATGATATTATGGTCAGCTATGCCGAAGACGGTGGCAATGTTGGCCCGCACTTTGATTACTACGATGTATTTCTATTGCAGGGTAGCGGTCAACGGCGTTGGCAGATAGGTCAACTCTGTTCTGCTGATGATCTGCATACTGACAATACACGGCTAAAGGTGTTGAAAGAATTTACTGCGTTGGAAGACTGGGTGTTAAATCCCGGGGATATGCTTTATTTACCGCCCAAAGTTGCTCATCACGGTGTTGCCATTGGAGAGTGCACAACCTTTTCGGTAGGCTTTAGAGCGCCCGCAGCCACTGAAATGCTCGATGACTTGGCCACTGAGCTATTAAGTCGCGACTTGATTCCCAATCATCTGACCGATCCCCCACTCACTGCCGATATGGCCGAACAGCCTATTTCCACCCCTTATATTCAGCGCGTCAAGGCGCTGCTGCAAGAGACTCTGGATGATGAACAAATGCTCGGGGAATGGTTTGCCCAGTTTATGAGCGCGCCAAAGTACCCACCACTGGTCGACATTACTGAAGAAGTAAGAACAGCCACACTGGAGAACCGCGCCGTTGATGGCGAGGAGTCCACGTATAGCCACTATGTAAATGGGCAAAAGCAGGACTGAGCAAGAGGGATATAGGTATTGATTAGTATTAAGCGAGCCAGTTGGATAGAGGATGAAATCGCGATCAAGTCAGTCCGTATTTCGGTGTTTGTCGAAGAACAACAGATACCTTTTGAAGTTGACTTCGACACACAGGATGCAACCGCAAAGCATTGGCTGGCTGTTGATGCAAATAACCAGCCAGTTGGCACAGCGCGAATGCTTTCAGACGGTCATTTTGGCCGCATGGCAGTATTAAAAAATTACCGTAATCATGGTATTGGCCGTTTAATCATGGCCGCGGCCTCTGACTATGCCGCCGTTTCGGGAATGCGTGACGTCTATTTGTACGCTCAACTCACCGCCATGCCCTTTTATCAAAGCCTTGGTTTTACGCCGTATGGTAAAGTTTTTTTAGAGGCTGGATTGGAGCATATTGCCATGCTTAAGCAGTTGTCAGTCTAACGGCTGGTTTGAGGCCAGAATTCCATTGTTGTCAGCGTAAATATAGTCGCCATTACTAATGGTGACACCGGCAAACGTAACTGCGATGCCCTGCTCGCCAATACCTTTCTTATCAGTCTTCATTGGATGAGAACCAAGCGCTTGAATGCCAATGTCTATGGCAATTATTTCATCAACATCACGAATGCATCCGTAGATTACTATCCCTGCCCAACCACTCACCGATGCCTGTCTTGCCAACATGTCGCCAAGACAGGCTCGACGCATGCTCCCACCAGCGTCAACCACCATTACTCGACCTCCACCAGGCGTACCAACCAACTCTTTGACAGTACTGTTGTCTTCAAAGCATTTCACTGTCAATGCTGGGCCGCTAAAGCACTTGCGACCACCAAAGTTGGTAAAAATGGGGTCTAATACTCTGACTAAATTGGGATAATCATCACATAAGTCTGGGGTAGATTTGGTTACCATAATGCGCCCTAAGCCTTTACTTGCTGTCGGTACGCATGTAACAGGGGCTCAGTGTACCCACTGGGTTGCTCTAGCCCCTTAAAAACAAGGTCTGAGGCGGCTTGAAAAGCGGCACTCTGGTCGAAGTCAGGACCCATAGGTACGTAATCAGTATCGCCAGCGTTTTGCCCGTCAACCACCGCCGCCATTCGTCTTAGTGTCTCATTGACCTGTTCTGTTGTACACATGCCGTGATGAAGCCAGTTAGTGATGTGTTGGCTTGAAATTCTGAGTGTGGCGCGATCCTCCATCAGCCCGACGTTGTTAATATCCGGTACCTTTGAGCACCCTACACCCTGCTCTACCCAGCGAACAACATAGCCGAGCATACCCTGAGCATTATTATCAAGCTCCAACTGTATTTGCTCTGAGGTTAACCGTTGGTCGCCTAGTAATGGGATAGTTAAGATATCATCAACATTCGCGTGGGTTCGAGTCAATAACTGGTCTTGCAAATTGGCGACATTGACCTGATGATAATGTATGGCGTGTAGCGTAGCGGCTGTAGGTGATGGTACCCAGGCACAGTTTGCACCTGCTTTGGGGTGGCCAATCTTGATTCTCATCATGTCGGCCATATTATCTGGGATAGCCCACATGCCTTTGCCGATTTGGGCCTTTCCCTTAAGCCCACAAGCAAGACCAACATCAACATTTTGATCTTCATAAGCGGCAATCCAAGGCATGGTCTTGAGATCACCCTTAAGCGCAAAGGCTCCAGCCAACATGCTGGTATGGATCTCATCACCAGTTCGGTCCAGAAAACCGGTGTTGATAAACACAACACGCCCTTTCGCAGCCCGAATACATTCTTTTAAATTGACGGAGGTACGGCGCTCTTCATCCATGATGCCCACCTTGATCGTGTGGCGATTAAGGCCAAAAGCATCCTCAATGGCATCGAACAGGTCGTTGGTGAAGGCAACTTCTGCAGGACCATGCATTTTAGGCTTGACGATGTAAATACTGCCGCTGGTAGAATTGGCTAGGCCACCCTGTCGATTAAGATCATGGAGAGAAATAAGGCTAGTAATGACACCATCCATAATGCCCTCTGGGATTTCGCTACCATCAGCGCATAATATGGCTGGATTAGTCATTAGATGGCCCACATTACGGATAAACATCAAACTGCGCCCTTTGAGTACCAGTGGCGACCCATCGGCCCCCAAATAGTGCCGGTCATCACTCATTTTGCGCACAAAGCTATTGCTGCCACGCGTGATCGTCTCTTGCAGATCCCCCTTAATAAGACCAAGCCAATTAGCGTAGGCAAGCGCTTTATCTTCTGCGTCAACCGCGGCTACTGAGTCTTCGCAGTCCATAATGGTTGTCAGTGCTGACTCAAGCACAATATCTTTCACGTGCGCTCTGTCGCTCGACCCAATATTATCTCTAGGATCGACTTGAATTTCTACATGTAAGTTGTTGTTTTTAATGAGTATAGAGGTAGGATTTTCGGTGTCACCTACATAACCCATGAGTTGATTACTGTTTGCAAGCGCCACCGAACTGCCGTCGCTAAGCTGTACCTGCAGTTGCTGATCTACCACCCTGTAAGCAGCGGACTGATGGTGAGAGGCTGCAGCTAAGGGCGCTACGCTGTCTAAAAAATCACGACCGTAGTCGATAACCTTCTGTCCACGAACTGGGTTATAAGCCCCAGATTTATCTGCACCATCCGCCTCAGAGATAACATCGTTTCCATAAAGCGCATCATACAAGCTGCCCCAACGTGCATTGGCGGCATTGAGCGCAAATCGCGCATTCATAATAGGAACAACGAGCTGCGGCCCTGCTTGAACGGTAATTTCTGTGTCGACATTCTCTGGCGTTACCGCAAAATCGTCCCCTTGAGGTACTAAATAACCGATATCTTGCAGGAATGCCTTGTACTCGGAGAACGTGAAGCCAGGACTGTTGTTTTTGTGCCAGGCATCGATTTGGGCCTGTAAATCGTCACGGACCCCCAGTAGATCACGATTGATCGGCGCAAAACGCTCGATAATAGCAGCAAATTTAGGCCAGAAAGCCTCTGCTGCTAGACCTGTTCCTGGAAGAATAGACTGATTGACCAGCTCATGAATTGATTTGGCGACCGCAAGGCCGGATTGTTGGACTCTTTCACTCATGGGCTAACTCCACCTCGTTGCTGACCGTCTTAGTGTATTAATTTGGTGCGGAAATTCCAAATCTGTCCCTCATATCTTGGCTATTCAGCAAGCCGATAATAGCGTTTTAAGACCACCCTTTAACCGAGTACCTCTTCGGACACAGTTTTAATTAGCTGCCTCATCCAGCGATGACCTGGATCATGCTGTAGCAAGGGACTCCATACCATTTTTAGCCTCATCCTAGGAATCTCAAACGGCGGGTCTAGAATCACCACGTTGGGATTGCTTTCCAGCTGCCTCGCCGCCATGGAGGGTAATGTGACGATCAGATTTTTTTGCTCTCCAAGTAGCAAGGCTGCTTGATAATGTCGTGTGAACAGCGCGATATTACGTTTTGCACCGATTTTATCCAGAGCATCATCTACCCATCCCAGGCGTTGAACATCGTCTGAACTCATTCCTACACCCACACCCATGCCAGTCTTGCTGACCCAAACATGCTTGGCTGATAAGTATGCATCGAGATTCCAGTTTTTTGAGATCGGATTGGACGCGCTAACCACGCAAGAAAAGCTATCATCCCAGAGATGTACTTGATGAAATGACTGAGGCAAACTATCGAAGCGATTGATGACAAGGTCTACCTTGCCTCTTTCTACATCGTGAAAGCTCACATCACTTGGTGTCATGATATCCAAGCGAACGTTAGGTGCCTCTTTTAAAAGCCGCCTGAGTAATACCGGCAGTAATGTCGCTTCGGTGTAATCACTTGCCATAATTCGGAAAATCCGATTAGACCCAGAGGGTTTGAAGTCAGTTTTGGGTAGTACCGCTTGCTCAGCGGCCGCCAGTACAGTTCTTACTAGTGGCTGTAACTCCAGCGCCCTATCTGTCGGAGTCATGCCATCACTGGTGCGGACTAAAATAGGGTCAGCGAATAAATCACGGAGACGTCTCAGGCTGTTGGACATTGCCGGCTGACTGATACCTAGTTCCTCGGCTGCCCTTGTTACATTGCACTCTCGCAGTAAAACATCTAGGTAAACGAGAAGGTTTAAATCGACCTTTGACATATTCATCAGAAAAATACCCAAGATTAAAATGATAATGTAGATTAATGTCGGCATGATACCTAAAATACTGGGATAGTCCAATCTGCCAATCAAAACAAAGAGGAATCTCATGTCAAACTTCACTCAAGAATCGGCACAATTAGCCGATGTTATTGGTGCTCGCGGTAGCAATTGGGGCGCTATAAGCGCTGATTCAGCAGCCCGGATGCGCGCCCAAAATCGATTTAAAACCGGGTTAGAGATTGCAAAATACACAGCCGGTGTAATGCGTGAAGACATGGCTGAGTATGATGCTGACCCCACTTCCTATACCCAGTCTCTCGGATGCTGGCATGGATTCATCGGGCAGCAGAAAATGATCGCCATCAAGAAGCATTTCGGTACTACCAAGAAAAAGTACCTTTACCTGTCCGGATGGATGGTCGCAGCTTTACGGTCTGACTTTGGCCCGCTTCCTGACCAGTCTATGCATGAGAAAACCTCGGTAGCAGCCCTTATCGCTGAGCTCTACACGTTTCTACGTCAGGCTGATGCCCGTGAGCTCGGTGGCTTATTCCGCCAACTAGACGACTCTAATGGCGATGCCAAAGCTGCTATCCAGGCGCAGATAGACAATTTCGAAACGCATGTAGTGCCCATTATTGCTGACATAGATGCAGGGTTCGGTAATGCGGAAGCGACCTACTTGATGGCCAAGCAAATGATTGAAGCTGGCGCCTGCTGTATTCAAATTGAAAACCAAGTTTCTGATGAAAAGCAATGTGGTCATCAAGATGGGAAGGTAACTGTTCCCCACTCTGATTTTTTGGCCAAGATTAACGCTGTACGTTATGCCTTTTTGGAGCTGGGTGTGGATGATGGCGTTATCGTCGCCCGGACTGACTCATTAGGTGCTGGCCTGACTAAACAGATTGCTGTGACTGATCAGCCAGGCGATTTAGGTGACCAGTACAACGCCTTTTTAGATGTGGAAGAGATCTCGCCTGATGACATGAATAACGGTGATGTCGTGATCAATCAAAACGGCAAATTGGTGCGGCCTAAGCGTCTGCCCAGTAACCTCTTCCAATTTAAGCAGGGTACGGGTGAAGCTCGCTGCGTACTAGACTGCATCACCAGCCTACAAAATGGGGCTGATATGATTTGGATTGAAACCGAGAAGCCCCATGTTGGGCAGATCGGTGCCATGGTCGACGAAATTCGGAAGGTAGTTCCCAACGCTAAGCTCGTATACAACAACAGCCCTTCCTTCAACTGGACACTCAACTTCCGTCAGCAGATTTTTGATGCCTGGGCAGAAGCAGGACAGGATGTTACTGCGTACGATCGTGCCGATTTAATGAACGTCAGTTATGACGAGTCTGATCTGGCCTTAGACGCTGATGAGAAAATCCGCACATTCCAAGCCGACGCTGCGGTTGGTGCTGGTATTTTCCACCACCTGATTACGCTACCGACGTACCATACGGCAGCCCTTTCGACGGATAACCTAGCAAAAGAGTACTTTGGTGACCAAGGAATGCTCGGATATGTTGCCGGCGTTCAGCGCAAAGAGATCCGTCAAGGTATCGCCTGTGTAAAGCATCAGAATATGGCGGGTTCTGATATGGGTGATGATCATAAAGAATACTTTGCTGGCGATGCTGCATTGAAGGCGTCGGGTGAAGACAACACCATGAATCAGTTCTAACGGTCAGTGCGTTGAGGTTCTAGAAAAGGGGTAGAGTTTAATCTACCCCTTTTTTTGTCCGTAACATATGGCACTCATAGGCATTAGTCCTTTGTAACTTCAAAATAGATACCCTGCCATTATTTAAAATGAGATTTGGGCAACGTAAACTGGACACTTCACGTGAAGGTTCCTCTTGAGAAGCTCCCTAGATACCCTTGCCGCGCCTCTTTAAACAGCACTGACAAAACTAATACAGGGTGTCGCCCTTCGCCGCTTTTGCTCTAAGGGCTTCTGTTGGCTCATAAAGAGGACTTACCCGCCCATATTTATCACCCATTGCGCAAACTTCAGATAATCCTAATTCATCCATCCAGCGGCAGATTCCTCCTCTAAATGCTGGGAAGCCGATACCATAAATCAGCGCCATATCAGCCTCTGTTGGTGAGGCAACCACCCCCTCTTCGAGGCATCGCACCATCTCCATACCCATGGCACCCATAATGCGAGAGACAATCTCTTGCTCATCAAACTGTGTAGCCTTGCCATACAGAGTATCAAATGTCTCGATCACTGCAGTGTCCGCTGTTTTAGACGGCCTGCCCTGTTCATTTTTAGAATATCTGTAATAACCCAGACCATTTTTTTGTCCCAGACGTGCTCCATCGAACAGTACCTGTGATGACCTTGAGGGTTGTATTTCAATAAATCTTTCTGGCAACCCTTCCAGTAAAACAGAGTAACAATGAACGATTGTATCTAAGCCAATAACATCACTGAGGTAAGCAGGGCCCATGGGTAAGCCCCACTTTTCCATCACCTGATCGATCTGCTCAAAATCTGCACCCTCAGCAATGAGCATCTCCATACCCAATAAAGCGGCAAACAGGACACGATTAACCAAAAATCCAGGGCAATCATTTACTACGATGGGCTTTTTACCCAACTTTAATGCGTAAGCGCAGACTGTCGCAATCGTCTGATCAGAGCTTTTCTCACCACGGATAATCTCGACTAAAGGCATGGCGTGAACTGGGTTGAAGAAATGCATACCACAGAAATTCTCTGGCCGTTGCAGTGAGTCAGCAAGCCGATTGATCGAGATAGTAGATGTATTTGAGGTAACCACGCTGTCGGGGTTCGATAGCTGAGCTTCAACCGAAGCCAAAACCTGCGCTTTAACCGACTCTATTTCCACCACCGCTTCAACCACCATGTTGCAGTCAGTAATCAAGTCGTCTTCAAGCGAGGGTTGTATTAGCGAAAGAATACTCTCTGCTTTTGCCTCTGTTAACTTGCCTCGTTTGACACCACGGTTGAGTAATTTTAAGGCCTCACTAGACCCTAAATCTAGCGCTGGCTGATTAATGTCCTTCATGACGATTGGAAGACCTTTCAAGGCATTCTGATAGGCAATACCACCACCCATGATGCCTGCGCCAATAACCGCTGCCTTGGCGACAGCTTGGCTTATCCCAGCAAAAGGAGCGTTGCGCACCTTAGCTTGCTTAACCACGTATTGTTCCCCGAGAAATAAGCCAGTCAGAGCACGCGCCTGAGGCGTTTGGGTTAGCTCAAAGAATGCATGATTCTCCAGCGAAATCGCCTCATCTCGGCTCATTTGACAGGCACTAACCATCAGCTCAGCCACCTTGAAAGCGGCAGGATAATTGTCACCTTGCCTACTACGAATCGCGTTACACGCATCTTCCGCGGACACAGCGGCTTCATCTATACTGATGGCTACAGGACCCTGCTTCACCTTGCGAAGGGCAAGAAAGTCTTCACTGCCATTGGCTAAATCAGCCAGCATAGTCAACGCGCTGTCGCGTAAATTCTCTGGCTCTGAAATGAGATCAACCGACCCTGCTTCTAACGCCTTTAGCGCATTCTGCGGAGCACCTGACATTATCCAATGCAGTGCTAAATTAAAACTAGCCAATCGAGGCAACCGCACTGTACCCCCCCAACCAGGCATAATACCCAGCCCTGTCTCAGGCAAACCAATTGATGCCTCCGACGAAATTACACGCTTGTCACAGGTTAGACAAATCTCTAAACCTCCGCCCAGAGCAAAACCATTGATGGCAGCTACCGAGGGATAAGGTAAATCTTCTATATCAGAAAAGATCCGGTTAACGACCGCTGCCTGAGCCACAAACTCTTCACGAGTCGCATTGAACATTACTGAAAATTCGGTTATGTCAGCTCCAACTACAAATACCGATTTGGAACTTGTTAATAAAAGCCCGCGGACTGAGTCTGCTTTTTTCAGTATACTCATGGCCGCGCGCAATTCATCTAAGGTCTGGCTATCAAATTTGTTAACCGAGCCGTTCTTACTATTAAAATTGATCTCTAAAAAGTCGCCTTCTAATCGCGCGAGGTTAAGTGTTTCGCCCTGATACATAGTTTAACTGCCTTTGATAGTCTGCCGTTTTATTGAATATTACTGTTTAGCGTTTATTCTAACTTTGTTCTAACAAGAGTCTATCTTTTTGGACCTTTGATCATCATATTTGACAAATTACTGAACCATTTGACTATTGCGCAGTCATAACTTTACTCGGTTCACTCACCAACTGTATTTTGCTTCCATCATAGATCTCTTGGTGAGTGTGCTGGGACCAAACTGTCAGCCCCAAACACGTAATTTTCCATAGTGATTTATCGCTAAATCACTTTACATACACTGTCTATGATCAAACTTCTATGATTTACTAACTGGGTAACTCTCATATTGCCTTGGGTAGAACTAATTAATGAATATGCGAAATAAAATGCAGGCTGAACGATCGGCTAAAGAGATCTTTGAGCAAGCAACAAAATATGCCTTTGATTACTCCGATAATGTCGAGAGCCGGAGTGTATTCCCGTCCGAAAAAGCCATTGAAGATCTAAGATTATTTGATGAAGATATGCCTAAGATCAACGGTGATGCTAGCCAGATACTCGACCAATTGCATACCTTTGGTTCACCCGCATCAGTTGCCCAAACCGGTGGTCGTTATTTTGGCTTTGTGACCGGAGGTGCACTTCCGGTGGCATTGGCGACAAAATGGTTAACCGATTTTTGGGACCAAAATAGTGGGCTATATCTAATGTCTCCCATATCCTCAATGCTAGAGCGTGTTACTGAACGCTGGCTACGGGGTCTGTTTGGCTTGCCTGATCATGTTGGCGCCAGTTTCTTAAGCGGAACGTCTATGGCCATCTTTTGTGGTTTGGCAGCTGCTCGGCATCGCATCTATAGCAATCATGGTTGGGATTTCAACAGACAGGGGCATCGAGGAGCGCCACCAATACGTATCGTGGCGGGTAGTACTTCTCATGGAGCAGTTATAAAAGCGGTAGCCTTAATTGGCTTCGGATTAGACCATATTGAATGGGTGCCCAGTGACAAACAAGGGCGACTGATAACGGATGAATTACCCGCACTAGATAACAGCACCATCGTGCTGTTACAAGCTGGTAATGTTAATACCGGTAGCTTTGACCCCATTGAACAAGTGTGTCAGTTAGCGAATGAGGCTGGCGCTTGGGTCCACATAGATGGCGCCTTTGGCTTGTGGGCTGGTGCAACATCGGAATTAAAGCATCTCACTAGTGGTATGGAAAAAGCGCAGTCTTGGTCTGTTGACGGTCATAAGACGCTCAATACACCCTATGATAATGGAATTTTGCTCTGCGCAGATCAAGAAGCATTGGTTGCTGCGCTTCAAGCCAGCGGGAGTTACTTGTCGTACTCAGAACATCGAGATGGCATGCTGTACACACCTGAAATGTCTCGTCGTGCTCGCGTCATTGAGCTTTGGGCAACTCTTAAATACTTAGGCACGCAAGGTGTTGATGAGTTGGTTTTTGGTCTGCATCAACGGGCTATGCAGTTTGCCGATGAACTAACAGACCAAGGGTTTTTGGTTATTAATGATGTTGTCTTCAATCAGGTACTTGTGGGCTTTAATCGAGATGATCGTTATACATTGGACATCGTTGAGCACATTCAAACGTCTGGGGAGTGTTGGGTGGGAACATCGATATGGGATGACGCCAAGGTTATTCGCATAAGCGTTTGCTCCTGGGCAACCACTGAGGAAGATGTCAGTCGGTCTGTCCGCGCGTTTGTAGCAGCTCGTACTGCGATTGGCAATTAGACTTACAAAGGCTTTTGAAGAAGTATGACATCATCTCCGATGAACGCCACTTCAGCGCTCCAGTGCTGAGCGATATATTGAAAGGTTTTCGGTGAAAAAAAACTGATGTGCGTAGGGTCATTCTTATAGTGCCAGCCAGCGAATGCCGCTTCATCGATCACTAACTTTGTCATAATGCCCAACCAACCTCCGGGCCGCAAAAGCCGCCATAATTGGTCCAGCTCGAGCCCCGGTGCGCTAAGGTGTTCTAATACCTCAGTCGCGGTAATGAAATCATAGGTTTGTTTTAGGGCATTGGGGTCAGCTGCATAGAAAGGATCATAAATAGCCATATTATGCCCATTCTCAGACAGCATCAGTGACAACGTTGGTCCCGGACCACTACCAAAATCTAGTCCCTCACTGTTCGGAGTTAAGCGCTCTAACAGAGGTGTTAATAGCCGACTTAGAAATAATCTATAACCATTATCCTCAGGACTATTTTGGTGCTGATCATAGACCATTTTTTCATCTGCCTCTGCCAGATGAAATCGCGCAGGTACAAAAACAAGCTGGCATTTATTGCAGTATTGATAATCACGGGCAGCATCTCTATGGTAGTCAACCACATCGTTGGAATAGCATAGAGGGCAGATCAATGCAGCATTGTTTTTAAGTAGATTATGCAATGATCTTACTCCTGATTACCAACCTGCACTCTAGCAAGTAACTGATAGTATCACCTGCATAATTTGAACCCTTTATCCCTAATCTAGACAATCGTATTACTGAGTCTTGAATGGTGCAGTAACTGACCTATCGATACTACAGATATTATTCTAGGAAGTGGTCATTTCAGATTGACGGTAACACGGATGGTCAGTATCATGCGCGCTCGAAAGAAAGACCGCTTGGAAAGACTTTCGGGGATTAGCGCAGTCTGGTAGCGCGCCTGCTTTGGGAGCAGGATGTCGGG
>CAJWFB010000007.1 GCA_913031645.1 uncultured Cellvibrionales bacterium
CTATTTCTGGTTCTGGTGTATCTATTAGCAGCTCAGGTGTTGTTACTCTGGACTCTCCGGCGAGTTATGAGGTTGCTAGATCCCATAAATATCGTGTCTCTGCGACTGACAAGCAAGGTGGAGCTGGGCGTACTGGTTATTTCTGGACCGCGGAGGTCAAAGAGGGTTCCAGTGTTTCAATTGATTTAGATGGCAATGATAAGAAAGACGCCCTAACTGATGGACTCATGCTTCTTCGAGGTATGTTTGGCTTGGACGGTGTTCCTCTAATCAAGGGAACCATAGGAGCGGACGCGACTTATACATCATCAACGGATATTGAGCGTCGTATTTCAATGCTAGGTGAGCTTGCTGATATTGACGGCAATGGAAATATAGATGCACTTACCGATGGGCAGCTCACTCTTAGGTACATGTTTGGACTGGAAGGTGAGGCGCTTGTGAATGGAGTTGTAGCGCCGGATGCTACAAGAAGCGCGGCTGAAATTGAAGCTCACTTGAAGACAGTGATTGAGTTAACAAAGTAATTGTATCTAAGCCGTTTGTTACAAAAAAGCCCGCGCAAGCGGGCTTTTTTGTTAACTAGTGAGTAAAGTTTTGCTCTAATAAGTAACGAGTCTCTGGGTTTGGACAACGTAAATCGTTAGGCTAATTGATCAAATCCTTACATACGCGAGCGCACCAATTGCGTGTCGGCATTGCGCCAAGCATGCTCAAACTCGTTGAAGACTTTCTTGGCCTCGCCCGACTTACCCTGCGCCGCCAGACTTTGCCATAAGCCAAATAGTGCCCACCCGTTGTTTTTATGCCACGCCAAGTCTTGCCGATAGACCGTCTCAGCTTGTGCGGCACGACCAGCCTCTAACAACGCTGCGCCGAGGTAGTGCCGTATGGGTTGTGGCCAGTCCGGTGGCTCGATGTAACCATTTTTATCTTCTATAGCTATTGCGGCCTCATAGTCAGCAATTGCAGAGTCAAGATTACCGCTGGCCTGCTTAATTTCAGCGGAAAGTGCCAGCGCAGCTAACCTCAGTATAGATGACACTGGTGTTGGGCCAGTGCGGCTATCATCAATATTTTTTAATGAGATTATTCGCCATATATCGCCAAGTTCGCGGCGTGCTGAACTCAGGTTACCCTGAGCTATGTGCGCACCGCCCCGACAATAGTGCCAGATGCCATCGAGGTATGGTGTGCCTGATGCCAGGGGTTGGCTATCCAAAATTGCGTCCCAGCGGCCGAACATCTTGTTGAGCAAGCACACGCCAGAAACAGCCTTCTGATTTCTTCCCTTTTGACGATTTTCAAGTTTAATATTATTGACTAGCTTGTTAGCGGCATCAATTGCCGTGCCATAGTCACCTTGAAACGATGCCGCATATTTGATGAAGTCGATGGCATGCGGAGCATGAATTTTCGCGGATAGTGGATAGGTACCGAGATTAGGTAGGGGACGATCACCCCATAATTCTAAAAACTCTTTATCCGCCTTTTGGGAGCGCACATTACTGGCTACTGCTTTTTCAAATTGCCCAACGCGAACATAAATGTGTGAAGGCATGTGCACCATATGTCCGGCCATTGGCATGGTGGCGGCCAATCGATCAGCTGATGCTAGAGCGCGTTCAGGCTCTCTAGAGGCCTCCATCAAATGAATATAAAGGTGGTTGGCGCCAGGGTGATCTGGATGGGCGTCCAGAGTACTTTCTAAAACAGCTGCAACCTTACCGGTATCACCCACTGGCGAGCCATCGTGATTCCAATAATTCCAGCGGCCTATGTTCATAAACGAGGCGGCATACAGTGAGGCTATGTCGGGATCATTGGGGTATTTCTTTTGCAGAGCCCCAGCGGCCTGCATATAGGCAAGATCACGTTGGTGGTTGTTCGCTATTGAGTCTTGATCATACAAGGTATACAGCGCATTGATCATGTCGCGCTCTAGGGCAGAGGCGCTGCTAATTAAGCTTAACGCTTTGTTAATGGCTTTTAAACCCTCGCCTTTTGGGTCATCGGGCATTCCGCCATAACGGCTATTTGGGTTTGGCCCCATGGCATGGGCTAGTCCCCAATAGATCATAGGGTGTTTAGGATCATGCATCGCAGCTTGTTGATATGAGGCGATTGATTCTGGAAAGTAAAAGCCCCAGGCATAACGTAACCCTTGGTCAAAAAACTGTTGAGCTAATGCGTTTGAGGTAGATATAGAGCGCTGGTATACGCCTGAGCCGGCAACCAAAATAGCCTTTTCAGTCTTACTATCTTCGGATTTTGCTGATTCAGCAGCCTGAGCGTTAAATGGGCAAATAGCTATTATTGCCCCCAAAAGCAACACACCTGAACAGTTTGTGAAAATACGCATTGAAATCCCTTCAGTTTGGTTAATTCGTTACTGAGTATAATAGGCCTGCGTAGGTTTGGTAAGGGGCTGCTGTTACGCCATAGACAGATTCGCACTGGCAAATTTGGAGCCGTTGGAACGGTTAAGCGCTGCAGAGATAGTATTTCCAGCAAGCAATAATTTATCGATATCAACACCGTGCTCAATACCCATTCCGTTGAGCATATACACGAGGTCTTCGCTGGCAACATTACCCGATGCGCCCTTGGCATAGGGGCAACCACCCAGTCCAGCCACAGCGCTATCAACGACAGAAATCCCCATTTGCAACGATATTAAGATGTTGGCTAGGGCCTGACCATAGGTATCATGCATATGCACGGCAAGCTTGTCGGTTGGAATGCTGTCTAATAATTCGTTCAAGAGTATCGATGTTGACGCGGGGGTTCCAACACCGATAGTGTCTCCCAGAGAGACTTCATAGCATCCCATGTCTAGGAGTTGCTGAGTAATCTTTGCGACCAGTGTCGCGCTAACTTGACCCTCATAGGGACATCCAAGTACACAGGATACATAGCCACGCACGCGAATGTTGGCGCTTTGGGCCTTCGTGATTACCGGCATGAAACGTTCAAGACTTTCTAGGATAGAGCAGTTAATATTTTTTTGGCTAAACTGCTCTGATGCTGCCGCGAACACAGCGACTTCTTTAAGGCCACACTCTATCGCTCTATCCACGCCAAATTCATTGGGTGTTAGGGCGCTAAAGAGGGCGTCTGGATGAGCGGGTTGAATCTCGGCGTTGATAAGTTTAAAAACCTCGTCACTACCCGCCATTTGCGGCACCCATTTAGGGCTAACAAAACTGCCTGCTTCTATATTTTTTAGTCCCGCATCAGCAAGCTGACTGATGAGTTGAATCTTGATCTGGGTGCTGACGGCATGCTTTTCGTTTTGAAGACCGTCTCGAGGGCCCACTTCAACGATACGTACACTTTTTGGAG
Source organism: uncultured Cellvibrionales bacterium (assembly GCA_913031645.1). GTDB lineage: Bacteria > Pseudomonadota > Gammaproteobacteria > Pseudomonadales > Porticoccaceae > HTCC2207. Next base: position 3,346 of record CAJWFB010000007.1, read on the forward strand.
TGTTCATCGATCATGGCCCTCAAAAGACAGTAACTCGGCGCCCCCCTCAACAAGAGCTCCCGCTTTGAAATAAAACTCAGTGACTAGGCCATCACTTGGCGCTAAAACGGTATGTTCCATTTTCATTGCCTCCATCACCAAGAGGATATCACCTTTTTTGACCGCAACACCAATGTCGACCATGAGACCAATGAGTGTTCCATGCATAGGGGCCTTAAGATTACCGCTATCTGTATCCAAATTATCTACACCCAAGTCGGGTAACAATTCACGACACGAAAAGTAGCCCTGCGGCGTAAACAAGCCAAAGCCGTATTCCGTAGCGACGATGCTCGAGTGACTCAGGTCAGTCTCGGTGTTTGCACATAGGATGCGCTGGCTCTGCTGAATTTGCAATGGATGAGTGGGTCTGGGTCGTCCCCAGCTATTACTTAAATGCCAGGGCGAGTTAGTCTCATTTGACTGCCGAGCTATTGCTATTGCGTGCGCTTGGCGAAGCGTCAGAGCAGCGGATGCGGCCAACGGAGCAGCGTAGTCGATATCTTCCTCGCGCCGACGAAATATCTCATCACTGTGGTGTTCAATAAATCCCGTATCCACATCTCCTGCTCTAAAGGCACTGCTGGTAGCCAGATTGTAGAGAAATCCAATATTAGTGGTCACACCCGCAACGCGATAACGGCTGAGTGCCTCGGTTAAGCGTGCCAAGGCGCGTGTCCGATTGGTATCCCAGACAATGAGTTTGGCAATCATGGGGTCGTAATAGATACTGACCTCATCACCTTCCACTACGCCTGTATCTACTCGCACGTGGCTACTTTCTGCTGGCGGTGTTAACAGACTTAGGCATCCGGTAGCGGGTAAAAAATCATTATCGGGATCTTCAGCATAAATGCGGGCTTCAAACGCATGGCCATTAATTTTTAATTGCTCTTGTGAGCAGGGCAGAGGCTCGCCAGCGGCAACGATAAGTTGCCAAGCGACCAGATCTTGCCCACTGATCATCTCAGTGACTGGATGTTCAACCTGGAGGCGTGTATTCATCTCCATAAAGAAGAAGTCACCACGGCTATCTAAAAGGAACTCGACAGTACCTGCGCCCTCATAATGAATAGAACGGGCTGCTTTTATCGCGGCCGCGCCCATTTTCTCACGTAATTCAGGGGTCATACCAGGGGCGGGCGCTTCTTCAATCACTTTTTGATGTCGACGCTGCACCGAACAGTCGCGCTCAAATAGATAAACGGCATTTTGGTGGCTGTCACAAAATACTTGAATTTCTACATGGCGCGGTTTGAGTAGATACTTTTCTACCAACATTATGTCGTCATTAAAGCTATTCAAAGCTTCACGTTTGGCGGCATGTAATGCCGAGTCAAACTCTGCTGCTGAGTAAACAGCACGCATACCTTTACCACCGCCTCCTGCCGCCGCTTTAAGCAGCACCGGGTAGCCCATTGTGTCCGCTTCATGTTTTAGTAAGTCAGGGCTTTGGTCATCACCATGGTAGCCAGGCACCAGTGGCACATCAGCATTGGCCATGATGGTTTTAGCCGCAGACTTAGAGCCCATGGCTAAGATGGCCTCTACTGGGGGGCCAATAAAGGTAATGTTATTCGCCGCACATTGGCGACAAAATTCAGCATTTTCAGAGAGAAAGCCATAGCCTGGATGTACAGCTTGGGCGCCAGTCTCGATAGCCGCCTGAATGAGTTTTTCGACAACTAAGTAGGATTCATTTGAGGGTGCAGGCCCAATATAAACGGCTTCATCAGCCATTTTCACATACAGGGCATCTCGGTCTGCATCGCTGTAAACAGCTACAGTTGCAATGCCCATATGACGAGCAGTTTTAATGATTCGGCAGGCGATTTCACCGCGATTAGCAATAAGTATTTTAGTAAACATGGTGAGCGTTAGTCCTTTAACCAGTGGGGCTTTCGTTTGTCTAAAAAGGCGTTTAAACCTTCCTGTCCCTGAGCACTTACCCGAATACCAGCAATCACCTCACAGGTGTGTTCAATCAAGCTAGAGTCGATGGCTTTGCCGCTGATAGCAAAGACTAGCTGTTTGGCAGCGACGACCGCTTCAGGCCCATTGCTGAGTATCATGGTGATGAGTTGTTCTACTTTGTCATCCAAGAATCGTTCCTCAACAGCTTCGTGAACTAGGCTTATTTGCAGTGCAGTATTGGCATCAAAGCGTTCTGCCGTCATAAAGTAGCGCTTTGCATGGCGTTCTCCAATGGCGGCAATGACATAGGGGCTTATGGTTGAGGGAACTAAACCAATTTTCACTTCACTAAGGGCAAAGCTTGCCTTAGACGAGGCCACAGCGATATCACAACAACTGATGAGTCCTAACGCACCGCCAAAGGCTGCACCCTGTACTCTGGCAATGGTGGGGATAGGCATTTGATGCAGGGCTTTAAGCATTGCAGCCAATGCATGGGTATCGCTTAAGTTTTGTTGATACGAATAACGTGCCATGCGCTTCATCCATCCGAGGTCCGCACCGGCTGAGAAGCTTTTTCCCTCTGATTGTAGCAGCATGATGCGCACATCTGAGTTAGTCGCGACGGCTTCAAAGGCCTCGGTCAGTTGGATGATCATCTGATCATCAAAAGCATTGTGCTTGTCAGGATTGTTCAGGATGACCCGAGCAATACCGCGGCTATCAATTTGAGTGATAACTTTATCCATGATCATTTCTCAATTTAAGTGTTACCTGTATTTACATTCTAAAGACACCAAATTTGGTATCCTCAATAACACGATTGTGACTGGCCGAGATTGACAGCCCCAAGACCATACGAGTATCTGCAGGGTCAATTACACCGTCATCCCAAAGTCGTGCGGAGGCGTAATAGGGGTGACCTTGATGCTCGTAATTGTCAATAATCGGTTGTTTGAAGCTGGCTTCGTCCTCGGCACTCCATTGGGTACCATCACGCTCATATTTGTCTCTGGTCACCTGCGCCAGAACGCCGGCAGCTTGCTCGCCGCCCATAACGGAAATGCGCGCATTGGGCCACATGAACATAAAGCGCGGATCATAGGCCCGGCCGCACATGCCATAATTGCCAGCGCCAAAAGAGCCGCCAATCAGGACCGTAAATTTAGGAACATTAGCTGTAGCAACGGCGGTTACCATCTTGGCGCCATGCTTTGCAATGCCATCATTCTCAGATTGCTTTCCAACCATAAATCCGGTGATATTTTGTAAAAATACCAATGGAATCTTGCGTTGAGCGCAGAGCTCAATAAAGTGCGCACCTTTCTGCGCAGATTCACCAAATAGAATGCCGTTGTTGGCGACAATACCCACTGGATAACCAAAGATACGCGCAAATCCACACACCAGTGTGGTGCCATACAATGCTTTGAATTCATCGAAATCAGAGCCATCCACAGTCCGTGCAATAATCTCGCGAACATCATAAGATTTACGCGAATCTACAGGCACAATGCCGTAGATTTCTTGGGCATCATAGACTGGTTCAATGGCTTCTTTTATATCACTGTTAATGGGTTTAACTCGGTTGAGTCGGGCGACTGCTTTGCGAGCAAGATCCAGTGCGTGATGATCATTGTTAGCCAAATGATCGGCAACGCCAGAAATGCGTGCATGCACGTCGCCACCACCAAGGTCTTCCGCAGTGACCACTTCACCTGTGGCCGCTTTGACTAAGGGTGGCCCGGCCAAAAAAATAGTACCCTGTTCTTTAACAATAATGGACTCATCAGCCATGGCCGGAACATAGGCTCCACCGGCAGTACAGGAGCCCATGACTGCCGCAATTTGCGGAATATTGCGAGCTGACATGTTGGCCTGATTAAAAAAGATACGACCAAAATGGTCGCGATCGGGGAATACTTCATCTTGCCTAGGTAGATTGGCACCACCAGAGTCGACCAAGTAAATGCAGGGTAAGTTGTTCTCCGCGGCAATGGTTTGGGCGCGCAGGTGTTTTTTTACAGTGAGAGGATAGTAACTTCCGCCTTTTACCGTCGCATCGTTGGCGACGATGATGCATTCTTGGCCACTGACGCGACCAATACCAGTAATAATGCCAGCGGCAGGAACCTCTTCGCCGTAAACATCATGGGCTGCCAATGCCGACAACTCTAGGAACGGTGAACCTGGGTCAAGCAACCCCTCAACACGTTCTCGCGGTAATAATTTACCCCGGCTAATGTGGCGTTCGCAGGACTTAGCACCGCCGCCCTGAGCAATATGGGCTAACGTGGATTTTAGATCGTCGACCTGGACTTGCATAGCCGACACATTATTGGAAAATTCGGCGCTTTTAGTATTTATTTTACTGTTAATTATCGACATATGAGCTCCTTAAACACTCTCAGCGAAAAGTTCTCGGCCAATCAGCATACGTCGTACCTCAGAAGTGCCTGCGCCAATTTCATAAAGTTTGGCATCACGCAGTAAGCGCGCTGCTGGGTAGTCATTGGTGTAGCCATTGCCGCCAAGTGCCTGAATGGCTTGGAGAGCCATCTGTGTGGCTTTCTCTGCGGTAAATAAGATAACTGCAGCAGCATCTTTGCGCGAGTCTTGGCCAAGATCACAGGCTCTGGCTACCGCATAGAGATAGGCGCGAGAGGCATTTAAATCTGCGTACATATCGGCAATTTTGCCTTGCATCAACTGAAACTCGCCAATCGGTTGATCGAATTGCTTACGTTCGTGAATGTAGGGAAGTACCACGTCTAGACAGGCCTGCATTATGCCGACGGGCCCGCCAGAGAGAACTGTGCGCTCGTAGTCTAGGCCTGACATGAGTACCGCCACGCCGCGGCCTTCACCGCCGAGGATATTTTCAGCAGGAACCTGACAGTTTTCAAAGACAAGTTCGCAGGTATTTGATCCGCGCATACCTAATTTGTCTAGCTTTTGCTGGCGAGAGAAGCCCGGGTAGTTGCGCTCGACAATAAACGCAGTGATGCCCTTAGAGCCTGCGGTAATGTTGGTTTTGGCATAAATCACATAGGTAGCTGCGTCTGGCCCATTGGTGATCCACATTTTGCTACCATTGAGTACGTAGTGGTCGCCCTGTTTTTCAGCTCTTAACGTCATGCCTACTACATCGGATCCCGCATTGGGCTCACTCATGGCTAAGGCGCCAACATGCTCCCCAGAACACAGCTTGGGTAGGTATTTATGCTTCTGCTCCTCGGTACCATTTTTGTGCAATTGATTGACACAGAGATTGGAATGGGCACCGTAAGACAAGCCAACAGATGCTGAAGCACGAGAAATTTCTTCCATAGCAACACTGTGGGCAAGATACCCCATGCCCGTACCACCATATTGCTCATCCACGGTGATGCCCAAGAGCCCCATATCACCAAGCTTGCGCCACAGATCCATAGGAAATTCGTTACTGCTGTCTATGTCGGCTGCGCGGGGAGCAATCTCCTTGCTGCAGAACTGGAAGACACTATCACGAAGCATGTCGATATCTTCACCAAGATTAAAGTTTAGACTAGGGTAGGGGGTATTCATCGATTATTTATCTCCATTAGTTTTAAGCGCTTCAATGCAGTTTGCCTCAGCTTTGTTGAGATCTTTGAGAAGGTTGCCAATGTCATCCAGTTGTTGATTTAGTTTATCGCGCTGCTGGCGAATGGCATCAATTAGGCTATTGAGTTGGTCTATGTTGGTTTTTCCTGGCTCATACATATCTATTATTTGTCGAGAATCCTCTAGGGATAAGCCAAGACGCTTACCTCTAAGGATCAACCTCAGCCGAGTGCGATCCGTAGCGCTATAGACCCGAGTTTGTCCGCGCCTTGATGGGCTTAGCAGGCCAATATCCTCGTAGTATCGTGCTGTACGAGTGGTAACCCCAAATTCTTTACACAGATCAGTGATGCTGTATTCAGTAGAGGCGGTGACAATATTCGTCATAAGTGTTGCTCGCGGCGTTGAGGACGTAATTATATTTTAGGTGTATATTACGTTAACGTCAACGTAAGGTTGTGACCTGTGCCTTGGACACGAAGCTAAATAAATGAACTTAAAGAGGTGAGTTGTGCATTGCAAGAAATGATGCAGTTAAAAGTAGTCTGGTTTAATTGAGGCTGATATTTTAGTGCCAAACGCTCAACTGACTGCGCTATTTACAGTTTTTTGTAGTCACCGCGATAAAAGATGAGAGGTGCAGAGCCTGAGTCAACAAAATTGACAACCCTGCCAACCAAAATAATGTGATCACCACCATCATACTGATGCTCTATGCTACACTCGAAATACGCGCTGCATTCAGGAAGGATAGGTACTCCAGCATGATTCTCAGAGCAACTAATCCCAGCAAATTTATCGCCACCACTTTTGGCAAATTGATCAGAAATAGATTCTTGATCTTGACCTAAAACATGAATTACATAGTTTTCTGCCTGAATAAAGTCATCGAAACAATTAGAGGATTTATCAATGCTCCATAGGACTAAGGCGGGTGATAAAGAAACAGAATTAAAACTGTTTGCAGTCATGCCTACTCGCTGGCCGTCTTTACCCCGGGCAGTTACCACGGTAATACCTGTGGCGAAGCTTCCCAGTGCCTTGCGCAGAGCCATTGGATCTATATCAGATGAGGTATTGTCACTGTGTTTTTTGGCAGCCATAATCTATCGTAGTTAGTCGAGTGAATTTCCGGGGCGCCATCATGGTTTCAATAGGCATTAGTTGCAAGCCATTTCATTCCTTATGAGACGAATAACAGTCTTTTCAGTCAGTATGACTAAATCGAAATACGCAGTTACGCCAGGTAAGCGACAAAATAATTACTTATCCACCTTTAGCAGAGGTTAAGGGCATTAAGTTGTCAAAGGTAGGTGCTCGTTTTTCCTTGGAAGCGTTAATAGCTTCTATAATATCCTGATTTTGCAGCATGCCTCCCTGCCATGTCGCCATGTGATTCAGACTGTCTGCAACTGAGTGGTCGCGGCTATAGTTGAGCATTTCTTTCACACCATTGACAGCCATTGGGCTATGTTTAGCCATGCTTCTAGCCAACTTATGTGCGGCGCTGACCATGTTTTCTTGTGAGTCATAGACGCTATTAACGAACCCACATTTTAACGCTTCATCCGCACCAAAATTTCTACTAGTATAGGCGAGTTCTCTGGCCATTCCCGAGGGCATGACATGTAGGATTCTCTGCAAAGTACCGACGTCTGCGGTAATGCCTAGTTCAGTTTCTTTTATGTTAAAGAAGGCATCATGTGTGCATAGCCTGATGTCCGTCGCACAAATCATGTCGACACCGCCGCCAATACAGGCACCCTGAATAGCAGAAATAACTGGCATCCGTGCTTTTTCTAATGCAGTAAATACATCCTGAAGAGCCATTATCCAACGTCGCTGTTTCTCTGCAGCTCGGGCAGGTTCAAGATCATTTTCAGCTGTCATACCTTCAAAGACTTGCAGATCCATTCCGGCAGTAAAGTGTTTGCCCTTTGCAGACAGAATAATCACTCTGACTGACCCCATATTATCCAACGTATTAACAATAGCGGGCAGCTCGTTCCAGAAATCGGTATTCATTGCATTTATTGCAGTCGGTCGACTAAGAGATACTTCTGCAATTTGATGATCATCAATGAAAACCTCAAATGCCTTGAGGTCAGAAAAGTCGACATTATTCATCAGTAATAACTCTCGTTGCCATGTGATTTAGCGCCATTTTACATTGACTGCAGAGAGCAATAAAGACAATTAGCACTGGTGGGCTTGACTAATTGATCAGCTGGTTTAGCCTACTAATAACCACCTAATTTGCGAGGAAAGTATATTTCTGCAGAATGATGGCAGATAAACGGGTTATTTAGGTGACAATTAGTTGCTGATTAGGGGGTGCTGTGGCAAAATCCACGCCGTTCAGACAGGCAGGGCTTACCAACCCTTTTGCAGCCGGATTTTTAGGCGTCGTTTGAATGGATCTCTATGCGAGAGTGGCGGAATTGGTAGACGCGCTGGATTTAGGTTCCAGTGGGGCAACCCGTGAGAGTTCGAGTCTCTCCTTTCGTACCAAATTTTAATGTCTTACCATGAGGATAGTCCATGCAGGTGTCTATTGAGTCGAGCACAGGTCTAGAGCGTCAGCTGAAAATTGGTGTGCCTGCCGAAAAGATTGATCAAGAAGTCATTAATCGGCTTCAGAAAGCTATGAAAACCGTTTCTATTAAGGGATTTCGCAAGGGCAAAGTTCCTCTCAAAGTGGTCAAACAGCACTATGGTAAAGGCGTTCGTCAAGAAGTTGTGGGTGAAATAGTTAATTCAAGCTTTTATGAAGCCATTCAGCAGGAAGATCTCAAGCCAGTTGGACAGCCTCAGATAAATGACATATCAGATAAAGAAGGCCAAGACCTTGAGTTTATGGCTGTCTTTGAAGTTTTTCCCGAAGTAGCACTTAAGCCCCTAACAAAAGTTAAACTTGATCGCCCGGTTGCAGAAGTTACCGACGCTGACATTGAGAGTATGATTGACCAGCTTCGCAACCAGCAGTCTACGTTTAAAGTGGGCAAGAAAAAGGCTAAAGATGGCCATCAAGTCAATATTGACTATGTGGGTACTCGTGACGGTGAAGAGTTTGATGGCGGTAAGGCTGAGGGTCAGGATTTAATATTAGGTTCTAACTCGATGATTCCCGGTTTTGAGAAAGGCCTAGCAGGTCTGTCCGCGGGTGAAGAGACTGTTTTGAAGCTGTCTTTTCCTGAAGATTATCATGCAGAGGACCTTAAAGGCGCCGCTGTTGAGTTTGCTGTTAAGGTCAACTCGGTTGCATCAAAGGTACTCCCGAAAATGGACGATGAGTTCTTTAAGTTGTTCGGCGTGGAGTCAGGCGGCGAAGAAAAGTTCAGAGAAGATGTGGTTGCTAACATGGAGCGTGAACTGCGTAATGCGATTCGAACGAAAGTTAAGAATCGCGTGATGAATCAGTTGTTTGAACTGAATTCGGTTGATCTACCATCAGCGCTAGTCGCACACGAAATTACTCAGTTAAAGCAGCAGATGGTTCAGCAGTTCGGCGGCGGCCAACAGATCGATCTCAGTATGTTGCCAGATGACATGTTTAGAGAAAAAGCGGAACGTCGTGCCGCTCTCGGTGTTATTGTCTCTGAAATTGTCAAAGTTGAAGAGCTTAGCCCGGATGAGGATCAAGTGAGAGCTCGAGTTGATGAGATAGCATCTACCTATGAGCAACCCAAAGAAGTTGTAGACTACTATTATAGTAAACCTGAACTGTTAAGTTCGGTTGAAGGTGTTGTATTAGAAGATCAGGTCACCGAGCTGGTGTTAGCGAAGGCGAAAATTAAAGAGCAAAATCTTGCCTACGAGGACGCTATAAAGCCAGATCCAGAGCCAGGCTCTGAGGCGTAGTTCTTATTTTCAGCGCTCAGAGCTGGATGACTGGGTGCTTAGATCCAGCTTACTGAAAACCATCGTATACACTTCAGTAAGCTACCCACGGTTTAAATGAGCGAGGTAACAATGAATTTTCAGCAGTTTGGTAATGGTGTAGGCGGATTGGACGTAGAGGCCAGTGGTCTCGTTCCCATGGTGGTCGAACAGACATCAAGAGGCGAGCGGGCATACGATATATATTCGCGACTTCTTAAAGAGCGCGTAATTTTTATGGTGGGCCAAGTCGAAGACCATATGGCTAACCTTATTGTTGCTCAAATGTTGTTCCTAGAGTCTGAAAATCCAGACAAAGACATTCATTTATACATTAATTCGCCAGGTGGCTCTGTTACTGCGGGCCTGTCTATTTACGACACTATGCAGTTCATCAAACCCGATGTTAGCACGATGTGTATCGGTCAGGCGGCTTCTATGGGTGCCTTTTTGCTGGCCGCGGGAGCGCCAGAGAAACGATTTTGTCTACCTAATGCGCGGACTATGATCCATCAGCCAAGCGGCGGAGCGCAGGGCCAAGCAACCGATATCCATATCCAGTCTCAGGAAATTCTCAAGATTAAGGGAAGGCTTAATGACCTCATGGCTCATCATACTGGTCAGTCTGTCGATAAAGTAACCGAAGACACTGAGCGCGATAATTTCATGAGTGCTGAAGAATCAAAAGAATATGGGCTTGTTGATCAGGTTCTAGACAAAAGATCTTAGAGTCGGTAGTCTTCAAAAGTGATTTTTAAATGGCAGCGCGCAGCGAGTGTTGTCATATAGCGGGAGAGAGTAATGAGTGATAGTGGTAGTCTAGGAGATGGCGGCAAACTTCTTTTTTGTTCCTTTTGTGGGAAAAATCAGAATGAAGTCCGTCGTCTAATTGCCGGCCCATCTGTGTACATATGTGACGAATGTGTCGATTTATGTAACGATATCATTTCAGAAGAGTCACAAGCCATAGAGTCCGAATCTACAGCCGAAAAGCTGCCTGTGCCCACTGAAATAAAGACCATCCTAGATGAGTATGTGATCGGCCAAGAGCGTGCCAAACGCATCCTTTCCGTTGCCGTCTATAACCATTACAAGCGGTTACAGGTGAGTGAGCAGTCCAACACCGAGAAGACCGACGTTGAGTTAGGGAAAAGCAACATTCTGCTGATTGGTCCAACCGGTAGTGGTAAAACGCTACTAGCTGAGACTTTAGCGCGACTTCTTGATGTTCCCTTTACTATTGCAGATGCCACCACTTTGACCGAAGCGGGTTATGTTGGTGAAGATGTTGAAAACATTATTCAGAAGCTCTTGCAGAAGTGTGATTATGATGTCGACAAAGCTCAGAGAGGGATCGTTTACATCGATGAAATTGATAAAATTTCACGCAAGTCAGACAATCCGTCGATCACTCGAGATGTGTCTGGCGAGGGTGTTCAGCAGGCACTGTTAAAGCTAATCGAAGGAACCGTTGCTTCGGTTCCCCCGCAAGGCGGCAGAAAGCATCCTCAGCAGGAATTTTTACAAGTTGATACTGCCAATATACTATTTGTTTGCGGTGGTGCGTTCTCAGGATTGGAGAAAGTTATTCGTGATCGCTCTGAGAAGGGCGGCATTGGATTTGGTGCACAGGTTACGAGTAAAGATTCGCAGAAATCCATCGGTGAAACACTACTTGAAGTAGAACCAAGAGACCTTATTGGTTATGGATTGATTCCCGAGTTTATTGGTCGTCTGCCGGTCGTAGCGACGCTCCAGGAGCTTGACAGGGAAGCGCTTGTCAATATCCTGGTGAAGCCAAAAAATGCGTTGTTTAAACAATATCAGGCGCTGTTCGCTATGGAAGATGTGGAGCTGGATATTCGCAATGACGCGCTGGATGCAATTGCTGAAAAAGCGATTGATAGAAAGACCGGCGCGCGTGGTTTGCGCTCGATTCTAGAAACGGTATTGCTCGACACTATGTACAAAATTCCCTCAGAGTCTAATGTGGCTAAAGTTGTTGTCGATGCCGCAGTCATCAATGGCGACAACGAACCAATGCTGGTTTATGAGCAGGCAGAACCGAAAAAAGTGTCATCTGACGATGGCTAAAGAAAAGGCGGCGAAAGTCGCCTTTTTTGTGTCTGTTTCCAATAGTTAAATAACTTTTATCTTGTTAGCGATACCCCTATTGTTATTTAGCTTTTTGTCCCAATATATTAACTATGGGCCGCTGTTTGAAGGCGGCGGCAAGGAAGTGCAAAAAATACTGAGGTAACAATGGCTTTATCAACCCCCGATCCTAAAGCAACAAGCTATCCACTCCTGCCACTGCGTGACGTCGTTGTGTATCCGCATATGGTGGTACCACTTTTTGTGGGCAGAGAGAAGTCCATAGATGCCTTAGAGTTCGCTATGGAAGGTGAAAAGCAAATTATCTTGGTTGCTCAAAGAGACCATTTAGATGATGACCCAGGTATTGCAGATATTTACCAGGTGGGGACGTTAGCGACAATTTTACAAATGCTTAAATTGCCAGATGGCACACTTAAAGTATTGGTAGAGGGTCTTGATAGGGTTCGTATAGAAACTGCGCTTGAGAATGGCGCATTTATGCTAGCGACTGCCCAAGAGCTCAAAGGCAAAGATCTATTGGAAGAAGAGACAGAAGCTCTGGTGCGCTCTACAACGGGTTTGTTTGAACAGTATGTGAACCTCAGTAAAAAAATTCCGTCTGAAGTAATCGCTACCGTGAGTGGTATTGAAGATGCAAATCGACTGGCAGACACTATCGCCTCTCATATGACGCTTTCTCTTGAACAGAAACAGGAAGTACTTGAGATAGCTGATTTGACACTCCGGCTTGAGCACCTGATGAGTTTAATGGAAGCTGAGATTGATCTATTCCAAATTGAGCAGAGAATACGTGGGCGTGTAAAGAAGCAAATGGAGAAAAGCCAGCGTGAGTATTATCTCAACGAGCAAATGAAGGCGATTCAAAAGGAATTAGGGGACTTGGACGATGGTCTGTCTGAACTAGATCAGCTCGAACGTAAAATTCAACTTGCGGGTATGCCAAAAGCAGCCTTAGAAAAGGCTCAGTCCGAATTAGGCAAATTAAAAATGATGTCGCCGATGTCAGCCGAAGCATCCGTGTTGCGCAATTATATCGATTGGATGATCAGTGTCCCTTGGAAAAAGCGAACTCGAGTAAAGCATGATCTTGTTAATGCCGAGAATACTCTCAATGAAGATCATCACGGGCTCGATGAGGTGAAAGAGAGGATTCTTGAATTTTTGGCCGTCCAAAAGCGAGTCAAAAAGCTCAAGGGCCCTGTGCTCTGCTTAGTGGGACCTCCAGGTGTCGGTAAAACCTCACTGGGTGAGTCTATAGCGCGCGCCACGGGGCGTAAGTTCATTCGGATGAGCTTAGGTGGTGTTCGTGATGAAGCCGAAATAAGAGGACATCGTCGCACCTATATTGGATCGCTGCCGGGCAAACTCATTCAAAAGCTCTCGAAAGTTGGCGCAAAAAATCCCTTATTCCTGCTTGATGAAATTGACAAAATGGGCATGGATCAGCGGGGTGATCCTGCCTCGGCACTTTTGGAAGTGTTAGATCCGGAGCAAAATCATACATTTAATGACCACTATCTTGAGGTAGATTACGACCTTTCCGAGGTGATGTTTATCTGTACGGCGAACTCCATGAATATTCCTGGCCCCTTATTGGATCGCATGGAAGTGATACGAATTCCCGGATATACCGAAGATGAGAAAGTGAAAATTGCCGAAAAATACTTAGTGCCCAAACAGCTTAAAGCCAATGGTCTAAAGCCTACTGAATTGGATATTAGTGAAGATGCTCTTAAGGATACTATTCGTTATTACACCAGAGAAGCTGGGGTAAGGGGGCTAGAGAGGGATATTGCCAAGATTTGCCGCAAGACTGTTACCAAACACGTTCGTTTTAATGAAACTGCTGCTGAGCATATCGGTTCTAGCGAGCTAGAAGACGCCTTAGGCGTTCGCAAGTTTGACTATGGTCGAGCTGAGGCTGAGGACCAAATCGGCCAGGTGACTGGCTTAGCGTGGACTCAAGTGGGTGGCGAATTATTAACGATTGAGACTTCGGCAATTCCTGGGACCGGAAAAGTGATCAAAACCGGGTCTCTGGGTGATGTAATGCAGGAGTCGATTCAAGCTGCCTTGACGGTGGTTCGAAGCCGAGCTCAGGGATTGGGTATCCGCAGGGATTTCTATCAAGAGAACGACCTGCATATTCATGTGCCTGAGGGAGCCACACCAAAAGATGGCCCGTCTGCCGGAGTTGGAATGTGTACCGCTTTGGTTTCTGTGCTTACCAATATAGCTGTCAAAGCTGATGTAGCAATGACCGGTGAAATCACGTTACGCGGAGAGGTGCTGAAGATTGGCGGATTGAAAGAAAAACTTCTTGCTGCTCATCGAGGCGGAATCAAGACGGTCATTATTCCCCACGATAATGCTAGTGATTTGAAAGAAATTCCCGACAATATTAAAGCGGATCTAAATATATGCCCTGTTAAGTGGATCGATGAGGTACTTGAGGTTGCGTTAAATGAGAAGCCAGAGCCTCTTAGTCAGTCTGACTTTATCAAGTCTAGCACCACTAAAACAGAGGCTGAGGCCAATCTGAGGCCTAGTACGCACTAGGTTTGAACTATTTTGCGCTAATTTAAAGAGACTGCTTGACCGCATGCGGCCGCTATTGGTATAAAGGTCTTAGGGACTGCATAGTTATGTGAACTGAGGTGTTACCAAAGGGATTCGATGCGCCTTCTTTGTTATTAAAATTTACTTCCAAGAAAAAGGGGAATACCGTGAATAAATCTGATTTGATTGATGCTATCGCTGCAGGTGCAGACATTTCTAAAGCTTCTGCTGGACGCGCACTAGATTCTGCTATCGAAGGAATCACTGGCGCATTGAAAAATGGTGACCAGGTGTCTTTAGTTGGTTTTGGAACATACTCAGTTAAGCATCGCGCAGCGCGTGCTGGACGTAACCCTCAAACTGGTGCTGAAATCCAGATTAAGGCGGCTAACGTCCCTAGCTTTAAAGCTGGTAAGGCATTGAAAGACGCAGTAAATTAATAGTTGTCTGGGAAATCCATTTGGATTTTCCCAGGCCTGAAAGGCGCATCTTTGATGCGCCTTTTTTACGATTAGGAAACACACAATGTTAGACAGTTTTAGAACCAACATGAAAGGGATGGCGATTGCTATTACCGTGGTTATCGGTGCTATATTCGCTTTCTCCGGCACAGGAACGTTATTTTTGAGCGGTAGCGGAGCTGATGCCGCACTGATTGTCAACGACTCGACTATTACGGAATTACAGGTAATTCGTGCGATTTCCTCGCAGAAACAACGAATTTTAAATGATAATGAGGGCCTTGATGCCTCCCTGCTCGATGACGAGCTACTCCGCCCTACTGTGGTTGAGCAATTAATTGGTCAAGCGTTGTTAGCGCAAGCATCGCAACGTCAGCGAATGGGTGTGTCTGAGCAGACAATTAATGAGTATATAATCGGTAGCGAAGCATTCCAGTCCGATGGGCGCTTTGACCAAGATCGATATAGATTTGCTCTTCAGCAGCAGGGTTATACGAGTGCAAGTTTCAAGGCAATGCTGAGTGATGAAATGAGAGTCCAGCAACTTGTAAACGGTATTACAGGCACTGTTTTTGTCACAGATCTTGAACTGTCCACTCTAGCGTCAGTTACAGAGCAGCAAAGAGATTTTTACTACCTAACGATCCCGGTAGCACCGATTCAAGAGTCTGTGGTAGTGAGCGATCAGCAAATATCTGATTATTATCAGACTAATTTGTCCTCTTATCAGACTGCTCCCGAAGTCGTTATAGATTACATTGAGTTAAGTCCCGCACAGTTGGTTGACCCAGCACTCGTAACTAGTGCACAAATTTCGGCTCGTTTTGAAGAGGAACTTTTAACCCTAGATTTGGCTGAGTCTCGCCAAGCCGCGCATATTTTATTGGAAGACGCTAACGATGAGTTAGTCGCTGATATTCAAAGTAAGATTATAGCGGGGGACGCTTTTGGCGAGCTTGCGCGCGAGTATTCTGATGACTTTGCATCGGCGGAATCCGAGGGCGATCTAGGCTATACCTCCGGCGACACTTTTCCTGAAGCCTTTGAAAGTGCCCTGGCAACACTAGAAATAGGAGAAGTCTCTGCGCCAGTGATGACGGATGCCGGTATTCACTTTATTAAACTTTTAGATATTCAGCAGGATACGTATGTGTTGGCTGATGAATCACCTCGTATTGAGCGTGAATTAATGCGTGAAGCAACTACCGATCAACTGATTGCGAAGCTTGAGCTTCTCAAAGAGCTAAGCTTTAATGCTGAGTCCCTTCGCGAAGTTGCTGAAGACGTTGGCCTAGAGCTTAAGACATCAGAAGCATTCCCAAGATCGGGTGGGCAGGGCGTTACAGGCATCGCGCAGGTTAGCGCAGCGGCCTTTAGTGATGAGGTAGTCAAAGATAAATATGCTAGTGAAGTGTTAGATTTAGGTAATGATAGATATGTTGTTTTGAAGCTGAATCAATATGTCGAGGTACGTCAAAAAGAACTTTCTGAGGTGCGAGAATCAGTTGTAGTGTCACTGACTGCCAGCGAGTCAGCAAAAATGCTTGCAGATTTGGGAGCCGAAGTACTCGCCGAGATAATAGCAGGAAGTTCTGTTGAATCAGTTGCGAAAGGTCGGAAGCTTGAGTGGCAAGTTGGGAAGTCTGTAAATCGTCGTGGCATTGACGTGAATACTGAGGTGAGGTCGAGAGTATTTGCTTTTCCGCTGCCTGGTACAGAGTCAGTTATCGATGGATTTTATCTCAGTAATGGTGATTATGTTGTCGCTGAATTGACGAAAGTCGTCTCTGGCGATGTCAGATCCTTATCCCAAGCAGAGAGAGGTTCTATGGTTGCAGCTACACGCTCAATTAACGCTAGCCGCGACATTTTAGCCTATCAAGATACGCTGAGAGAGAATGCGGACATTGTTCAGTAGGGACATGGTTCGGGTGGCTCAATAAAGGCGGTTTATCCGCCTTTATTTTTGCCTAGCATAAAAGCTTTAAATGCTTCGTGGGTTGATGTACAGCGTCAGCCGTTGGCCCGGTTGCAAAAACTTTTCTCTATTAATCCTGTTCCACTGGGTAATATCGGCAATAGATAATGAGAATTTTTTAGCAATGACATACAGAGAGTCGCCGCGCCGCACCTTATAAGAAAGCTTTCTTAGGGAGGTAGCCTTGGTCGATTGGCTAGGCGAGCGTATATCGAGTAGTTGACCCACCTGAATAAATTCTCCTCTAAGAGCATTTAAGGATCGGATTTCTTTGACACTGCTTTCATACTGCTCCGCCAGTGCCGACAGGGTGTCGCCAGGGACGACCCTGTGGTTGATTATTTCATAGCGGCCAGTTTTTTCCGGGGTAGCATCGCCATTACCCTTCGGAATGACGAGCAACTGCCCAATGCTAAGGAGATCACTGACTAGATTGTTGCTGTTTTTGACAGCCTCAGTTTGTGTATCGAAACGCATAGCAATGTCTGAGAGAGTGTCACCATTGACAACGATGTATTCGGTATATGGAATCCAATTCTTTGGATCAGTAGTTGCAATAAAGGCCGAGAGTGCGGCAGAGTTTGCAGTAGGGATTAAAAGCTGGAAAGTGCCCTGTGGAGGCGTTATAGATCGTCGGTAGCCCGCATTCAGTTGGCTGAAAAGCCAATCATCGGTATCTGTGATATCCCTAACTTTCGGTAGCGAAATCTGCTTTTCTATCTGAATAATATCAAAGTAGGCTTCATCTTTAATATTAGGAAGACTGACATTAAATGCGTCCGAGTCTTGAATGATTACTGCTAGAGCCAGTAATTTAGGGACATAGTTGCGAGTTTCTTTGGGCAACTTTAGATTCCAAAAATCAGTTGGCTTACCTCTTTTGATGTTTGCTCGCACCGCCTTACCCACGGTCCCTTCACCTGAATTATAAGCGGCTAGTGCCAGTAGCCAGTCATTGTCAAAACGTTGATGCAAGTACGAGAGGTAGGCGATCGCTGCGGCGGTTGATGCCACAACGTCTCTGCGCCCGTCATACCAGCGGTTTCGGTCAACACCAAATCTACGTGCCGTCGTTGGAATAAACTGCCAAAGCCCGGCGGCATGACTCGGACTGTAGGCGAAAGCATCATAGGTACTCTCCACGATCGGCAGGAGAGCTATCTCCAGGGGCAACCCAGCATTGGATAATTGCTCAGTAACATAATGAATAAATGGTTTGGCGCGATTTAAAACCGCAGAAATGTACTTAGGGTTACTAAGGTACCAGTCCCGCTGTTCCGCTACGCTAACCGGAAGACTTTCAAGGTTAAGCTGGTAGCCTCTGCGAATACGCTGCCAAAGATCAGTTCGGTCTTGTATTGACGCTATGATTTCATCAGGTAAAGGAGATGCTTCTACGCTTGCAGAGGGCTCTTTTGGTTCAGTTTGCAGATCAACAGTCTGCGATAGAGTATTCGACAGTCGCTCAAGCTCGATGACTGCTTTTGGTATGGGAGCTTGCTGTGCTGAGGGTGGTGCAATTTTACAGCCTGGCATACATACAGTTAGCAATAGAATTACGCTTGCATAAATTTGTTTGGGCGCTGATATCACAGAGGTCTCACCGATGTTTTGCGCGAGAGTGTAACGAGGTTATGAGCATTAGACAAATAATTAACCGCCTAGATAGCTAGGCATTAGAAATGCCAATCTTCTCACCCTTAGTGTGCCACTTAACTTGGCTTGAAGCATCTTATGATGCTGCTGTGCCGCCAGAGGGAGTGGTTTTTAAAGCAAGCACGCGCCATAATGAACTTATAGATTTACATAAGTAAGTCCACTAATCAAAGTAACCTTGAGATTTAATAGACGAGTGTTAGAACGATTTTCCATAAAAGGGCTCAAAGCCACTGGCGAAAAGCTGTCACTTTGGTCGAAGACCGATTTTGGGAACTATGTCTTGGCCGCTGAGCGGAATCTTATCGCCGATAAATATTCAGCACTTCCGGGCTATCGGGTTATGCATCTTGGGCTAACAACCGATAGACAATCTGCGGATGAGTTTTCTCAGATACATCGGTTTAATTTCCAAGCGCATAGTGATCATTGCGAGTCGGGTGTTTCAGCAATTGCCGACTTGACTGAACTGCCGCTACCGTCAGATGTGGTTGATGTGGTTTTACTGCAGCACACTCTAGAATTTTCCGAATCGCCTCAATCAGTTCTTGCTGAGGTATGCCGGACGATAACTCCAGGCGGACACCTAATAGTTTGTGTTTTGGATCCGTTTGGTCCGATGGGAGTCGCTAAATCATCCATGCAGTTATTAACGGATAGCCCTCAATATCGGTTCCATAGTCTTCGTGTTGGACGCGTGCTCGATTGGTTAACGTTGCTGAACTTCGAGGTAGATGGTATTAATCATGGTGCTCATCAGTGGCCTATTGCTTTCAGAGGTGCGGATTCTAAAGTAGCAGAGCGACTTAAAAGTTTCAGATTAGGTAACAGGTGGGATCGTGGGTGCCAAAAAATTGGGCTGCCCTTTGGTAATTTTTATATGATCCATGCAGTCAAGCGCGTTAGCAGAGTCATTGGTAATCCGTCGCGAAGCTGGACAGCAGCGGCACGTGGCCGATTATCTGTCTCTACGAGCCAATCACTGGGTTCAAAAAAAATCATAGATAAGCGCTCTGCGGAGCACGAATTTTAGTCATAGAGGTTACCAATGAGTAATGTAGAAATTTTTACTGATGGCGCCTGTCGCGGTAATCCTGGCCCCGGAGGATGGGGTGCTCTGTTGCGTTTTGGGGCAGAGGAAAAGGAACTGTTTGGTGGTGAGCTTGAAACTACCAATAACCGGATGGAACTGACGGCCGTTATTGAAGCGCTGTCAGCATTAAAACGGCCTTGCGATATCAAAATAACATCTGATTCGACCTATGTGCTTAAAGGCATTCAAGAATGGATGCCCAATTGGAAAAAAAGAGGTTGGAAAACAGCCACCAAAAAGCCGGTTAAAAATGTCGATCTATGGCAAAAACTCGATGCACTGATTGGGGTGCATAGTATAGACTGGCAGTGGGTTAAAGGGCACAGCGGCCATCGTGAGAATGAGATTGCTGATGACTTGGCAAATCGTGGCATCGATGAGCTTTGACCGCCCATTTAGCGCTCAATCCTATTCAAACTACCAATAGCGTGGATACATGCGACAGATCGTTTTAGATACAGAGACCACTGGTTTAGAGACCTCCCAAGATCATCGGATTATCGAGATCGGCTGTGTGGAAATGGTTAATCGAAAGCTTACCGGGCGACACTATCATCAATATATCAATCCTCAACGAAAAGTCGATGAAGGCGCGATGGAAGTGCACGGCATTACGGATCAGTTTCTAGAAGATAAGCCTGTTTATGCGGCTATAAGCTCTGATTTCTTAAATTTTTTGGATGGCGCAGAATTGGTGATTCACAACGCTCCTTTTGATGTTGGGTTTATTAATCACGAACTTAAAAAACTCAGTGGTAAGCACAGCGCTTTGGCTTCTCGTTGTAAAATCATAGATACACTAGCCCTTGCTCGGCAAAAACATCCGGGGCAAAAAAACAATCTTGACGCCTTGTGCAAGCGTTATGGCGTCGACAATTCTCAGAGAGATCTTCACGGCGCTCTATTAGATGCTGAAATTCTTGCAGATGTATATTTATTGATGACCGGTGGCCAAGTTAATTTAAATATCAATCAACAGGCGGATACAGGCAGTGGAGAAATAAGTACTACCGCGTCAATTCGACGCCTGCCGAGCGATCGCAATCCTCTCCCTATTGTCCGCGCGAGTGCCACGGAATTACTATGCCATGAGGAAAAGCTCGCAGCCATTAAGAAGTCTAGCGGGTTCTGTGTCTGGCAGGAGACAGGCGAGTAGCGCTTTTTATGCCTCATCCAGATAGTTTTAACCTCACCAAGATTGCCCCCAAGACTGCGGGTCAAATTGACCGGCTTGCGATTGAGCTCTCGCAGACTGTTTTGAGTGCAGATTTGTTCGGTTTGACGCGTTCCTTGCTGACATTTAAAAATCGAACCTCGGATTTGCCAGAACATTCAAACAAATGGTTAAAACTCTGTTCAGCGGTAACTAAATCACAGGCGATCGCCGAGTCTAGGCGTCTTAAGCTTCCGTCAATTACATACCCTGATCTACCGGTAAGTAGTCGCGCCGAGGAAATAAGAGGGGAAATAGAGAAACATCAAGTAGTAATTATCGCCGGCGAGACCGGTTCTGGTAAGACTACTCAGATTCCTAAAATATGCCTTCAAGCGGGTCGCGGTGTCAGAGGACTTATTGGCCACACACAACCACGACGAATTGCCGCGCGGACAGTGGCGGAGCGAATCGCCCAAGAGTTGGGGTCACCCTTGGGAGATGCAGTGGGTTATCAGGTGAGATTCTCTGATAAGACATCACCTAATAGTTTTATTAAGCTAATGACCGACGGTATTTTATTGGCCGAGATTCAACGTGACAGGTATTTGAGCAAGTACGATACCATCATTGTTGATGAGGCTCACGAACGCAGTCTCAATATTGATTTTCTTCTCGGTTATCTTAAAAACTTATTACTGAAACGGCCTGAGCTAAAGCTCATTATCACTTCAGCAACTATTGATATAGAAAAGTTCTCCACACACTTTGATAAGGCTCCGGTGATAGAGGTCTCTGGAAGAACATTTCCTGTAGAGGTTATCTATAGTGGTCCTGACATAGTCGATAAGGACCGAAATCGAGCGATCGTAGATTGCTTAGAAGATATCGAGCAAAATCAAAAGCCAGGCGATGTACTGGTTTTTTTGAGTGGGGAGAGAGAGATTCGCGAGGCGAGTTTGGCCCTACGGCGAGAGCAACTACCCCACACCGAGATCGTCCCACTGTATGCGCGATTAAGTTTAGCGGAGCAGAGCAAAATTTTTGCTCCTCACAGAGGTCGTCGCGTTATTCTGAGTACTAATGTTGCCGAGACATCGCTAACTGTGCCAGGCATTCGCTACGTTATTGATACCGGCCGAGCTAGGGTGTCTCGTTATAGCTTTAGGACCAAGGTCCAGAGATTACCGATTGAGCCTATTTCTCAGGCCAGTGCTAATCAGCGGGCAGGGCGCTGCGGACGGGTTGCCGATGGTGTTTGCTATCGGTTGTATCAGGCTGAGGATTTCGATACGCGACCAGCATTCACTGATCCAGAGATTGTGCGTACCAACCTCGGGTCAGTTATCTTACAAATGCTCCATTTGCGAATTGGTAATATTCGTGATTTTCCGTTTATTGATCCACCCGACAGTCGACTAATCAGTGATGGCTATAAGCTCTTAGAAGAACTTCAGGCGGTTAATGGTGGCGGTAGGCTGACTTCCTTAGGGAAAAAGCTTGTCTCATTGCCTGTCGACCCTAGGCTTGCCAGAATGATTTTAGAATCAAGTCATAACGGCTCACTGAATGAGTTGATTGTTATTGCTAGCGGTTTGAGTATCCAGGATCCAAGAGAGCGCCCAGGCGAAAAACAGCAGGCTGCAGATCTTGTGCACAAGCAATGGCAGGATAAAGAGTCAGACTTCATGTCCTTGTTAAATCTGTGGACTCATTTTGAGGAAAAGCGACAAAACGTATCAACCAATCAGTTCAGCAAATATTGTCGATCGCAGTTTATTTCCTATCTTCGTATGCGTGAATGGAGAGATCTCCATCGTCAACTGCATACCGCATGTAGAAAACTTAAGCTTAAGGATAATAAACAACCAGCTGCCTATGGCGCTATTCATCGGGCACTGCTGACAGGTCTCTTAGGTCAGGTGGGTATTCGGGAGGATAAATGGGAGTTTTTAGGTACCAGGAATCGTAAGTTCTTTGTTTTCCCATCTTCTGGTTTGAGTAAAAAACCGCCGAAGTGGATAATGGCGGGTTCGCTGATGGAGACGACTAAACAGTACGCATTAAATGTGGCTAAAATCGATCCAGAGTGGCTTGAATCATTGGCCGCACACCTTGTAAAAAAGAATCACAGTGAGCCTTTTTATCATCATAAGTCCGGCCAGGTCATGGCTAAAGAGCGGCAAACGCTATTCGGATTAAGCATTGTTGAAGGTAAGCGCGTAGTCTATGGCAAGATTGCACCAGTTGATGCAAGGAAAATCTTTATACAGCAGGCGCTAGTAGAAGATGGCTATTGCGGTAAAGGTCTATTTTACGCCCATAATCAAGGCCTAGTGACTGATCTTCAGGCTCTAGAAGATCGTATCCGAAAGCGAGATTTGCTCGCTGAGGAGGTAGTGATTTATAACCATTATGATCAGCGTATCCCCTCATCTATTTATAACCTGCCCGATTTTGAAAAATGGCGCAAGGACTCTGAAATAGATGATCCCCAGCTATTGTTTATGAGTAAAGATTCTCTGTTGTTACGGAATTTGGCGGCTAGCGAGGAAGCGCAGTTCCCTCAGCAACTGCTAATGGATGACTTTGAGTATAGTCTTCGCTATCACTTTGAGCCAGGTCATGCAGAAGATGGGGTAAGTCTGATCATGCCGTTGGCTCTACTGCATCAATCACCGCGGTACTTTTTCGACTGGTTGGTACCTGGGATGTTACGTGATAAGTGCATTGCTCTAGTCAAAGGCCTGCCAAAAAATATTCGTCGCACATTTGTGCCCGTCCCTGATTATGTGGACAAAGTATTGCTTAATATTAGCGCCCAAGATCGACCTATAACAGAGGTCTTAGGTGAACAATTACATAAATTAACAGGGCAAAAGATATCCAGCGAGAACTGGAGTTCAGACAAACTTGATCCTTGGTATCAAATGAACTTTATTTTGCAGAATGACCAAGGCCAGTTAATTACTATGGCGAGAGATCTTGGTCAATTACGCAGAGATTTTAAGCAACGTATTAGCAGTAGCTTGGCTGAATCGGCGGCGCAGACTATTGCGCGTAATAATATTACTGAATGGGACTTTGAAAAATTACCTATTGAGGTGATTCTGCCGCGGGGCAACATGAATATCAAAGCTTGGCCAGCATTGCGAGATCACGGTGATTCAGTGGCCATTGAATTGATGGAAAGTCCTGCAGTTGCAGATGCTATAACAATGGAGGGGCAACTGCGGCTAGCGGTATTGCGTGGCAAAGATCAATGTAAATACCTAGGTAAAGATTTATTACGTGGCAGGGAGCTTCAGCTTAAAGCTGCCGGATTAAGTTCGCGTAATGCTATTGTGTCAGCCATTGTCTTGGCCAGCTTTAAACAGGCTATTTTTTCAAAGAATCTTGTCGTCAGAGAGCAGCATGAGTTCGATGGTCTTTACACTGCAGGAATAGGACAAGTTGTAGGGCTTGCCCGTCAGCATGGTGATGCCATTGAATCAGTATTGGCCTCGTTACATATGCAACAGCAACGCCTAAGATCTATGTCGGCGGGTGAACAGGGTGCGAAAGACGATATTTTATCGCAGATTAGCTGGTTATTTTCACCCCAGACCCTTGCGCGGGTATCGGTAGAAGATACTTTGCAATATTCAAGATACATTCGAGCGATAGACTTTAGAATTGGAAAGCTCTTATCTCAAATTCAAAAAGATTCCGAATACACCAGAACTATTAGCTCATTTACAGAGCCCTTGCAGCAGGTTGAGGAAAAGAAGTATCCCATATCGACCGAGTTGAGTGAGTCGTTACTGGAATTTCGGTGGTTGCTTGAAGAGTTCCGCGTCTCTCTATTTGCACAACAATTGAAAACGCGGAGACCTGTTTCAGAAAAACGGTTGGCCAAAAGATGGTCGGATTTAAATGATCAGTTGCGACGATTTTTGCCAGATTACCCATAAACTGTCTACTGTCACACATTTTAAAGTCATTTACGCTGCCAACAAATGAGCAATATTGCATAGGTCTAGAGTATAATTTGCATCTATATTGAAATTAGAGACAAGAGTTGACGTGAAAATGTTTAAACCGGTTTTAGTAATACTACTTCTGGCTACTACTAACTTTACATGGAGTGAAGAGCTTGAAGAGAATGACCCGTTCGAAGGCGCTAATAGAGTGTTCTATGAGCTCAACTTTAATTTACTCGATCCATTGATAATAAAACCTATTGCCATCATCTACGACGAGGCCACGCCAAAGCCTATCCGAAGAGGATTGAGAAATTTCTTTTCAAACCTGGATGAAATCCCAAGTTTAGTTAACAACGTCTTGCAGGGAAAATTTGCGCAAGCGGGCAACAATGCCGGCCGTTTTCTTATGAACACCACAGTGGGTTTAGGCGGTTTTTTTGATATCGCAAAACAAGCGGGCCTGCAGCCAGGAGAAGACGAAGATTTTGGCCAAACACTGGCTGTCTGGGGTGTGCCGGATGGCCCATATTTAATGTTGCCGTTTTTTGGGCCATCAACTTTGAGGGATGCACCGTCTAACTTTGTCGATAGCCTGTTAGATCCCTTTAGTTATAACAATAACCTACCGGTGCGAGTTGCCATAAAAGGGGTCGATCTCGTTTCGTTGCGAGCTGATTTGTTAGGTATTGATGACGTCATTAGCGGTGACAAATATTTGTTTGTAAGGGATGTTTATCTACAAAATAGAGAGTATGTTATCAGTGATGGTGCAATTGAAGATGATTTTGACGATTTAGACGACTATTAGAAGCGCCGAGTCATGTTCAGGTTTACGCTGGTTTTTCATGCTGCTATTTGTGCTGAATTAATAACTATAAGATATTACTAAGTCGGGTTTCCATGGGTCAAGGTAAAAGTGCAGTATTTCTCATTGGTGAGAAAAACACTAAGCTTGAATGGCTAATTTCAAGAGTCGAAGAGGGTGGTCGGGTTTGTACGAGCCTGTCTGATCTCAATGATCTGTCTGCGGTCTGTGAAGATGATTACTCACAAATTGTCGCATTTGCTCCGGCACAGGAACTGATCGAAGACTTGTCGAGTAGTCAGCTGCTAAAAGACTACGCAGCCCAGCACCTTTTGACAGTCATACTTGACGATTTTTCTCGCGCCAAAGCCATCGATTTTTTTCGGCTTGGTGTTGCCGACGTGTGGTTTGATGACATGTCCAATAGTGAGCTTGCAGCATCCTTTACTCGACTTCAAGAATTGGCAGATTTACGCCGTCAGAGAATGGCCTATGGCCAGAAATTAGAGGCGGCTAACTCAGAACTTCAAGGCAGCCTGCAGATGCTCAAGCAGGATCAACTCGCAGGGCTTGAGGTGCAAAAAAGCCTAATGCCCGAAAGCCCATTAATCTTTGCAGACTACGAAATATCTCATTCTGTCACACCATCGCTGTATCTCAGTGGTGATTTTGTCGGTTATGAATTTGTGCTGAGCCGTTATTTGGTGTTTTATTTTGCTGATGTCTCGGGGCATGGTGCCTCATCAGCTTTTGTGACCGTTTTACTGAGGTTTATGATTGGTCGCGTAATTCGACGGCATGTCGCTGAAAATGACTATGAGTCGCTTAGTGCAGCTCCTGAGGGCCTGTTGGAGCATGTCAACAAACAAGTTCTAGCAACAGGGCTGGGGAAACATCTGACAATCGTCGCCGGATGCTTAGATACTGAAAAGAGCACCTTGCGTTATGTTGTTGGAGCCCAATTACCACGCCCCATTTTGATTGTTGATGGTGAGGCTAATTACTTGCCGGGAAAAGGTAAGCCAGTGGGTATCTTTGAAGAAGCGTCCTGGCAGGTAGAAGAAATAGTTCTGCCAAAGCGCTGCGCACTAGTTCTTTTGTCCGATGGTGTTTTTGATTTAGTTGACGATAAAGATTTACTTGATAAGGAGCAAACACTGCTGCGTTTCTTTGCCCGCAGTTCAGATAGTCTGGACTCCCTGAAGGATGCTTTGAACGTTGATTTCTTGGAAGATCCTCAAGATGATGTCTCTATGTGTCTGTTAGCTAGGGGTATGTAGCTTGAATTCTGGGAAAATATTGGTTTCTGACCAGCTGGGTAATCACCTTCTAAAGTTTACTGGCGATGTACGGGTGACACTATGTGGAACCTTAAATCGTTATATCGAGTCTATCTTTGGTAGTAAGAATGTAAAACGAGTCGTTGTTGACATGCTCGAAGCTGAAGGTCTAGATAGCACAACCCTTGGCTTGTTAGCTAAGTTAGGTCTGCATTGTCGGCAGCAATATGGACTAAATATTGAGGTTTTTTGCCAGAACTCAAGTATTCTCAGAACGCTAGAGAGTATGAGCTTTGATGAGATTTTTGATATTTTTGATCAGCTCCCCGATTTTGATAGCAACACAGATTTCCATGAAATAGGCGCCCAAGACTTACCTGTGGATGAGCTCCGTCAGCAGGTTCTAGAGGCTCATAAGATACTAGTTCGACTGAGCGATGATAACCATCAAGAATTCCAAGATTTAATTAAAGCGCTGGAGTCAGGTGACTGATCCTAATCTAAAAGATGGATTTTATCCGCTTATGTTTTTTTAGGGGGTGCCGTGCTCTCACGTATTACGAGCTCTGTTGGAAGAGTATGTTTCATTTTAGTATCCGTTCGTCCTTCAAGTAAGCCATACAGTACGCTCATCGCGGCTCGACCTATTTCTTCAGCGGGCTGCGCGATGGTAGTAAGTGCGGGATCACAGTATTTAGCAAACTCAATATCGTCAAAACCTGCGACTGATATGTCGTCTGGAACCTTCAGTCCCTGTGCTTTAAGACCTTGAATAAGACCAATGGCCATTTCATCGTTCATGCAGAAAACTGCAGTGGGACGTCGCTCCATCTGTGCGAAGTATGGTGCCGCTGCAAGACCTGAACTCAGACTAAAATCGCCAGACACTAGAAGACTCTCATCGAACTCGATACCAGCGGACTGCAATGCTTGTTGGTAGCCGGCCAGTCGAGCCTTGCTAATGGGGCTGGCATGCAAATTATCGTCTGGGCTCAAAACGCAGCCAATACGCTCATGACCTAGTGAAATTAAGTAGTCAACAACAGTCTTTGTTGCCGCTTCATTGTCTATTTGTACCGTAGGGTAGGGTGCATCGCTAAAGCAATCACAGGCGTTAACGAAAGGGATATGCTCATTGTTACTGGATAGCTCTCCAGGAAAATTGGGGCTTAACTGGATTACACCCTCTGCTTGTCGTGTTTCGACCCGCTGAAAATACTCTGCTTCGCGTTCTTTGGAGAACCGGGTATCACCCAATAAAACGGCATACCCCTTCTGTTGGCCGACATCTTCAATACCGCGAATAACTCTTGAAAAGAATGGATTGGCTATATTGGGAACTAACACAAGAATGGCGTAAGAGCGGGACTTGAAAAAATTGCGCGCCAGCAGGTTGGGTTTGTAGTTCAGTTGACGAATAGCTTCTTTTACGTCATGAGCGCTTTGCTTTGCCACTTTCTCTGGCGAGTTAAGGTAACGTGACACCGTAGCAACAGAAACGTTGGCCTTTTTAGCAACTTCTCGAATACTGGACATGCAATCCCTTTATTCAGCGTTAGTGCTGATATTGACCAGCTGACCTGACAATGGCCAAGCGCCGATGGTTTACACCACGAAACAGTGCGGAAACTTGGTTACGTAAGTTTCTATATGATTATATAACCGGAGCTAATATAAACTAAGAGCCAAGTTTTATACAAGACGTTTTCTCGAAATGGCCTCGGTTATATAGTTCAAAAATGTAATGTTCAAGGGGCTCTGCAATATCCAGTAGGTGATTTGGGAAGGAATAAAATCTCTGTAGTCTTTTCAGTTACAGATCTAAATATTTCTTGTCTGGCATCAGACAAAAAAGCTAGACAAACAAATTGTAACCGGTTACAGTTTTTGATCGATTTCGATCTGTAACAAGTAATCGAATAATTTGAGGCGCGAATGTATGCTAATGCGTTCTTGCACGCGACCAAGAGCTATCTATTTGTATCTCACTATTGAGAGTGGTGGTAGTTGTTTGGCCAGATGACCATTGTGAAAGTAGCAATCTTCGGAGACAATAAATGATGATCAACATGCCTGCTCGGCTGAGTCTTATGATGTTCCTTCAGTTTTTTATTTGGGGCGGCTGGTTCGTAACTCTGGGTACTTTTTTGGCTACCAATTTGGGCGCGAGTGGAGCGGAGACTGGATTGGCATTTTCTACTCAATCTTGGGGTGCCATTATTGCGCCTTTGGTGATTGGATTGATCGCTGACAGGTATTTTAATGCCGAGCGGGTTCTAGGGTTTCTGCACATAGCTGGGGCAATATTGATGTATCAGCTATATACCATATCTGATTTCGCTAGTTTTTATCCCATAGTATTGATGTACATGATTCTCTATATGCCGACTTTAGCGTTGGTTAATGTCATCGCGTTTAGGCAGATGTCAGATCCGAGCAAAGAATTTTCAAAAATTCGAGTTTGGGGTACGGTTGGTTGGATCATGGCTGGCCTTGTTATTAGTTATTTGTTTGCGTGGGATGCGCAGGAAAACGTCGCTAGCGGCCTTCTGAGAAATACTTTTTTGATGAGTAGTGTGGCTTCCCTTGCGTTAGGGATATTTAGTTTTACTTTACCAAAAACGCCGCCAATGGCCTCCCCAAACGGCAGATTGACGCTAGGAGAAATTGTCGGCGCGGATGCTTTTTCATTGCTTAAAGATCGTAATTTTTCGGTATTTTTCTTTTCGTCTATCCTTATCTGTATCCCGTTAGCATTTTACTATCAGAATGCCAATCCGTTTCTTATTGAGATTGGTGTATCTAATCCCACAGGCAAAATGACTATTGGTCAGATTTCAGAAATTGGATTTATGTTGCTACTGCCAATATTTATTCATCGTTTTGGTATAAAGGCAACGCTTCTCGCAGGAATGTTCGCTTGGGTTCTGAGGTATGTTTTATTCGCATTTGGCGATGCTGAGGGTTCTTGGATGATGCTAATAGTTGGAATCGCGCTCCATGGAATATGTTATGACTTTTTCTTCGTTGCTGGCCAGATCTATACTGATTCAAAGGCGGGAGATAAATATAGAACCTCTGCGCAGGGAATGATCACTCTTGCCACCTATGGCTTTGGAATGCTGATAGGGTTTTCAGTAGCGGGGCAGGTAACCGACTTGTTCGCTAACGGATCGTCTCATAGCTGGAGAGATATTTGGCTGTTCCCCGCTTGCTTCGCAGCGATTGTGGCCGTTATATTTTTAATTGGATTTAAGGGTGAGCCCCGATTGGCCGTTGAAAAGAAAGCGGGTGATGTATGAAGGTACAAAAAATAAGATTGGGATTAATTGGCGGTGGCATGGATTCCATGGTTGGGATTGTGCATCGAATAGCTGCCTACTTGGGCGAGCGTTATCACATTGTTGGTGGCGTGTTTAGTTCCGATTATTCAGCAAGTAAATTGTTGGCTAATAAGCTAGATCTTGATCAATCTAGAATTTATCCAGGGATCGATGAGCTGATTGAGATGGAGTTATCACTACCCAAAGATCAGAGGATTGAGGTTGTCTCTGTATTAACTCCGAACTTCCTTCACTATTCAGTGGCTAAAAAGCTAATTACTGCTGGCTTTAATGTCATTTGTGAAAAGCCCATGACATTTACTGTTGCCGAAGCTGAAGAGCTCGAGGTACTTGTTGCAGAGAAGTCAGTAGCTTTCTGTCTAACCCATACTTACACCGGGTATCCTATGGTAAGACAGATGCGAGAAATGATCGCAGCGGGAGCGATAGGCAGAATTCAAAAGGTTGATGGGCAGTATTATCAAGGCTGGATCAATCGTTTTATCCACGATGTCGACAAGCGATCACAGGTATGGAGGCTAAGTCCAGATAAAGTAGGCAATAGTTGTTGCTTTGGAGATATTGGAGTACATGTTTTTAATCTCATAGAGTTCACCACTGGACTGCAAATTGAAAGAGTTTTAGCTGATGTGAACACCCTTTATGCGGATAATCCTTTAGATGTAGATGGTACAGCGTTAATTAAAACCGCGGATGGCGTAAGTGGTATGATCCGAGCAAGTCAGATAGCGACTGGTGAAGAAAATAATATGACACTTTCAGTCTATGGCGAAAAAGGGGGCTTGAAGTGGGAGCAGGAAAACCCTTCGTTGCTGTTTTATCTTTTAGAGGGACAGCCTGTTCAAGTATTCAAGCCGGGTAATGACTATAACCATTCCTTTGCTCAAGAGAGCAGTAAGTTGCCCTCGGGCCATCCCGAGGGTTTGGGCGATGCGCTGGGGAATATCTATAGCGGCTTTGCCAAGGCAGTCAGAGGTGAGGTGCATCGGAAAGGATCATTTCCCGGAGTCGCAGATGGCGTGAGAGGTGTAAGGTTTGTTGAGGCAGTTGTTGAGTCAAATACCCAAGATCAGGCTTGGGTCAGACTCTAGGGTAAATTGAGCGCGGTTTTTTGTAGCGAAATGATCTGCGAAAGTATAACTGCTAAATGGTATTGCTTAGGCAGATTAAGGTGGGATTCACTGGTTAGTGGAGGCTATTTTTAACGCAGGTAGGTAGTAAGATAGGATGAGGGATGCAATTGCTACGAACGATAGACATCAAAAATGTAACCCGTTACAATGCGTCCGCTTAGGTGTCGTCAGAGCTCACTGCTTTTTAGCAATTTAACGGCAGTATCAATTGAGATCCATGAGGGATAAAAATGTTTCAAATAAAAGGACCTGCGATCTTTCTAGCCCAATATCTTCCGCCAGCTGCTGAGTCAGCTAGTTTAGCGGATTTGTGTTCTTGGGCCGCAAGCTTGGGCTATAAAGGTGTCCAGATTCCTACTTGGGATAGCCGCATATTTGATCTTCAGAAGGCCAGTGAGAGTCAGGCTTACTGCGACGACGTGATGGGTATCTGCCGCGATGCTGGAGTCGAGATCACTGAGCTATCTTCGCATTTCCAAGGTCAGTTGGTGGCATGCCACCCTGCCTATAGTAGCTCTCTAGATATCTTGGTCGATCAAGACTTCCAAGATGATAATAGTGCTCGTACCGAATGGGCCACTAATCAGTTAATTTTTGCAGCCAAAGCCAGTGCGAGATTAAAGCTGTCGGCGCATGCGACTTTTTCAGGGAGCTTGTTGTGGCACACTATGTATCCTTGGCCCCAGAGACCAGCAGGCTCGGTTGATGAGGGGTTCGCTGAGTTAGCTAAAAAATGGTTGCCCATTTTGGACGCTTTTGATGAGGTGGGAGTTGATCTCTGCTATGAACTTCATCCTGGCGAAGATTTACATGACGGAGTGTCCTTTGAACGATTTTTGGATGCTGTGGGTCAGCATTCTCGGGCTAATATTCTTTACGACCCAAGTCATTTCTTGTTACAGCAACTTGATTATCTAGCGTTTATTGACATCTATCATTCAAGAATAAAAGCATTCCATGTTAAGGACGCAGAGTTTCGTCCGAACGGCCGCTCTGGTGTCTACGGTGGATACTCTTCTTGGATTGACAGAGCAGGCAGATTTCGATCATTGGGAGACGGCCAAATCGACTTCCGGGCCATTTTTAGCAAGTTAACTCAGTACGGGTACAACGGTTGGGCTGTTCTTGAATGGGAATGTTGCCTAAAACATCCTGAGCAGGGTGCGAGTGAGGGTGCTCAGTTTATATCTGACCGGCTGATCCGGGTTGCGGACCGTAAGTTTGACGATTTCGCCGGAGCTAACTAGAAATAAAGATATGCATGTTTCAAGCTAAAATGTAAGTATCATTTAATCAACGTTGTGGAGATCTGGATTGATGAAGGCATCCCCAAATCGAAAATCTGGCTTTTATCTTACTCTGATGCTTTTTTGTAATTTAATGCTCGGATGTGGGCAGGTGGATAATGCGAATATTCCTTTATCTGCTGAGACCTGGCGCTCTCTATTTGATGGTGAGACGCTTTTGGGGTGGACCGGCCTAAATGGCGCTACTATCGGTGACGGATGGGAAGTTGTCGACAGTAATCTTGTATTAACGGCGGGTGGCGCGGGAGATTTAGTCACTTTGGATACATTCCGGGATTTTGAATTACAGCTAGAGTGGAAAATTTCAGTGAAAGGGAACAGCGGCATCCTGTATAGAGTCGCTAATGGAGATCAGCCCGTTTGGATGAGTGGTATGGAATATCAAGTTCTGGATCATGAAGCCTACCCGGGATTAGTGAACTCTAGCCGCACTGCAGGCGCTGTGTTTGATCTATATGCTCCCTCAGCAGAAGTTGTTAATCCGGTTGGGCAGTTTAATCAGACTCGTATTCGTGTCGAGGGAAATAATGTTGAGCATTGGTTGAATGGCCATAAAATCATTAGCTATACCCTATGGTCTGACGACTGGACGGTGCGTTTTGATAACAGTAAATTTGCTACGTATAAAGATTTTGGACGTATTCAGCAGGGTCATATTGCGCTGCAGGATCACGGTGATCAAGTATCTTATAGGAATATCAGAATAAAAGAACTTTAAGGTTTTGACTGCTTTAACCTTCGAGTCTTCATCGCCGACAAAGATTGGTGAGATAAAAATAGTGTTTTAGGAAAGAATAATGAGTAGAAGAGAATTCTTGTTATATAGTGGCAAGCTAATCAGTTTGGGTCTATTGCCACCCTTTTTGTCCTCTTATGCACCCACTACTCAAGCTGGAATCGATAGTTTTTTTGATATTTCATTAGCTCAATGGTCGATGCACCGACAGCTCAGAAGTGGGCAGCTAAAAATGTTGGACTTTCCAGTGAAAACTCAAAAAATGTTTGATATCTATGCCGTTGAGTACGTCAATCAATTTTTCATGGATAAGGCGAGTGATAAAACATTTCTGAATATGCTTAAACACAGAGCAGATGACCATGGTGTGAAAAGCCTGTTAATAATGGTTGATGCGGAGGGCCATTTGGGTGCTCCAAACGCGCCCGAAAGGCATGTCGCAGTGGAAAACCACTATCAGTGGGTTGCAGCAGCTGAACACTTAGGATGTCACTCTATCCGAGTAAATGCGTCTGGAGTGGGAAGCAAGACCGAGGTAAAAAAAGCATCAATCGATGGTCTCCGTCAGCTATCTGAATTTGCCAAAGATTTTGGTATCAACGTCCTCGTTGAAAATAATAAAGGTTATTCTGCCAATGGGAAGTGGTTATTGACAGGGCCTTCTGCCAATGGGAAGTGGTTGGCGGATGTTATTCGCGGTGTAGATATGCCGAATTGTGGTTCGCTCCCTGATTTTGGAAACTTTAGTGATTATGATCCCTATCAGGGGATGAGGGATTTAATGCCTTATGCGAAGGGAATTAGTGCAAAAAGCCTTGAATTTGATGCTCAAGGTAATGAGGTAAATACTGATTTTGCAGCAATGCTGGATATCATAAAAGCGGCTAACTATCGTGGCTACATAGGCATAGAGTACGAGGGAGCAGGAGACGAAGATAAAGGGATTCTGGCGACTAAAAGGTTGTTGAGCCGATTGGGACAGTTAATGTCATAACTTGAAAAGTGTATTCGCAAATAAAAAAAGCACTATTAAACCGCTTGAGTGACCAACCCGATAGTAATGATAGCTGTGAGATTCACAAACAGATGGGAAAGATGTAATGGCGGACTTTAAATCCGGACAGGAAAAAGAATACGATGCGATTGTAGTAGGCTCTGGTGCAGGTGGAGGAATGGCCGCCTATATTCTGTCAACTGCTGGGCTGAAGGTGTTAATGCTGGAGGCGGGTCGGGATTATGATCCAAGCACCGAAACCCCGATGTTCAATTTACCCAAAGACGCCCCTCTGCGCGGTGGAAGTACGCCCGATAAGCCCTTTGGTTTTTATGATGCAACGATTGATGGTGGTTGGCAAGTGCCGGGTGAGCCATACACTCAGGCATCTAATGAATCAGGTAGAAAATTTAATTGGTGGCGTGCTCGTATGCTTGGGGGTCGCACTAATCACTGGGGTCGAATTTCACTCAGGATGGGCGAATATGACTTTAAGCCATACTCACGAGACGGACTGGGGTTCAATTGGCCTATTGGCTATGAAGATCTTGCTCCTTACTATGACAAGACAGAAATGTTGATTGGTGTCTATGGGACTAATGAAGGGCTCGAAAATACGCCCAATTCTTCAGAGGGTGTTTTACTGCCACCGCCGAAACCTCGTGGTTATGAGTTACTTGCAAAAAAGTCGGGTGATAAACTGGGCATTCCCGTCATTCCTGCTCATCTATCGATCCTTAGTGAGCGACTAGATCATGAGAATATCCCGCCGAAACTATTTCCAGACAATAAACTAGCACAAGATGTTACGCGCGAATCTATGAAGTCTCGTGCTGCTTGCTTTTGGGCAACTGACTGCAGTCGAGGATGTTCAATTCGAGCGAACTTTCAATCAACAACGGTTCTGATTCCACCGGCTCTGGCAACGGGTAACCTAGATATTATTACCGATGCCATGGTCCGAGAGGTCACGGTTGATAAAAAAGGTCATGCTACGGGTGTGCTTTATATTGATAAGGTTACTCGGTTAGAAAAATACGCTAAGGCAAAAGTCGTTGTAGTCGCTGCTAGTGCGGCTGAAACTTCACGAATATTTTTGAACTCTAAGAGCGCGCTATTCCCTGATGGCGTTTCGAACGGCAGTGGGTTGGTCGGTAAATATCTAATGGACACGGTGGGCGCTGGTGCAGGTGGCCAAATACCCGTTCTTGAAGGGCTACCTCCTCACAATGAGGATGGCGCTTCTGCTATGCACATGTATGTCCCCTGGTGGAAGTATCAAGAGCAGTCACGAGGAGAGTTAGACTTCGCACGAGGTTACCATATCGAGCTGTATGGCGGACGCAGAATGCCTTCTAGTGGAAGTTTCCATGGGTTCGAAAAGTTCACTGAGGGGGCTTATGGTAAAGATTTTAAGGAGGCTATAAGGCGTTACTATGGCTCATTTATCTGGTTCGACGGTCGTGGAGAAATGATTCCCAACGAGGATAGTTATTGCGAGATCGATAAGCAGCAAGTCGATCAGTGGGGTATACCTGTACTCAAGTTTCATTGGAAGTGGGGCCAGCATGAAATCAACCAGGCGGCCCATATGCATAAAAGTATTGCTGAGCTTATTGAAGGTATGGGTGGAAAAATGACCTCGCCGGTACATACAGATGGCTCAAAGGCAATTTATGACGGCGGTACTATGATTCATGAGGTAGGTACCACTATGATGGGGTCGAATCCGAGAGATTCCGTTCTCAACAAGCATTGCCAGTCCTGGGAGATACCAAATTTGTTTGTCACCGACGGTGCGCCATTTGTTTCTAATGCCGACAAAAACCCAACTTTGACGATTATGGCGTTAGCTTGGAGAACCTGTGATCATATTGTAGATCAGTTAAAGCAAAGGAATATTTAAAATGAGCTTTGAAAAGTTGAATTTGAGTCGCCGTAATGCGCTAAAACTTATAGCGTCAACTGCCGCAGCGGTTCCGGTTATGGGGTCCACAGGCAGCACAGAGACTATTAAAAAAGTAGGGTCCGCAAGGCCTGCTACAGACCCTGATCTACAGAATCCAGCCATTACTTGGGACTTTTTACTGAACGAGGCAGAGTTGGCGACGCTAGCGACGCTTTGCAGCGTGATAATTCCGGCAGACAACGTTTCTCCGAGCGCCTCTTCACTGGGGGCTCAGCATTATATTAATGAATATGTGAGCGGGCCTTACGATGATAACAAGGCTGCTCTGATATTGGTCCGAGGTGGTGTTGTTTGGTTGAACAGTGAGTCTAATAGACGGTTCTCAAAAAATTTTAGTGGCATAACTGATGTGCAGCGATCTAACATTTGCGAGGATATTAAATGGGAAAAAACAGCCAGCCCGAAGCATCAGATGGGGGCTCGTTTCTTTGCCAAAGTTAGAGATCTTACTTCTACTGCTTTTTATACCACTGAAGAGGGTATGGCAGATATTGGATATATTGGTAATAGACCTTCAATGACTTTTGAGGGACCGTCTCCAGAGATTTTGAAAAGACTCGGTTTGAATACCTAAAAGAAGGTCGGTTGTCTTTAGTCGGCATCCTTTCACTGGGCCAACTTTAGATTAAAAGATGTCTTTGCTTTTATTCTACTAACTGCCTGTGAATACTAAAAAGTTTAACTGATACAGAAGCGATTTTATGAAAACAATATTTTTTAACCTTATCTTTACTTTTGGATTTATTGCGATGGCCAACGAAGTAGCCCACTCCCAGGATCAAGTGTCTTTTTCCAATATCGACCGCTATAAAGTCGCTAATATGGAGCTTGCGTTGCTCGCGAGTGAAGAGAATAGAGTTGTGCTTATGGGCGATTCGATTACAGAGGGATGGAACTGGACAAGTCCTGATTTTCTTAAGGAAACTGGATATATCAACAGAGGGATAGGGGGGCAGACGACGCCTCAGATGTTAGTGCGCTTCAGAGTGGATGTGATAGATTTGCAGCCTAGGATAGTTGTCATTTTGGCTGGAACCAATGATCTTGCTGGAAATACAGGTTATGCCTCGATAGCCAGTATCTTGGGGAATATTAAGTCTATGGCGGAGATTGCTAGCCATAATGGCATTGAGGTGATTTTAGCATCTGTGCTCCCTGCAATAGATTACCCGTGGAAACCGGGGCTTGAACCTGCACCAAAAATTATTGAATTAAATGAAAAATTAAAAACCTATGCACAAAAGAATAATTTTATTTACCTCGATTACTATAGTGCCTTGGTCGATGGAGAAGGTGGTTTGAAGGTGCCAGATTATACGTCTGCAAATGATCTTGTGCATCC
>CAJWFB010000008.1 GCA_913031645.1 uncultured Cellvibrionales bacterium
CGCCGCCGACACTAAAGCCCTCGACGGTGTAGTTCATTAAATCGCCACCGGCACTTTCTACAAGGTGTACAAAGGGCAATTTTTGTTCCAGAGAGATTTGCTCAGCACGACGGATCCTGTAACCCCCCGCAGTGGTTAAAGAGCCCGCTAAAATTCCGCTATCATCGACAACCACCACGCAGCGCACTCCGGAAATGAAGCCAATACCCGATATAACCGTTGATCCAGGGATAGATTTTTCTTCTTTCTTAGTGTCGACCATGTAACCGGCGATGTTACCGATTTCTAAAAACGGCATACCCGGGTCGAGCAGACGGGCTAAACGCTCGCGTGGTGTTAGCTGTCCACGGGCATCAAAACGTGGTTTGCGCTTCTCCGAAATTGCTCGGCCTCGGCCATTGAGCTCGTTAAGCCTATCCACCAGCTCCAGCATTTCTTTGCGCTGCCGCAAAAAGGTCTCTGAACTGGTATTTATTTTTGAGGCAAATACTGCCATGGGGCTGTCTCCATCTATCTTTTAAGGTAATTTTTTAGGCGTTAACTTCAGCGGCAATAGCCGCACTGACTGGGATTGAAGCATCCAACATTAATTGACCGAAACCTTTGCCTTGAGCGTCATTGCGAATGCTCGCCATACCCCCACCACCCAAAACATCGTGGATTAAAAAGTTAATGGCGTTGGTACCCGGCATCAGGTAGCGCTCGACGTAACACAGACTATTTTGCGCGGCACCCTCGGGTAAAAAATGTGCAAAGCGCTCAGCCACGGCCTGCTCGTTCAAGGCGGCATAAATGTAAGGAAGATACTCAGGCTGGCGAGCAATAATGCCGACATTGGCCTTGTTGCCTTTGTCACCGCTACGAGCCAGTGCCAGCTTAATCAGGGACACATTCACGGTATTGCTATCTAGAGACGCGTTGGGCGCCTGTGGCCGCTCAATGAGGTCGCGATTTAGCGGAGCTCCCAGAGCGTCTGGGCAATCAATGTAGGTACCATCCATTTCGATTTGAATCTTTGTAGAGCCTTTGGGAAGTACAAATGAAAACAACCTCACCACAGGCGATGGCTTAGGCCGCGCGCCAGCAAATCCCGACAACCCTGGCGGTGTGGCCAGACCAAGGCCCACACATTCTTTTAGGAGTATTCCAATACCC
This sequence comes from uncultured Cellvibrionales bacterium, assembly GCA_913031645.1. Taxonomy (GTDB): domain Bacteria; phylum Pseudomonadota; class Gammaproteobacteria; order Pseudomonadales; family Porticoccaceae; genus HTCC2207. The sequence goes on from CAJWFB010000008.1 coordinate 1,156, forward strand.
GCCGGATCTGAATGTTTTACAGCAATCTTCATGGACAGTTCACGGCAGTTAGCGACAGCAGCATTAACACCATACTGGCTCTCTGCGCCAATTAGCTCAACACTGGTTTCAGTGTAATCAGGCAAGCCCACCATCTTAAGTGTTCTGCGTGATGCAGTGAAAATAGCGGCGGCAAGCTTGTTGGCTTTCTTATCGGCATCAAACCCATAGAATGTCATGGTAGTGCCGCCGCGGAATTGATCGGCATACGTAGTGCATACCTTATAACTATCTGGCGCGGTCAAACCCGTGGCGCCCTTCACTTCCACCAGATTTTTTCCGACCTCAGTCAGTGTTACCTTGGAGAAGTCACAGACCACATCGGGAAGGATATAGGCTTGAGGATCACCGATTTCGTAAACCATTTGCTCGGCGATCGTACCTACTGAGACAAGACCACCGGTTCCCTCGGGCTTAGAGCAAACAAAGCTGCCATCGGCTTTAATAGCCGCAATGGGGTAACCGATGTTTTCAAGGTTATGTGATAGCTCCCAATCGGTGAAGTTACCCCCAGTTGCCTGAGGTCCGCATTCTAAAATGTGTCCTGCAAGAGAGCCCATGGCCAGCTGATCGAGATCATCCCGACCCCAGCCAAAGGCGTTAATGCAGGCGCCCAACGTCACAGCACTGTCGACACAACGCCCAGTAACAACGATGTCTGCGCCCTCTTGCAGCGCTCTTGCCACGGGAAAAGCACCCAAATAAGCATTGATACTCGCCACTTTGTCCACCGTAGGGAAATCATCACCCGAGAACATTTCTTTGTAGCCATGGGCAGCAATTTGATCACGCTGGCTAATCATGTCATCCCCCAACACACAAGCGACTTTGAGATTAAGGCCCAGTTCAGCAATGACCGCGCGCAGCGCATTGGCGCAGGCCTGAGGATTAACACCCCCAGCGTTAGACACAATGCGTACACCCTGACGGGCAATTTCTTTAAGGTTGGGTTTCATCGCGGCACTGACAAAATCTAAGGCATAGCCAGTGTCTGGGTTTTTAGCCCTAGCGCGGGCCATAATCGACATAGTGATTTCGGCGAGGTAGTCATAGACAATAAAGTCTATGTTTTCATCTTTTAGCAATTGCGGTGTCGCTCGGACAGCATCACCCCAAAAACCACTGGCACCTGCAATACGAATCGTCTTGTCACTCATGGTGATTACTCCCTGAAATAGTCCAGACCGGCATTCAATGGTTTAAATAGTACGTTGCCATGACTATTTAATCATTGGATTGTATGCCATCAACATGAGAGCTTATGCCAATCTCTATTTAACCAATCCCGGCGTTAACAGCTTAGATTTAGCTCTTTCCAGATAGATTGAGGCCATTATAAAGCTCGCGGGAGCGCCCCAGGCAATAATATCCGCGGTTAGTAGCGCCTTGGTGAGGGGCTCAAAAACCGAGTTAGCGGAAAAGACATCGCTGAGAACACCCGTCATCAGAGCCCCTATACCGAGCCCAAGAAGGTTACAGGCGACCAGTAGCAAACCGGTCATAACCCCTCGCAATCGCACCGGAGTCAGGTCTTGTACGGTTGAAAATGCCGGGCCATAAAACGAGCTTACGCTGAACATACCCGCCGCCATACCAATATAAAATAACGAAGATGTGGGCGAAACAAAGCGAAAAGAAATGAGTAATGGCGTTATGCAGAGCATTAGGTAGGCAAGGAATCTGACTCTTCCACCCTTATAGCGGGACTGATACCAGTCACTGAGCATACCGCCTAAAAAAGTACCCGCGGTACCAAATGTAATATAGATGAGTCCATAGGTGGCACTGATTTCACCAATGCCAAAACCTCTCTCTCGCTCAAGCCAGACAATGGCAAACTGGCCGGCACCCATAGGAATATGTAAAAATACAGCCCCAATCATGGTCCAGGCCAAGGCTGGCGTCGATTTAATCGTCGAGATCACTTCTGACACAACGCGTCGCCAATTGCCGGTCATCAAGTCTGCTTGGCCCTCTTCCTCTGCATTTGCAGCCTTTTCTTCCATGGCCCCGCGTTTTGGGTCCTTCAAAAACAACAAACCCAACGCCAACACTAACCCTGTAGCACCCAATACGAAAAAGCAATTGCGCCAGCCAATCATCGGACCAAGAATACCGGCAACAATAAAGCTACCCCCAGCGCCCAAAGGTACACCCAGATAGTAAATGCCCGTGGCAGTCCCCCGGTTGGCCTTAGGAAACAGATCGGCAATCATTGAGATAGCTGAGGGTGCCATCACCGACTCGCCAACACCGATAAATAGGCGCGCCACACCAATCTGTATAAAGCTTTTCGCCATACCTGATAAGGCGGTTAGAACGCTCCACAGCACAAGCCCTGCGGCTATGAGCTTTGGACGATGTACTCGATCAGCCAGGGCACCCATAAACAGACCCATAATAGAGTAAAAAAATACGAAAACTGGGCCTGTCAGCAAGCCAAACTGCGAGTCACTTAAGTTGAGATCGCTAATAATAGATGTGCCAAAACTGACAATAAGTGTTCGATCTACCATATTGAGGATATTCAGAATTAATAAAAATACCAATATTCCCCTAGCACCCTTTGGTGACCGTACCGTTTCCATATTCATGACCCTTGGTTTACTCTTTTTTATAATGTTTTTTATAATTCTGATTTAGCAATCAATGAACGGCAGTACTCACCCAGTTGGGTAGTCGCTTGCCCATAATTGGTAAAACGCTGATCTTGAGTCAGCTTGTTCACATAGCGGTAGTACAACTGCTGCAGAATACCAATCAGCCGCCAGTAGCCGTAAACCTCATAAAAATCCCAGTTAGACACGTCAAAACCGGTTCTTTCACCATAGTAAGCGATAATCTCCTCCCGTCGCATCATACCCGGAGCGTCTGATGGCTGCTTTAAAATAGCTTTTAACGCCACTGGGTCGTCGCTGTGTACCCAATAAGCCAACGCATTAGACAAATCCATTAGCGGATCACCCAAAGCTGCCATTTCCCAGTCCAGTACTGCCACTACATTAAACGGATCACTGGGATCCAGCATGACGTTGTCAATACGGTAATCCCCATGGATAACCGCGGCAGGTAATGTGCTGTTGGTTGCATTGGGAATATTAGCCACTAGCCATTCGCGCACATCTTCAAAATCAGGAACATCTGGCGTTTGAGCATTGGCAAAGCGTTTATTCCATCCCCGTATCTGACGCTCGGCATACCCCTGTGGCTTGCCAAATTCACTGAGGCCTGCCACTTTAATATTAACCGTATGCAGCTCAATCAATTTATCGAAAATCACCTTACTAAACCGGTTGTGGTCGCTTTCTGAGAAACGCCAAGCAGCCGGGATTTTGTCTTTTACCAAGACTCCGTCTATTTTCTCCATCAAATAGAACTCGGAACCTAGCATGGACTCATCGTCGGTATAAAAAAACGCTTTGGGAACCGCCGGATAGGCCTTTTCTAGTGCACTAATCACTCGATACTCACGAATCATCGAATGTGCGCTGGCGGCCTTGGCGCCTGGTGGTGGCCTGCGCAAAACCAACTCACGATTATCATAACCAATTAGGTAGGTTAAGTTAGACGCTCCTGAGGGAAACTGCTTAATGATAGGCTCGCCTTGCAAGCCCGGCACTACTGTTTTGAGCACGTTATCTAGCTGCTTAGCATCAAGCTCCTCACCTTGGCGAACATCGATGGTCGGGTTAGATGAGTCCATATCTTCATTTCAAAACAATTTTGATGGGGTATTATGGGGATTGATTACCCATTTGCCTAGCAAGATTATATAAAGACAGAGTATGCCGATTAGTCATCTCATTTATGATAGGTCTCAACGATCAAACAAAAGGCAATAACGGCGCTCTCTGAAACATAATCTAGTTATTTAAAATCAGACTCATACCTTTAGGCGAAAATTATTTTATGACCGTTAATGCTCTTGATTTCTTAGGCATAGGTTAATAGAGTAAACGGCATAAACAGGTATAGGCAGTTCAGGTAATCGTGCGTCACTAACATTTAAGAGGAAACTAGGTATGTCATTGGAATTAGTAACAGCAGGTCTAAAAGAGAAAGTGGGTGAAGATTGCGGACTTGGCGCAAAGCTAAAGTTTGATTTTGGCGATGATGGCGTAATGGTTTTAGATGCCACTCAAGTGCCTAACACGGTCAGCAATGAAGATAGCGATGCTCAGTGCACTATGGCGCTCAGCATAGAGAACTTTATGGAAATGGCTGAAGGCAAACTGGACGGCACTGCTGCCTTTATGTCTGGGAAGCTAAAGATCCAGGGAGATATGAGTATCGCCATGAAACTAGGGCCGATCCTAGCTTAATAAAAAAATTTAAATTGTATTAAAACGCCCCGCTATTTGTGTAATGGGGCGTTTTTTTATTTTCGCTTTGACTTAGGAGTCTTGAGCATAAGCCTCTCAATTGTTGCTGATGCTCTGTATCAAAGCCCGAATTGGCGCGCGGCTAAATCGCGCATGATTTCCTCAGAACCACCACCAATGGCATTAACTCTGACCTCACGGTAAATTCGCTCTACTCTGTTGCCACGCATATACCCTATGCCGCCAAGAATTTGCATCGCTTCTCGAGCACAAAACTCCATGGTCTGACTGCACTGGACTTTTAGTAAGGCAATGTCACCTGCATTCTCATTACCCGCTTCCACCTCTTGGCACACAAGTTGAAGATAGGCTTGGGTAGCATTAAGTCGCATTTTCATCTCCGCAATTTTATGCCTAATCACCTGATGATCTGCCAGCCGCTGACCAAAGGTTGTGCGCTCTCGGGCCCAGGCGACCGCGTCTTCTAGGCAAACGCGTGAGAACCCTTCCATCGCCGCAGCCATCGCTAAACGCTCCGCATTAAAATTATTCATAATGACACTGAAGCCTTTATTTTCTTGGCCAATCAGGTTGCCAACAGGGACACGCACGTTGTCAAAATAAATGGTTGCGGTATCTGAACACCACCACCCCTGCTTTTTGTCTAAGGCAGTACGCGAGACACCCTCAGCATCTGCTGGAATTAATAGGGCAGACACGCCCCCAGCGCCCTCGCCTCCAGTTCTAACCGCCGTGGTGAACCAATTAGCATTCATACCTCCGGTGATATAGGTCTTAGAGCCGTTGACCACATAATGGTCGCCGTCTAATCGCGCGGTGGTTGTTAAATGCGCCACGTCCGATCCAGCGCCAGGCTCTGTAATACCGAGTGAAATACGTTTAGTGCCGGCCAATACAGGCGGCGCTACCATTTGTTTAATCGCTTCGCTACCAAAGTTAATCACCGGCGGCAATGCAATGCCATGTACCAGTAAGGTTGCACTGACTCCACCCACAGCAATACGGGCCATTTCTTCATTGAGAATAATGCTGTACCAGATATCAATCCCTTCTGTGACGCCACCAAACTCTTCTGGATAGCCCAACCCGAGAATGCCAACCGCCGCTGATTTAGGCCATAGCTCATCTGGAATACGGCCATCTTCATCCCATTGTGCGGCGTAAGGAATCACTTCACGATCAAAGAAACGCCGCAGCTGTGCTCGCCATTCATGATGTTCGGGTTTCAAGAAAGAGTTAGGTAGTCGAGCGCTATCAAAATCTAATGACATAATCATTCCTCACCGAGTCGTAGACAGAATTTTGTAAAGATAATGATACTAGGCAGAGTCTATTGTGTAATCAAGCTAATGAGCGCCAATTTATTGGGATTAAACGCCAACAAAAGTCTTTATTTACGGCGGTAATCTCGCGGTGAAACACCATGCCAGCTTTTAAATGCACTAGAAAAAGACCCCTGATCGGCATAGCCGAGTAGAAACGCTATTTCGGTAATTCCAAGACGCCCATCTGCTAGATAACGCAGTGCAATTCGCGATCGAACTTCTTGTAAGATATTTAAAAAATTTGTATCTCGATCTGACAGGCGACGCTGCAAGGTCCGGCGGGAAACATTTAGTTTACTGGCCAGTTTATCGATAGTGACCTCTCCCTCTGGCAAGTATTGAGCAATCGATTGCCTGAGACTAAGCAGTAACTCATCGGATGGGTCTTCATCCTCAAAAAAATCTCGAAACGGATGACTATGATCGGGCCCCTCTTGGTAGTCCTGCTTTAGCATGGGCAGGTGGAGCGCATCTCTATGAAAGAAAATACTACTATGAGGCTGATCAAAACTAAGGTTATTGCCAAACAGTATCTCCAAATTAACCAGATTTGTAGGCTTTGAATAACTAAAACTGGCTTTAGCAACGTTGACTGGCATGATACAGATGGAGTTAATGATTCTTACCGAGGCAGACAACATTTCATCTGACAAAAAGCGTTTTCGCTGGGTACTTAATAATAGAGGCTCCCACCGTAACTCTACGAGATCGCCATCACGATGAGCCCGAATCTCACCAAGGTCACCGCGCAATTTTAGGGTACTAGGCATGAGGTTTAGATAATCTCTAAAGGACTTACATACCGTTGCCATGTACAGCTGGAAATTTAATCCCTTAAGATAACCAATCCTACCCACGATTAAGCCTATATCTGGATCGTTTGACGCAAGGGCAACCGCTTGATAGAGACGGTAATAGACCATTACTGGAAATCTGCGATCTGGAATGCTGAGATCTTTTACATCTAACCCCACCTCGTTCAACAAAACCTTTTGGTCCACATCCAACTGCTCTGCCACTTGCAACAGCGTAATCAATGGTGCCGCATAAACGGACCATGAGGGGTCAATAATCTGATCTACTGGCTCAGGTTTAGACATCAAATGCAGCTATTCAAATGTTTTTAATGATTAGTCAGTTTAGCACTCGCGCTAAATTGGATACAACGATTCCCAGTACCAACTTATTAACGACTTAATAAAAAAATCTACTTTTTCTACCCTGTATTTCTATTGACTTATCGACTGAAAAATATCAATATACTGTATATATAACCAGTATTAACTTATCTATCAGTTATTAAAAAATGTCCAGTGAACCATTATTAGACAGTCTCCTTTTACGTCATGACACTTGGCGAGGACGCAATCGATCACTGCGTAAGCATGTGGTTGCTACCGGCAATAACAGTCTGGATGGCTTGTTACTCGGCGGCTGGCCAGTGTCGGCTCTTACAGAGCTGGTGACGCAACAAGACGGCATAGGTGAATTGAGCATACTGTTGCCCACGATCAAACATTACACTAGTGAAGATAAATTGTGTGTATGGCTGGACCCACCTTATCAACCCTATGCACCAAGCCTGGTCAATGCCGGAATTCCTCTTGATAAACTGTTAATTGTACGCAGTAAAAACAGTAAGGAATGGCTGTGGGCAGCGGAGCAATCTATTCGCGGCAAGGCGCTACTTTTCGCTTGGTCCAATAAAGCACAACCACGCTATTCTGCACTTAGAAAATTGCAGTTAGCCGCCACAGAAAGTTTGGCCCCTGCTTTTTTATTTAGTCCTCATAACGCACTTAAGACTCACTCTCCCGCCCTATTACGCATAGAACTTGAAAGTCTAGAGCCTAATGCTTTGTCCATTACTCTACACAAGCTGAGAGGAAAAATGCCTGGTGCAAAAATACAGATCTCTGTTGGGGATGTAATGGCAGAGCGCATGCTACTCGACAAGTTACCGGTTAATATTCATTACCCAAAATCACAACAGTCAGGTTACCCACTATCGAAAAAAGATGATCTTCAATCTCTAAATACTTAGCCGATGAAGAAACTGCCAATAACAATGCAAACAGCGCCTCATCAAATAGATCAGAATATTTGGCTATATATAAAATTACCTCAACTGGCCATTGAAGCAGTGACAACTAACACTGCTATCCTTTTAAAAGAGGTGCCAGTTGCGGTTGCTTACTCACACAAAAATGCCCAATGTATCGATTGCTGTAATCAATCTGCCAAGGCTTGGGGTGTCGATCCTCTGATGTCAGTTTCTACCGCTCTGGCTATTTGCCCTGATTTAACCGTGCTGACAAAAAACGTACAGCAAGAACAACAGCTACTGCAACAATTGGCACTGATCGCCTACCGCTTTAGCCCTGAGATTATTATTGATACTGATGGCTTATGGTTAGATCTGTCAGGCTGCGCCCAGCTTTTTAATGGCTATAACAGGCTGCTAAAAAAACTTTACACCCAACTATGTCGACAATCTGTTAACGCCACTAGCGGCGTTGGGAAAAGCCCTATGGCGGCGAAATTACTCTGCAGTACTAAATTTCACCAGTATTTACCCGACAGCGGTGAAATACAGTGTGCTCTAATGACAACTGCACTGAACACACTACCGAGTACAAACAAGCAACAGCAGAATTTTAAGCAGTTGGGATTAACCACCATTGGTGATTTACTGGCCCTCCCTCGGTCAGCCTTAAGCCAGCGCTTTAATAGTGAATTAATGGATACTCTGCAACAACTCCAGGGTGACAAGCCCTGCTTATTAACACGTTTCAAACCTGCCAATGAATTTCACAGTGCAGTTCAGAACCCTCAGGGGTTGTATAGCAAAGAGAGCTTATTGTTTCCCATGAAGACTCTCTTACAGCGCCTGTACCAATACTTAATGGCCAGACAATGTTATAGCCGTAAATTAGTATGGCGATTTGAACCCTTACTGGGCAAGCATCAGTTCATGACCGTTAGGTTATCTGGTAGCAACCATAGCGGGTCAAGTTTGTTGAGCCTGAGTCGAATACAATTAGAGCGTTTAGAGCTGCCGAGTAGTATTGAGCAGGTGTCACTTTTCTGTGATCAATTTACAGCTATGCCCGGGCTTAGTTTTGATTTGTTTGGTGATCAAATGTCTCTACAAGAAAATACAGCTGAGTTAATTGACAACCTCAATGCTCGATTGGGCGCTGAGGCCTTATCAAGACCTACTATAAATACTGAGCACTTGCCCGAATTGGCTGGCAACATAGGCGCTATTGATCAATCAAGCGACCCCGAGCAACAACCTGGTCAGACACAGAAACCATTGTGGTTACTCCCTAAGCCAGCGCCTATTAAGTTGCATAATCAACAGCTGTATTGGCGCAAACCACTAACAATTGTCAGTGGCCCAGAACGACTGTGCGGTAACTGGTGGCAGTCCGAGCAACAGCGCGATTACTATCTTGCTTGTGACAGTAAAGGTGCTCGTTACTGGATATTTAGAGAGTCCACAAACAAACGGTGGTTTGTCCATGGGATCTTCGCTTGATTCACCGCTTATTAGCGTAATCTCCAGGGCCTAAATCTTTGATCTATACTAATGTGACACATTTATCATTCAACTACAGATAATCTTATCAAGGAGAAGTTTATGAGACGTTTTATTATTATTTGCTCGGCATTACTCACAATAGCGGGGTGTGCACAGGATAGAGTCGAGGTTAAACCAGTCGAGGCGGCACCAGAGCCAACGATGACTGAGATAGCCGAGTCCAATCCTAGCTATTGGGGATATATTGATTACCTATGGGCCGAGAATGGAGATTCATTCTCTGAAGAGGGGTTCGCCGCTTTTCTGAGCGACTGGATTGTCGAAGCCAATAAGACCGGCGTCTCATATACTAGCTTTGGTTATGTACCTAAAGAGTCAACCGAAAATTTTGACGGAATTTGGGCTGTAGCCTGGAAAAGCAAGGCTCTTCGAGACGAAGCTTGGGAGAAATGGATAGCCAATAAGTCCGCCGAAAATCTTTCGGAAAATCACTCTGAAACAATAACATTAGGCGGCGAAGATTATAAAAACGTGTTTGGTTTTTATGCCTTTCGACCACGTGAAATGTCAAATCCGTGGAATGATATAGGGCCAGAACAAGAGCCTTATAATGTGGACGTTATGTTCTGTAGCTTCAATGAAGGTCAAGGCGCTGATCAGTTAAAAAGTACTATTTCGAGTGAATTTAGTCCTTGGCTCGATGCTTATCAAGAGGAAAATCCCGAAGCATCCTATAATTTCAGCATCGAAGTACCATCATATGATCCTGATCCCGACTTCGATTATCTTTGGAAGAATATCCACCGAAATGAAGCACAAGCTAATGCAGGCAATGCGGCATGGGCTGAAACTGGTGGAGAGATACAAAAGAAATTTGACACTATCGCCACCTGCCAGCCACCTGTTAGGTTTGCGGGCTATTCTTTTGTCGATTATGACGAAGCATAATGAAGATAAGAACCCACGAATATCATATTCGTGGGTTCTCCAGTTCTAAAATCAAGATGTAAATTCATCTTTTAGTTTAAACTTTTGAACCTTACCTGCGGGATTGCGCGGTAAAACATCAATAAAGCGCAATTCACTGGGTAGTTTATAGCGGGCCAGCGACTCTCCGGCAAAGGCTCTCAATCCTTCAAGGTCGAGACTCGCGCCCTCCTCAAGAACGGCAATAGCCGTAACGGCTTCGCCCCACTTGTCGTCCGGCAAGCCAATAACCGCAACCTCAACAATGGCTGGGTGACCGTAAAGAATGCTCTCCACTTCGGCGGGATAAACATTTTCGCCACCAGTGATGATCATGTCCTTGACTCGATCGCACAAGAACAAAAAGTCTTCGTCATCCAGATAACCAATATCACCGCTGTGGAACCAACCCAACTCATCAATGGCCTCTGCGGTTGCTTCGGGGCGATTCCAATAGCCCTTCATGACATTCGGTCCTTTAATACAAACTTCACCATGCACACCAGCCGCAACCGGATTATTGTCGCCATCAACAATCTGTACTTCAGTGTACATAGGTGCTTTGCCCGCTGAACCCACTTTAAGCATGGCTAAATCACTGCTCAATAGACTAGCAAATGGCGCCGTTTCTGTTAACCCATAACCCTGACAGAAACTTACGCCTCTCTCACCATAGGTCTTGATTAATGGCACCGGCACCGGCGCTCCGCCACAGATCAAGGCAGTGACACTGGATAGGTCTGTGCTGGCAAAGTTGTCATGTTGTGCCATCATCAAGAACATAGTCGGCGCACCAAACATACTACCGACCTTGTGCTCTTCGATAAGAGCTAGCACTTCTCCTGCTTCAAAACTACGCAGTAAAATGACCTCAATACCTTTGGCCAACGATAACAGTGTGGTTACGTTGAGTCCTCCAATATGAAATAAGGGTGCACAAGTTAGCGTTGTGGAGGTCATTGTGTCTTCGCCAAAGCAGACGTTAATACTGTTCCAGAACACATTGCCATGGGTTAGCATAGCGCCTTTGGGAAGCCCGGTGGTACCCGAGGTATACATGATAAAGGCGATATCATCAGCCTCTACATTTTCACTGCCGTGCGCTGGTTTAGCCTCAGCCATGAGTGGCGCCAAAGATTCCCAACCATCCGCATCTGACTCTATGGTGAGATAGCGTGTGCAATTCAGATTGGCCTTTTCTGAATCAATCAAAGGACGCAACATATCATCAGCAAACATCACGGTGATGTCTGCATCGTTAGTAATAAACCGAACTTCAGGGCCCGTCAAACGGAAATTAAGAGGTACAAAAACTGCGCCTAAGCAGCCACAGGCATAGAGTAACTCAAGGAATGCTGGATGATTAAGTCCTATATAACCAACACGATCGCCCTTTGAAACACCGCCATCTCGAAGAATAGTTGTTAGTCGCCTCACTTGATCACCTAACTCTGCACAGGTCAACGTCTGACCCTCAAATGTGAGTGCTCTGGCGTTTGGTGTTAACAATGCACGACGTAAAATAGTGTGGCCTAAACCAATATTTGCTGCTTGTGAATTTGACATGAAAATTTCCTTTGTAGTTTTTATTGCACCGACGATTTTTTCACATCAGCGCCCCTCTCTGCATTCCTCTCATTTAACGGTCATAATCAGACACATAGTACGTTTCTATGCTTGTCTAATCTTTGGTTTATATGCCATCAACCATAGCGTTTATGCCAATTAGTACTCATTCAAATAACTGATACAAAAAAGACAGGCGCAATTTTTAACAACAAACCACTGCGCAACCCCCTCCAGCGAACCGCAATTATAATTGTCTAAAAACACCTGTCAAAAGTAGCGCTTCAAACAAGATAATGATCCCGATGTCTATCGTCGTGGAGATTACTTTGGGTCAAAGTGACGAGCCCTATTCAGAATAGCTTTAAGAATATAATAAACCGATCTAAGAGTGCTTTAACACTCGTGATTCTCTGTACTCTATAATAGGGCCAAATCACTAATAAGGACATTGCTCCATGAAAATTGAAACTCAAGCCATCCATGCCGGATTTGAAGATGACCCAACAACGCGTGCCGTTGCTGTCCCTATCTATCAAACAACTTCCTATAGTTTTCGGGATACACAGCATGGTGCGGATCTATTCAACCTGGCAGAACCGGGCAATATTTACACGCGCATTATGAACCCCACTAACGATGTCCTAGAGCAGCGTATGGCACAACTAGAAGGTGGTGTTGGCGCGCTGGCTGTCGCATCGGGCATGGCCGCAATCACAGCAGCTATTCAAACTGTTGCTCGTGCCGGAGACAATATTGTCAGTGTCAGTCAACTGTATGGTGGCACCTACAACTTTTTCGCGCACTCTCTGCCCAACCAAGGCATTGAAGCTCGCATGGCCTCCGGTGATGATATCGATGCACTAGAGGCATTAATTGATGACAATACTAAAGCGCTGTTCTGTGAATCGATCGGTAACCCAGCTGGCAATATCGTTGACATTAGGGCTCTATCAGATATGGCGCACAAGCATGGTGTTCCGGTGATTGTCGATAACACGGTTGCCACACCGATACTGTGCCGACCCTTTGAACAAGGCGCTGATATCGTCATTCACTCGCTCACTAAATACATTGGAGGGCATGGTACCTCGGTGGGCGGTGTGATTATTGATTCAGGTAATTTCCCCTGGAAGGATCACCCTCGTTTCCCTGCATTTAATGAGCCAGATCCGTCTTATCATGGTGTGGTTTATGCGGATGCATTGGGCGAAGCCGCCTTTATTGGCCGTGCACGCGTTGTGCCTCTGCGCAACATGGGTGCCGCTATTTCACCCTTTAATTCGTTCTTGATTTTGCAAGGTTTAGAGACCTTGGCCTTACGCATGGAGCGACATACTGAGAATGCTCTTGCTGTTGCTAAATACCTGTCCGCACATGACGTGGTTGACTGGGTCAATTATGCAGGCCTTGAAACTGACAAGTACTATGAATTGGCAAAGACCGTAGTCAGTGGCAAGCCATCAGCTATTTTGAGCTTTGGTATCAAGGGTGGCGAAGCCGCCGGCGCTAAGTTCATTGATGCATTACAATTGGTTAAGCGGCTGGTCAATATTGGTGATGCAAAGTCTTTAGCCTGTCATCCCGCCAGCACCACTCATCGTCAGTTAAATGATGAAGAACTGAAAGCAGCAGGCACTAGTCGTGAGATGGTTCGCATCTCTGTAGGGATAGAGCATATCGACGATATTATCGCTGATATAACGCAAGCATTGGACGCAGCAAAGTAATTTTCCAGTGTTACGAGAACAAAAAAACGGCACCCTTAGGTGCCGTTTCTGTTTTAGAACACGCTATAGTTGAGCCTCTACATCACTCTTCTCAACTGACCTTAAAGGATCTTGTGCTTGCCGGCTAATATCTCAATATACATTTTATGATCACCTACAAAGCTATATAAAGGATATTTAAACGTAGCCGGCTTATTATGCTCGACAAAAAAATGAGCGACCCACGCAAACCCATATCCAGAAAGTAATGAGTAGAGTAAATAGAAATAGTCGAAGGTCATAAAGAACCGTACATAAAAATATATGGCGATGGTTGTACCAATGAAATGCAGCAATTTTGTGTGCTTATTGTCATGCTCACTTAAATAATAAGGGTAAAAATCTTTAAACGTTGTATATCGATTCATACTGATTACTCCTACCTGAACCTTATAATCTGGGGCTTTTTCAGCCTACTGCCGAACGACTTACTCAAGGGCTCCCGAGTCTTCACTATCGTCATCATCGTCACCGGATACTGCATCGACAACTGCCACGCCCACTTTAATCGGCGCCGTTACCACAGCAATCGCAACATCAGTAACACCCTCAACCACAGCTACCGCCAAACAGCCCGTTTGAGACGCGCATAGCAGTAGTAAAATCAGTATCTTTTTCATTCAATATTCCTTTACAAATAGTGCGAGTATTATGCATTTTGGGACTGCCATTGGGTAGCCTAAAGCCACTTGTATCGTCATTATTTTTAAACTCACTCATTAAAAAAGTTCTGCATGCATAACCAGATCATTTTATGGTACTGTATATATATACAGTTATTAAAGTCAGAGTGATCATGCAATATGCAGAACTTCACTGCGTCAGCAATTTTACATTTTTGCGCGGTGCCTCCCATCCTCAGGAATTGATTCATACCGCATCAACTCTTGGCTATCAAGCACTTGCCATTACAGATGAGTGCTCATTAGCGGGTGTGGTAAAAGCGCATGTGGCCGCACGTGAGTGTGGGCTGTCACTCATTATTGGTAGTGAGTTCATCATTGATGAGCAAAAATTAGTCGCCTTGGTAACCAATCGACAGTCTTATTCTGAATTGTCTGGACTCATCACGTTAGCCCGACGCCGCAGCAACAAGGGCGAATATCGACTGGAGTGGTCGGACCTGAGTAATAACTTACCCAATGCCCTACTTATTTGGTTGCCCTCAGGTAAAGCTGATGCTGATAACGCCATAGGATACCAATTAAGCAACTGGTTTAACGATCGGTTATGGGTTGGCGTTGAACACCTACTTGATGGTGATGAAACTAACCAATATTACTATCGTCGCAATTTAGCGGCGCTGTGGGAAGTGCCTATGGTGGCCTGTGGCGATGTCCACATACACGTCAAAGAGCGCCAAAACCTACAGGATACATTGACCGCCATACGCTATAACTGCTCGGTAATGTCTCTCGGAAAACGCCGCTTTGCCAATGCGGAGCGACGCCTGCGCAGTCTATCTTATCTCGAAAGACTATATCCGCCTGCACTGATAGCGGAAACTATTGCGATTGCTAAACGCTGCCGGTTTTCGCTTGAAGAACTGCGCTATGAATATCCCTCTGAAGTGGTGCCTGATCACCTAACCGCCGCCGAACAGCTATGTTATCTGGTTGACGAAGGTATTAAGAAACGTTGGCCTGAAGGCCCCTCAAAACACGTTATCGATCAAATTAGTTATGAGCTAAAGGTCATTGCTGAACTCAATTACGAGAGCTATTTCCTCACAGTGCATGACATTGTCGCCTTTGCTCGCAGTCGTCATATTCTTTGCCAGGGGCGAGGCTCAGCGGCCAATTCCGTTGTTTGCTACTGTTTATTTATTACCGAGGTTTCCCCCGATCAAATTTCGCTGCTGTTTGAGCGCTTTATTTCTAAGGAGCGCAACGAACCACCGGATATTGATGTCGACTTTGAGCATGAACGGCGCGAAGAGGTTATTCAATATATTTACAAACGCTATAGCCGTGAACGCGCGGCCATAGCCGCTACGGTGATTACCTACAAGCCCCGCAGTGCTGTACGTGATGTCGGAAAAGCGCTTGGTCTTGACCCCCTGTTTATTGAACAGCTAAGTCAGTCTCTATCCTGGTGGGATCGACGCGCTGATCTTGAAAAACAGTTTAACGATCAAAGCAATAGCGCTGTCTCTAACAACAATATACTGATCGACCACTTTTATAATTTGCTACAAGAAATCATGGGCTTTCCCAGGCATTTATCGCAGCACGTTGGCGGCTTTATTATCACACGCAGTCCTATTAGTACTCTAGTGCCCGTAGAGAATGCCAGCATGCCTGAACGCACCGTTATTCAATGGGATAAGACCGATATAGAGGCCCTGGGTCTATTGAAAATAGATATTCTTGCACTGGGCATGCTGTCGGCCATTCATCGCTGTTTTGATCTTATTCAGCAGCATCATGACCAACAACTAACCATGCAAGCCATCCCCAAAAATGATACCGATACCTACGATATGCTGTGTAAAGCCGATAGTGTTGGCGTATTTCAAATAGAGTCTCGCGCTCAGATGGCCATGCTGCCGCGACTCAAACCGCGTTGTTTTTATGATCTGGTCATAGAAATTGCTATTGTGCGACCCGGGCCCATACAAGGCGGCATGGTACATCCCTATTTAAAACGCCGCCAAGGCTTGGAAACGGCGAACTACCCTAGCCCTGCAATCAAAACCGTATTAGAGCGTACCCTGGGTATTCCCGTGTTCCAAGAACAGGTGATTCGCCTAGCCATGGTTGCTGCGGGTTTTTCAGGCGGAGAAGCTGACCAACTACGTCGTGCTATGGCCAGCTGGAGTAACAAGGGTGGTGGCAGTAATCAGCTGGCTAAATTTGAGTATAAACTCACCGAAGGAATGCTTAAGCAAGGCTATAACTTGGACTTTGCTCAGCGCTTATTCAAACAAATTCAGGGCTTTGGGGTCTATGGTTTTCCTGAATCTCACTCCGCCAGCTTTGCACTTCTTGCCTATGTGTCGGCCTGGTTAAAGTGCCATTATCCGGCCGCTTTTTGCTGCGCCATTATGAACAGCCAGCCCATGGGTTTTTACTCACCCTCGCAATTAGTTCAAGATGCACAACGCCATAACATTAGCGTAAACCCCATCGATATCAACCATAGCTTCTGGGATCATAGCCTTGAAAATAAACTCGAAAATAAATTAGATAAAAATTATAAGCCAATGATTAGGCTAGGCTTTAGATTAATAAAAGGATTAAATCATAAAGCAGTATTAAACATTATCAATGCTAAAAGGCCCTTTAAAAGCCTCAGTGATCTAACCCTTCGCACCGGCCTCTCCAAGGCCAACCTAAGCCTTTTAAGTAGCGCTGGAGCACTACAATCTATCACCCTTAATCGCCGCCAGGCACACTGGCAAACACTGGCAATCCATAGCGACGGGCCACTGCTAGAAAACTCAATGCCAGCCCTAAACACACAGCTCAACCCACCCAGCGAAAGCGACAATATTTACGCTGACTACAACAATACTGGTCTGACACTGGGCCGCCATCCAATGAGTATTCTTCGTGAGCAATTTCCGCTTTTTCGGCAGTGTAAACGCCACAGCGATTTGGCTGAAATGGGTCATCAGCGATTTGTTCGCATGGCCGGCATAGTCACTGGAAAACAGCGCCCTGGGACAGCATCTGGCGTGGTTTTTTTGACCTTAGAGGATGAAACCGGCAACAGTAACATCGTTATATGGAAAAGCGTTCAGGAGCGCTGTCGTCAAGCACTACTTAAAGCACAATTACTAATGATTAAAGGCGTCATCGAAACCGATGGTGCCGTAGTGCATGTGATTGCACAAGAACTCACAGATTGCAGTGAATTGCTCTATCAAACTAATATCAGATCTCGAAACTTTAGGTGATTAAAACACGTATTGACACCATAAATGCCATCTCATACAGTGGCCCTTGGAATTTGCGCGGCTACCCACTATATTGACCCTTAAAGAGCCCTATCTTGACCGCAATTGAATCCCAATGCTCGCTTAAAACTCTTACAATATTGTTTAGGAAAAGGATCCGGCATTTATGAAGTCATTCTCCAAGAAAGTTGCTGTTATTACCGGCGCCGGATCAGGTATGGGCCGTTACCTTGCTGTATTGCTGGCTAAAGCAGGTGCTAATGTTGCGATCTGTGAAATCAACTCAACAACGCTGGCCGAGACCGAGGCCATGCTAAAAGATTACACTGTCAAGGTAACAAGCCATATTGTTGACGTTGCAGACAAAGCGGCCATCGACGCACTGCCCGCTCAAGTCATGGAGCTACACGGTCATGTAGATATGGTATTCAACAATGCTGGCGTTACCGTCGACTGTAGCTTTGAGGATATGTCCGAAACTGACTGGGATTGGGTAATGAATATAAACCTGCATGGGGTTATCAATGGTACCCGTGCATTCTTACCACATTTGCAAAAACGACCCGAAGCTGCGCTGATCAATGTTTCCTCTATTTTTGGAATGATCACTGTGCCCAACCAGTCGGTCTATCATGTCGCAAAGTTTGCGGTTCGTGGCTTTACTGAATGCCTCGCCAAGGAACTTAAAGATAGTAAGGTTCAGGTCCACTGTGTGCACCCAGGCCATATCGGGACGAATATTGTTACCAATGCTCGAATGAATGTTCGTAAAGATACTGTCAACCCAATGCAAGCAATGATGGGCAAACTTATCGGCATAGGCTCTACCCAAGAAGAGATGGCTGATTTCTTCCGCAATAATGGCATGCACCCAAGTCGAGCATCAAACATTATTCTTAACGGTGTGCTTAAAAACCGTAAACGTATTTTTGTTGGTGCAGATGCCAAACTGATGGATTTGTCACAACGACTATTTCCTATGAACTATGATCGGGTATTTCCACTCTTTACTATGCCGCTGACACTATTGAGAAACAAAAAACCTTTAAACTATTAATGCTAACTATTAAGAGATAACTATAAAAATGCAAATAGAGCATACGGATATAGTCATTGTTGGCGCTGGCCTTTCAGGCATTGGCGCGGCTTATCACCTCACTAAGCAGTGCCCCGACCATCAGTATCTAATTTTAGAGAGCCGTGGCGCTATTGGCGGCACTTGGGATCTTTTTCGTTATCCTGGCATTCGCTCAGACAGTGACATGCATACGTTAGGCTACAATTTCAAACCGTGGAATAGCGCTAAAGCAATTGCCGATGGTCCTTCGATTCTTAGCTATGTGCGCGAGACCGCCACTGAAAACAATATTGAAGAGAAGATTCGCTATAGCTGTAAATTAACTAATGCCAACTGGGACAGTGAAACCAGCCTTTGGACGTTGACCGTCGCTCAGACAGATACCGGTGAGAACGTCCAAATTAGCTGTAACTTTTTGCACATGTGCGCCGGTTATTACAGCTATGAGCAGGCTCATGACCCCAAATTTCCATCCGTTGCCGCCTTTAAGGGCAAGCTGATACATCCTCAGTTTTGGCCAGAAGATTTAAACTATGAAGACAAAAAAGTCGTGGTCATCGGCTCAGGAGCAACAGCGGTTACTCTAGTACCCTCAATGGCAGAAAAAGCCGCTAGTGTGACCATGCTACAACGCTCACCCACCTATGTAATTTCGCGCCCCTCAGAGGACTGGTTTGCCAATGGATTGCGCAAATTGTTGCCCCACACGTGGGCCTATGCCCTAACACGCCTGCGCAACACACGATTTCAAGAACTTCTTTACAAACAGACACGCAAGAGACCAGAGAAAGTTAAAAAGACCATACTTGACATGGTACGCAAAGAACTTGGTCCCGACTATGACGTAGATAAACATTTTACTCCTAGCTACAACCCTTGGGACCAAAGACTATGCCTAGTGCCTGACAGCGATCTGTTCACCGCTATTAAGAATGGCAGCGCTACGGTGGTCACTGATCACATCGATAGCTTTACTGAGAAGGGTATTCAGCTTAAATCGGGTGAGCACCTAGAGGCTGACATCATTGTCAGTGCCACTGGCTTGGAACTGGTCATGATGGGTGGCGCCGAGATAGCGGTGGATGGAGAAATTGTGGACTTCGCCAACCTCTGGACCTATAAAGGCCTGATGGTCTCTGATGTACCCAACATGGTATCCACCTTTGGTTACATTAACGCGTCCTGGACCCTGCGCGCAGACTTAACAGCAGAATGGGTGTGCAGAACGCTCAATCATATGGCCGATACTGACACCACCAGTGTTGTACCAGTGGTGCCCGAAGACTTACACGACATGCCAGTAAGAAATTGGATTGCTGACTTCCCTGCGGGTTATATGCAGCGCATGATGCATCGATTCCCTAAACAGGGTGATCAGGAGCCATGGATTAACACTCAAGATTTTCGTAGAGACCGCTCACTCTTTAATCAACCATTGGCCAGTGATGGCGCGCTGAAATTCAGCTCATCTGCAGTACCGGCGGCCAAAAGCGCTTAACACTCTACCTGAGAAAGGGTCATTTGTTGAGGCCCTTGACTCTGGTCTATACTCCAGACTTTATAGTAAGTTTATGGAGCTAAATATTATGCTTAAAATTGGCGAACTGGCACAGCGTGCAGGTATTTCCCGCGACGCCCTGCGCTTCTATGAAAAGCATGGGCTAATTACCCCAAGTAACCGCACTGATTCTGGGTATCGCCTGTACTCTAAGTCTGATGTGCTGCGCATTAGCTTTATTCTTAGCGCTAAAGAAGTTGGTTTTACGCTCAATGAAATACATCAGCTGTTGGAACTGGAAGTCACCAAAGATAAAAAATCTTGTCAAGATGTAAAGGAATTCGTGGACAACAAAATACAAGTGGTTAATCAGCGCCTAATTGAAATGAAAAAGATTAAGCAGTCATTAAAAACCCTCAGCAACGCCTGCTGTGGCGGTGATGAACCTGCCACTCAATGCACCATTTTGGGTGCTTTAAGTACTGATAATAGGTAGTAACGCATGTCTTTAATTGAAAATTTTGTTGGTCTCTTTATTGAGTCAGCACCCTGGCTGATCATGGGCTTTACCGTTGCAGGGCTCATGAAGGCTTTTGTACCCAGTGAACTTCTTGCCAAACATCTTGGTGAACCCGGGTTAATGGCCACGGTTAAAGCGGCTCTTCTGGGCGCACCCCTGCCCCTGTGCTCCTGCGGAGTAATTCCAGCGGCCCTTGGGCTGCGCCGCAGCGGAGCCTCTAAGGCCGCCACCACCTCTTTCTTGATATCCACACCAGAGACAGGCGTTGACTCCGTAACGGTCTCTTACGCCATGTTAGGGCCGTTTATGGCCGTTATTCGGCCTATTGCCGCCATATCTACCGCAATCACTGCTGGTGTGCTGGTGGGTGCCGATAAAGACGAGCCTGCGTTAACCACTTCAGAGCCTGTTCAATCGTGCTGTGCCAGTAAAACACCTGAACCCGAACCAAGCTGCTGTAGTCAACTCAATACCGAAACAAGCGCACCTGAAACCCTAGCCACGCGACTGAAAGACAGCATGACATTCACCTTTGTCGATCTCATCAAAGATATTAGCCTATGGCTGCTGATTGGATTGGGTATTGCCGCTATGGTCAAAACCTATGTGCCCACTGAGTTTTTAGCCCAGTGGGGTGATGGCTTTATGGCGTTTGTAGTCATGGCTGTCATTGGTGTACCCATGTACATCTGTGCCCTAGCCTCAACGCCTATTGCCGCTGGATTGTTATTTTCTGGCGTATCCCCGGGTGCGACGTTAGTGTTCATGCTGGTTGGACCTGCTACTAATATCGCCACCATGGGTTTGGTCAAGCGGGAATTAGGCAATCGTGCTCTTGCGGCCTACCTGGCTAGTGTTATTGGGGTTGGCTTTGCCTTTGGCTATTTGACCAATTACCTTGCTGCCCAATGGAACATCGACTTTTTAGCTCAAACTCAGACCGCGCACGCCATGGTAAATACACCCATTGCAACAGCCTCAGCAATAATGCTCGCCGGGTTAATGATTTATGCCTTGGGATCCAAGTACCTCACCAACTTGAAACCAAACACGCCCGCCACTCGTTCATAAGCAATACCATAAAGGCCTTTTTTAATGCAGATTAATAGAGATAATTTAATGGTTGGCTTAGGCCTACTACTTATTTGTCTGGGCGCTATGGTTAGCATTGACTTGCCATGGAAAGACAACGGAATACCCATCACAGGGCAAAGCCTTGCCGTGCTGATTGTAGGATTTGTACTTGGACCTAAACGAGGACTGCTGGTCATCGCTATTTATCTGATTGCAGGTTTAGCTGGCTTGCCTGTGTTTGCCAAAGGTGCATCTGGAATAGATACATTGATGGGCGGCAGTGGCGGCTTTTTATATGGGTTTTTAGTTGGTGGTTATGTCTGTGGCGCACTACAAGAGAACGGTTTTGGGGATAGCTTTGCCGAGTGTTTAACCGCCATGACAATTGGCACTGCACTGATTTTAGTCTGTGGTATTGCTCAACTGACTTATCTATATGGGCTTGATAAGGCATTAGAGTATGGATTTTGGCCATTTTGGCCAGGCGCGATCATGAAAATTATCTTAGGTGCCGTGATTGTTTATTACATTCCAACAGAACGATATTTGGGCTAGCAGGACTTATAGCATGTGGCTCAATAAAAAAGCGGCCCACGGGCCGCTTTTTTTAACCAATTAACCGCTAAACAACCTTACCAACCAGTAATCTCTTTTAAGCCATTACCAATCTCAGCAAGACTGCGCACGGTTTTAACACCGGCATCTTCTAGGGCTGCAAACTTTTCATCTGCTGTGCCTTTACCACCTGAAACGATAGCGCCAGCATGACCCATGCGCTTGCCTGCTGGGGCTGTTACACCAGCAATATAGGAAACAACAGGCTTAGTGACATTGGCTTTGATGTAAGCTGCCGCTTCTTCTTCTGCGGTACCACCAATTTCGCCGATCATAACGACAGCTTCGGTGGCTGGATCTTTTTCAAACAGCTCTAAAATATCAATAAAGCTTGAACCCGGAATGGGGTCGCCACCAATACCAACACAAGTAGACTGACCAAAACCATAATCTGTGGTTTGCTTGACTGCTTCGTAGGTCAATGTACCTGAGCGAGATACGATACCGACTTTGCCGGGTAGGTGAATGTGGCCGGGCATAATACCGATTTTACATTCGCCAGGCGTGATCACACCAGGACAGTTAGGCCCTATTAAAGTAACCCCCAATGAGTCACATACCACTTTGCAATCGAGCATATCTTGTGTCGGTATACCTTCGGTAATACAAACTACCAGCTTGAGCCCTGAATATGCCGCTTCGAGAATAGAGTCTTTACAAAAGGGCGCTGGAACGTAAATAACCGAGGCTTCTGCCCCTGTTTCTGCAACGGCCTCCGCTACAGTATTGAACACAGGAAGCCCAAGGTGGGTTGTACCACCTTTGCCCGGTGTAACACCACCAACCATTTTTGTGCCGTATTCAATCGCTTGCTCCGAATGAAAGGTGCCCTGCCCACCAGTAAAGCCCTGACAGATAACTTTTGTGTCGCTGTTAATTAAGATAGACATGTTTAGTTACCCCCTGTGGCTTTAACAACCTGTTGTGCCGCATCAGTTAAACTAGTAGCAGCAATGATAGCAAGACCAGATTCGGCCAATTTTTTAGTTCCAAGCTCTGCATTGTTGCCCTCTAGACGCACAACCACTGGAATAGTCACACCGACCTCCTCTACAGCGCCAATTACGCCTTCGGCAATCAAATCACAGCGAACGATACCGCCGAAGATATTGATCAACACAGCCTTAACATTGGTGTCAGAAAGAATAATTTTAAACGCTTCAACCACACGCTCTTTAGTCGCGCCGCCCCCAACATCAAGGAAGTTAGCTGGGGATCCACCATGAAGGTTAACGATATCCATAGTGCCCATAGCAAGACCAGCGCCATTAACCATACAACCAATGTCACCATCAAGTGCTACGTAATTTAAATCCCAAGCTGATGCATGGGCTTCACGAGCATCCTCCTGTGAAGGATCGTGCATTTCTTTAATCTGCGGCTGACGATACAGCGCGTTACCATCAATAATAACCTTGGCATCTAGGCAGTGAAGGTTTCCTTCATCAGTGATAACCAATGGGTTCACTTCTAATAGCTCAAGGTCTTTCTCTTTAAACAATTTAGCCAAACCCATAAAAATGCTGACAAATTGCTTAACTTGAACCCCTTTGAGCCCTAATTTAAACGCAAGGTCACGTCCCTGATAGGGCTGAGCACCCGTTAGAGGGTCTATAACGGCTTTTAGGATCTTTTCTGGGGTTTCGTGCGCAACCTTTTCAATCTCAACACCGCCTTCAGTAGAGGCCATGAAGATGATACGGCGTGTTCCACGATCTACCACGGCACCAAGATACAATTCTTGATCAATATCGGTGCAGGTTTCAACCAAAATACGGCTGACTGGCTGGCCTTTGACATCGGTTTGGTAGGTGACTAAGTTTTGACCCAGCCATTGGCGAGAAAACGCTTCAATTTCAGCTTTTGAGCTAACTAACTTAACGCCACCGGCTTTGCCGCGTCCACCAGCATGAACCTGGGCTTTAACCACCCAGCGCTCACCACCAATGATATCGGCCGCCGCAATGGCCTCCTGAACTGTCTCTGCGGCAATGCCCTTGGATACTGGCAGTCCGTATTCGGCAAACAATTGCTTACCTTGATATTCGTGCAGGTTCATACTCGGTTTCCTGTTAGTGTTTACGTTGTATTGTACTCTAGGCTATTCAATAAATAGCCCAGAGTAAAAAGAGATTACTTTTTAGCGACGCTTGCGATTGGGGATATGAATAGCATTACCGTTTACCGCCAAGGCTGCCTCATGCACAGCTTCAGACAGCGTCGGGTGACCAAATACAGTCATGCCGAGGTCTTCGGCACTAGAGCCAAATTCCATAGCAATAGCCACCTGCTGAGTAAGATCTGCGGCACTAGGACCCACAATGTGACAACCCATGATGCGGTCAGTGTCAGCATGGGCAATTATTTTAACCATACCGTCCGTGTCATTGGCTGCCATTGCTCTGCCACTGGCAGCGAATGGAAACACACCCACGTTATAGGGCTCTCCAGCCGCTTTAACCTGCTCTTCAGTTTGACCAACCGACGCCACTTCCGGATGAGTATAGATAACGTTGGGGACAATGTCGTAGTTCATCTGAGCTTTGTGGCCCGCGATGCGTTCCGCCACCATAATGCCCTCTTCTGAGCCTTTGTGCGCCAACATTGGCCCACGTACCAAATCACCCACAGCGTAGACGCCCGGCGCATTGGTGGCACAAAATTCGTTGACAAACACCGAACCGCGCTCGTCCACTTCAACACCACTGTCTGCTGACAGTAGCCCGTCTGTGAACGGTCGTCGACCGACACACACAATTAGCTTGTCGAAAGTTTCTTTAAGCTCTTCACCGGCAGAGGTTTGATAGGTGACTTCAACTTCGCGACCCTTGATCTGGGTGCCGGTTACCCGGGCGCCTAAGCGGATATCAAGGCCTTGCTTAGTAAATATTTTCTTGGATTCTTTGGCGATCGCCTTGTCCATAATTGCCAAAAAGTCGTCTAGCGCTTCAAGCAAAACTACTTTAGAGCCCAAACGACCCCATACCGAACCCAACTCTAAGCCAATAACACCCGCACCAATAACACCCAGGCGCTTGGGCACTTCACCAATTTCCAGAGCACCAGTGGAGTCAAGAATAAGATCGTCATCAACCGGAGCAACCGGAATAGCAATAGGCAGTGACCCTGAGGCAAGAATGACGTTGTCAGCATCAATCACCGACACTGCACCATCATTGTCGGTCAACTCAACTTTTTTACCGGCTAACAATTTGCCAGTACCGTACAGTGCCGTGACACCATTCGCTTTAAAAAGTCCGACAATGCCACCGGTCAACTGGTTAATAATTTTGTTTTTACGTTCGAGCATAGCGGGGATATCCATCGCCACACCACTGGTGCTGATACCATGGATAGCCAGCCCTTCTGCCGCTTCATGATATTTGAAGGAGCTATCGAGCAGCGCCTTAGAGGGAATGCAACCAACATTAAGACAGGTGCCACCATTGACACCGTTGCCTTCGGCGTTTTTCCACTTCTCAATGCAGGCTGTTTTCAGGCCTAACTGAGCTGCGCGAATGGCCGCAACATACCCTGCCGGACCACTACCAATAACGACTACATCATACTTGTCAGACATTTAAATACCTTTTAAATCAATAATTTGACGATTAAATCTCAAGTAAAATCTTAGCAGGATCTTCAATTAACTCCTTGATTGCCACCAAGAATTGTACCGCGTCCTTGCCATCGATTAGACGATGGTCATAGGACAAGGCTAAATACATCATTGGCCGAATTACCACCTGACCATCAACCGCCATAGGACGCTGTTGAATCTTGTGCATGCCCAAAATAGCCGACTGTGGTGGGTTTAAAATTGGCGTTGAAAGTAGCGAACCGTAGACACCACCATTAGTAATAGTGAAGGTACCGCCCGTCATTTCATCAATGGTTAATTTGCCATCACGCGCTTTTCCGGCGTAGCTACTAATAGCGTTCTCAACAGTGGCAATACTCATATTTTCGGCATTGCGCAACACAGGTACCACTAATCCACGCTCCGTAGATACTGCGACACCGATGTCTTGGTAGCCGTGATAAACGATATCGGTACCGTCAATTGAGGCATTGACCAGAGGGAAGCGTTTTAGCGCCTCTACCGCGGCCTTAACGAACATACCCATGAAGCCCAACCGAGTACCGTTGTGTATCTTGGTAAATTCATCTTGGTACTGCTTGCGCAGCCCCATCATGGCGGTCATGTCGACTTCGTTAAATGTTGTCAGCATGGCGCTAGTCTGGGTAACGCTGAGCAGTCGCTCTGCAATGCGCGAGCGCATGCGTGTCATGGCAACACGACGCTCTACACGATCCCCACCCTGCAAGATTTCTTCTGCTGCAGCGGATGCTTTTGTTACTGGCGCGGGAACCGCAGCAGGCGCCGCGGCAGCTGGTGTGAAGTTAACCACGTCCTCTTTAGTGATACGTCCACCTTTGCCGGTGCCCGCAACCTGAGAAAGATCAATATTGCGCTCATCGGCTAGTTTCTTAGCCGCTGGATTCACTAGCGAGCCACCCACTTCTGTGTCGGGCTCTACTTTAGCCAAGGCTGGTGAGGCCGATTCAGCTACACCCTCTTCAATACGCGCTAAAACTTCATTACTGAGGACAATGTCACCCTCTGCCTTGAATACTTCTACCAAGGTGCCAGAGGCTGGAGCCACAACTTCAAGAACAACTTTGTCAGTCTCAATGTCGACAATCAGTTCGTCGCGACTAACGCTATCACCGGCATGTTTATACCAGGTTGCCAAGGTGCCTTCTTGCACTGATTCTGGGTATGTAGGTGCCTTAATTTCTATGGCCATCAATCTATTCCTAGTTTAAGAGTCGAATGTTAATGCTTCATCAATAAATTTCTTCTGCTCATCAAGATGAACAGACATATAACCGCTTGCCGGTGCCGCTGATGCAATCCTTCCGGCAAAGGACAACTGTACTTTCGGGTCAAGGCGCTGAATGGCATTGCGCATATGGTGCTGACTACTGTACCAAGCGCCCTGATTCATTGGCTCTTCCTGACACCAAACTGCATCTTTTAACTGAGTATACTCCGCCAAAATAGCATCGAGCTCTTTATCAGGGAATGGATAAAGCTGTTCAAGGCGGATTAACCCAATATCATTGATACCACGGGCATCGCGCTCTTCTAAAAGATGATAATACACCTTCCCCGAGCACAAAATAATGCGTTTTGCCGCGGCAGGATTAATCCTGGGGTCAACCATCGCATTATTGAAGTGACCATGACTTAGCTCTTCGAGCGATGAGGTTGCTAATTTATGCCGCAGAATCCACTTGGGACTCATAATGACCAACGGACGACGCATAGGTCTGATTGCTTGCCGCCGCAACAGGTGGAAAATTTGTGCCGGCGTGGTGGGGTTACATATCTGCATGTTGTGTTCAGCACACAACTGCAAGAACCGCTCAAGTCGCGCTGATGAGTGCTCTGGGCCCTGACCTTCGAAACCATGGGGCAGCATCATGGTCAAGCCACACAAACGGCCCCACTTATGCTCGCCGCTGGCGATGAACTGGTCAATAACTACCTGCGCACCGTTGGCAAAATCACCAAACTGGGCTTCCCAGATAATCAATCCTTTAGGTGCCGTGGTTGCGTAGCCGTATTCAAAGGCTAGCACGGCTTCTTCGGACAACACAGAGTCATAAATATCAAAACGTGGCTGCTCGTCATACATATTTGCCAGTGGCAAATAGGCCTCACCGTCTTTTTGGTTAAAGACCACCGCGTGACGGTGTGAGAAAGTACCGCGACGGATATCTTGGCCGGTAAACCGAATCGGGAAGCCCTCTTTGAGCAGAGTGCCATAGGCCAATAGCTCAGCCATTCCCCAATTGAGCGGCAATGCACCACCCGCCATCTTGCGACGGTCGTCATAAATTTTAGCGACTTGACGCTGCACCACGATACCATCAGGGACTGTAGTGATCTTGGTGGCAACTTCTTGCAAGTGCTTTAGTTCTATCCCAGTGTTACCCTCGGTCCGCCAATCGTGCCCCAAATAGGGCTCCCAATCAACAAACAAGCTAGTATCTGGTTCACGCACCAGGTTGTGTACGACAAACTCGCCATTATCAAGGCTAGCGCGATAGATATTAGCCATTTCGTTAGCTTGATTCTCTTCCACCACCCCTTCAGCAATCAATTTGTGGGCATAGAGGGTTCGTGTTGTAGAGTGCTTGCGAATAACGTCGTACATGAGTGGCTGAGTCGATGATGGTTCATCAGTCTCGTTGTGACCTCGGCGACGGTAACAGACCAAGTCAATGACCACATCTTTACCAAATTCGTAGCGGTAATCGGTTGCCAACATGGCTGCAAACATCACTGCATCTGGATTGTCGCCATTGACATGAAGAATCGGTGCACCGACCATTTTCGCTACATCAGTGCAGTATTCACTTGAGCGGGCATCGTCCTGCCTACTTGTGGTGAAGCCAACCTGGTTGTTAATAACGATATGAATGGTGCCACCAGTCTTATAAGCACGAGTCTGAGAGAGCTGAAATGTCTCCATGACCACGCCCTGACCGGCAAAAGCTGCGTCGCCATGCATTAGTATTGGCACAACTTTCTGACCAGTGGGGTCGTTGCGTCGATCTTGACGTGCGCGGCCTGAGCCAACTACCACTGGGCAAGATATCTCAAGGTGTGATGGGTTAAAACCCAAGGCCATATGAACTTCACCACCAGGGGTCATCACATTCGAGGAGAAACCTTGATGGTATTTAACATCACCCGAGGTATTAACCAGACGCTTGCCTTCAAACTCTTCAAACATCTCTGCAGGATTCTTACCGAGAATGTTAACCAGTACGTTGAGGCGACCGCGGTGAGCCATCGCCATGACAATTTCTTTAGCGCCATATTCGCCGGAACGTCGCACTAAGCAGTCCAGCAGAGGAATGAGGCTCTCGCCACCTTCCAGACCGAAACGCTTGGTCCCTGGGTATTTGGAATCTAGATGCTTCTCTAAGCCCTCAGCCGCCGTTAACCGATTAAGCACGTCAATTCGCGCCTCATCGCCGTAGGTTGGCTTAGAGCGCACGCTCTCAAATCGCTGAGCTAACCACTGTTTCTCGGCAAAGGAGGTAATGTGCATAAATTCCGGGCCCAGATCGCCACAGTAAGTCTCTTCCAGAGCCTCAATAATCTCCCGTAAAGGCGCCTCTTGCTTGCCGATATAGAGCGGGCTTGTCTGAAAGGTTGTATCAAGATCAGCCTGGGTCAACCCATGAAAATGCAACTGCAGATCAGCAACATCCTCTCGAATCATGATACCCAGTGGATCTAACCTAGCTTGCTGGTGACCCCGAAACCGGTACGAACTTATTAACTGAACAACCTTAACCTGCTTACGTTCATGCTCAAGATGGATACCGCCAGACCCTGGAGCAGGCGTTGGCCGGGCTTGACGCCGCCCAAGCAACTCAAAGTGCTGAATAATAGTGTCGTGAGAGATGTCCGGCGCGATTGACCCGTTGGTCCGCGGTAGAGAGTCGAAAAAACTACTCCATTCCTCCGGCACACCATTTGGATCGTGCAGGTAGGTTTCGTAGAGACCTTCAATGTAGGCTGCGTTTCCACCAGAGTAGTGGGAGGAGCTGAGGAGTTGCTCCATTAGGCCCTCAGGCATTGATGATATTTCCTTTTTGACATCAGATTTTGCCGCCATTTTAAAGCCCTAAGCGACCTACGGCTAGTAAAATATCGGCAAAACTACACTTTTATAGTGAACTGAGTCTTTTAAGCGGTACCGCGAATCAACATATTGCGAATATGCCCAATTGCCTTAGTCGGATTTAGCCCCTTAGGACAAACTTGGACACAATTCATGATGCCATGACAGCGAAACACGCTAAAAGGGTCGTCAAGATTCGCCAGGCGCTCCTCGGTGGCAGTATCTCTGCTGTCTGCCAAAAAGCGGTATGCCTGCAGCAAACCCGATGGGCCTATGAACTTTTCAGGATTCCACCAGAACGATGGGCAAGCGGTAGAACAACAGGCGCAAAGAATACATTCATAGAGACCATCGAGCTTTTTACGCTCTTCGGGGCTTTGCAGTCGCTCAATAGCGGGAGGCGGAGAATTATTGATCATGTAGGGTTGAATTTTCTCGTATTGAGCATAGAACTGACTCATATCGATCACCAAATCGCGAATGACTGGTAAGCCTGGGAGCGGGCGAACCACCAACTTGTCCCCTTTAACACATTCAGACAGCGGCGTTATGCATGCCAAACCGTTTTTTCCTGAAATATTTACCCCATCAGAGCCGCAGACACCTTCGCGACAAGAACGCCTAAATACCAGAGACGGATCCTGAATCTTAAGCTTCTCCAAAACGTCGAGTACCATCAGGTCTTTACCTTGAGTATCAAACTCAAAGTCCTGCATGTAGGGCTCAGCATCAACTTCCGGGTTATAGCGGTAAATACTTACGTTCAACATAAATCTAAACTCTCATCTCGCGATATTAATAGGTACGAATTTTTGGCTCAAAGGGTTCACGGGTTTTCAAGGTGAAGTTAACCGGCCGCTTGCCAATTTTTTTGCTCTTTGGAAAATAAACTGAGTGACACAACCAGTTTTTATCATCACGCTCCTGGAAGTCTTCTCTTGCGTGAGCACCCCTGCTTTCGGTGCGTCCTTCAGCAGAAATAGCTGTGGCATAGGCTGTTTCGAATAAATTCTGCAGCTCGAGAGCCTCAAGCCTGGCTGTATTAAACGCATTGCTCTTATCGTCAAGATAGACGTTTTCAACCCGCACACGCAACTCATCGAGCTTTTCAACGCCCTTCTTCATATAATCGCCACGCCGGAATACACCGAAATAGTTCTGCATAATCGTTTGTAACTCAGCGCGTAAAACCGCCGCGTTTTCACCATCAGCAGACTGGTTAATTCTGTTCAAGCCAACCAAAGCCCGCTGAATATCTTCCTCAGTAGCCTCTTTAAGAGCTATACCTTCACTCAGCTGCTTCTCAATAAAGATTCCTGATGCACGGCCAAAGACCACCAGATCAAGCAGTGAATTACCGCCCAGACGGTTAGCACCATGCACGGACACACAGGCCGCTTCACCACAGGCATAGAAGCCATCAATAACTTGGTCATTACCCTCGCGATCAATCGTTAGAGCTTGACCGTCAACGTTAGTCGGAATTCCACCCATCATGTAGTGACAGGTAGGTACAACAGGAATAGGTTCTTTGACTGGATCTGCATGAGCAAAGGTGCGTGAAAGCTCAAGAATACCGGGTAGTTTTGCATTAAGCATCTCTTCACCGAGATGGTCTAGTTTGAGGTAAACGTGATCGCCATCTGGGCCACAGCCACGACCTTCAAGAATCTCTAACACCATTGAGCGAGCCACGACATCTCGACCGGCGAGATCCTTGGCATTTGGTGCATAGCGCTCCATAAACCGCTCGCCATCTTTATTGATGAGGTAGCCACCTTCTCCACGACAACCCTCTGTAACTAACGTCCCAGCACCATGAATTCCGGTGGGATGAAACTGCCACATCTCAATATCTTGGACTGGGAAACCCGCACGCAATGCCATGCCAACGCCGTCACCAGTGCAAATATGTGCATTGGTGGTTGATGCATAAATTCGACCCGCGCCACCAGTAGCAAACACTGTAGCCTTTGACTCTACAAAAACGGTCTCTCCGGTTTCAATATCGATTGCAACCACACCAACGACAGCGCCATCGGCATTTTTAACGATATCAACGGCAAACCACTCATTCAGAAAGACAGTTTTGTTCTTCAAATTCCCCTGATACAGAGTGTGTAATAAGGCGTGGCCGGTTCTGTCCGCAGCTGCGCATGTTCGCGCTGCCTGTCCACCGGCACCGTAATCCTTTGACTGACCACCAAAGGGACGCTGATAAATCCGTCCTTCTTGGGTTCGTGAAAATGGCAGACCCATATGCTCAAGCTCAAAAATCGCCTCAGGACCGGTCTGACACATATATTCTATGGCCTCTTGATCACCGATGTAATCTGACCCTTTTATGGTGTCATACATATGCCACTGCCACTGATCATTTGGATCATCGCTGGCTATGGCGCAGGTAATGCCACCTTGAGCGGATACCGTGTGAGATCGCGTGGGGAATACCTTGGTAATTACTGCTGTTTTGTAACCTGATTGCGCCAACTGGAGAGCTGCACGCATGCCTGACCCGCCGCCACCAACAATGACCGCGTCAAAACTCATTTTTCTTAAACTACCCATTCAATTAAAGTCCCCAGAGAATTTTGATCGTCCACAGTAAATAACATAGAAGCATGAACGCTAAACCTAACTGCAAAGTGTTACGGAGCCCATTGGCTTTTGGCCCTATCAATCTGACTGTAATGTAGTCAGTGAAAACGCATCGCATACCTATCCATGCATGAAAGGCTACCGCAGCAACAACAAGTAGTGTAAATACACGCATCGGCAAAAGACTATTGAGTTCTGACCATTGATCGTAGGTCAAAGCCGGGTTGGTCATTAAGTAACCAACAATAAAAAACAGGTAGACCGCCATCAAAATCGAGGTGATACGCTGAATTTTCCAGTTGCTAGGCCCTGTGAAAGCAAATCGAGCAAAAAATGACATCATAAGATTACCCAGCCAGTTAGTGCTGCGATTAAGACAACCGCGACCCCGATCGCGATCCAGGCAGTTGCTCTGCCGCTGTTAAAGCTTTCTTCTCCAACCCCAAGATCCATGATCAGATGCCGGATGCCAGCAACCGTGTGGTAGATAAGAGCGGCGAGGCTACCCCATATCAAAAACTGCGCTAGTGGCGAGGACATTATATTCGACGTTGCTTCAAAGCTTTGCTCTGACGCTAGACTTTGATCAAAAAGCCACAGGAGGATCGCCAGCGCGAAGAGAGTAGCTACCCCTGAAACCCTGTGCAAAATAGATACGTAAGCGGTAATTGGAAGTTTCATTGTTCCAATATCGAGATTAACTGGTCTTTTTTTATCTACCACGCATCACCTTTTGCTGTTCACCGAAGTAAAGCAACTCTGTCATTGATTTTAGCCTAAAATTGAGTATCTAGCGGGTTCGTCCTACGAGTGCGGAGTGCCCGTCTTTGATGCGCCGCAGTATAATGTCAAGGGGATTCAATTTCAAATACCTTTGGCACCTGCCAGACTCAAAGTTATGCTTCAACATATGATCACCTAAAATGCCATTTACAGTTATACTCTGTGTTCCGGTCTTTTGAGGCACTTTAGCCGACAAGATCATTCAAACAGTGAATATTGGTTATCCACAGCGCCCAACCTACCTTACTTTAGTGGGGTGAGCACTCACCAGACCCTGTCGCATTTGGTTGACAATTTCCACTGAACAACTATAGTTGCAGGCCGAGTTTTTGACCAAACTAATACGTTTTTTTGAGGAGTAAGTATGACGGATCGCAAAGCTACCCTGACAATTGATGGCGAGACCCCGATTGAGTTGCCCGTTCTCAAAGGCACAATAGGGCAAGATGTCATTGATATCGGATCTCTGGGCAGCCATGGGTACTTTACTTATGATCCGAGTTTCACTGCGACAGCGTCCTGCCAGTCTGATATTACTTATATTGACGGTGAAAAAGGGATCCTTCTTCATCGCGGCTATCCGATTGAAGTGCTTGCCGACAAGTCGGACTACATCGAAGCCTGCTACCTGCTCCTGGAGGGTGCCCTGCCTAACGCTGAGCAAAAAGCAAAATTTGAACATACCATTAAATACCATACTATGGTGAATCGCTCAATTGAGCATTTCATCAGCGGCTTTAGATATGATGCCCATCCAATGGCGATGTTGTGTGGCATGGTGGGGGCAATGTCATCTTTTTACCATGATTCTCTGGACATCACTGACCAAGAGCACCGAACAATTTCAGCGCATCGTCTAATTGCAAAGATGCCGACGATCGCCGCCATGTGTTACAAGCACTTTATTGGACAGCCCTTTGTCTACCCTGACAATACACTCTCCTACTCAGAGAACTTCCTACATATGATGTTTGGAACGCCCTGTGAGAAGTATGAATGCCACCCTGCCCTTGCTAAGGCAATGGACAGAATTTTCTTATTGCATGCCGATCATGAGCAAAATGCGTCGACATCGACCGTTCGTATGGCGGGCTCATCAGGCGCTAATCCGTTCGCGTGTATTGCAGCTGGTATCGCCGCTCTCTGGGGGCCTGCGCATGGAGGGGCTAACGAAGCGGTTCTGAGTATGCTCGATGAGATTGGCCATGAAGATAATATCGAAGAATATATTGCTAAAGCCAAAGACAAAAATGATCCGTTCCGCTTGATGGGCTTTGGTCATCGCGTCTATAAGAATTACGATCCTCGAGCTACGGTTATGCGTCAAACCTGTGATGAGGTTCTTGAAGTACTTGGCGTAGAGAATGATCCGTTGTTTAGACTGGCCAAGAAGCTCGAAAAGATTGCTCTTGAAGATGACTACTTTGTCAGTAAAAAGCTCTACCCAAATGTCGATTTCTACTCAGGCATTATCCTTAAGGCCATGGGTATTCCTGAGGAAATGTTTACCGTGATTTTTGCTACTGGCCGCACGGTTGGCTGGATCTCACACTGGAATGAAATGATTACTCACCCCTACCGAATTGCTCGTCCGCGCCAGCTCTATACTGGATCAGATGTCCGTGAATACGCACCAATTGACGAGCGTCAATCGAGCTGAGACGTTCTGTTGAATAATCGAAAAGAGAGGCAGCCATGGCTGCCTCTCTTTTTATGCCCTCTAATTTACTGTAATCCGCGAATCAATTAAACGATCGGGCCTGAATGAAAGCGAAACTCCGTGTCAGGCGCCTGAATCAGTTTTTGCTCACATGCAGAGATATCAGTAATACGCTGATCAATAGATTCATTGTCCGCGGCTTTCGTGGCTAAGGCTAGATAGTCTTGGTAGTGACGCGCTTCAGATTTAAGCAACGACTGATAAAACGCCTTTAGCTCGCTGTCTAAATGGGGCGCAATTTTAGCAAACCGCTCGCAAGACCGCGCTTCAATAAACGCGCCAACGATAAGCACATCCACGAGTCGACCAGGATCGTCTTTGCGTACCACCTCTCGAAGGCCCGCAGCGTAGCGAGATGCGGAAATGTGCTGATAGGGAATATTGCGCTGTGTCATGATTTTGATCACTTGTTCGAAATGGCGCATTTCTTCTCGCACCAATCGTGACATTTTATTCAACAGCTCAAAGTTATCGGTATAGCGATAGATCAAATTGAGGGCAGTACTCGCGGCCTTTTTCTCACAATTAGCGTGATCGATCAACATAACTGTTTGATTATTTAGCGCATTTTCCAACCATAGATCGGGCGTAGGGCAAGGCAAAAAAGCCTCAATATGTTGAATATCAGTCATAATTGATTGTCTTAGTAGTAACCTTTAAGGATGATTTAACCTGAACGAAGGGTCGGCCGGAACCGTCATTTTGTCAAGTAGCACTTCGTCTTGTCAATTTGATCTTCATTTTATTCTAGCCGCAATATCACTGCTCTAAATATTGCTGATTGAGGCCAGTAACGTCTCATAACTACTAATAATAGGTTGGTACTGCGCTGGGTCGTTTTTCGCTTTTTGGCGATAGTGTCCAACGATCCGCTGCCAATATTGCTGGTGGTCTGAATCCGACCAATCCCACATTTTATTGCCAGTATTGAGTATTTCATCACCTTCGCTTTTAGACACATAAATGCCTTCATAGAAGCGATTATTTTCAAAGATAATTCGCTCATCTTTTAGCCTAAAGCCGCTATTGATTAACGCGTCCCGAACTGAATAATTCCCATGAACACAACAAATCAACAGATCAAATGACGTATCAGGTGCAGATGCAGAAAGGCTATTAATGAATTCAATGGTTTGTCGGGCGCCAACACCCGCAATGATAAAGAGTTGAGAATTACCATTGGGTACGACAATATTTTTGACATCATCGCAGTAGACTCGCCATGTATATTTATCGGGTGGACAATTTTTTCTTAACGCCGTTTCCAATCTTTTCATTTGCTCGGCAAGAACATCGACAAAAATGACCTCTCCAGCACGCGCTCTCTTGAGCAGGGACATGCCAAGCAAACCATGGTCACAGCAACAATCCCAGATAACTGAGTAAGGATGCTCAAGCATACTCTCGAGCTGACTGAGTCTGCTGCCGGGCCTTAATAGTTTTTTGTTTGTACTCATAAGAAAAGCCGCGACTAAATATCGTTCAACATGAGGCGTCTTACCCCATATTTTGTTAAATCTTGTGTCTACGCGGCTAGTTAGCCCCAGATCTCAGACTTTACCCTGCAAAAAATGCTTAAAAAATCCTAAATATGTCAACCAAATATTTCCCTATTTAATCAGATAATGTCATTTTTTACCTTATGCCGCCCTGTCATGGGACGGAATTTTACTACTGCTTGCTACCAAAAAATACAGCCATAAAAATAAGTGATTAGTTCTTGGGGAACCATACACCATGAGGCGGTTAAAAGTTGCTGATTCAACGTAACTATGCCTACAGTAACAAGCAGGAATAATAACGGGTATATACTTTAAACCTATAAACAAACTACCGAATACCGTATAATTATCTCCCTGAACAAGAGCCATCTATGGCCTAGATTTACCACATTAATGAGAGAAAAGAAAAGCACACCGTGCTAGAAGCCTACCGCGAGAGATTTGAATGAGCTTATATTCAGAGTATATGGACGAAATCGCCACCCGTAAAAAGGACCTAGGATTAAATCCAAAGCCAATTGACAGCGCTGATTTGCTGGCAGAAATTATTGCCCAAATCAAAGATACGGAGAATGAGCAGCGCAAAGATTCCCTGACATTTTTCATTTATAATGCGCTACCAGGAACAACCAGCGCTGCTGGCGTGAAAGCACAGTTTCTGAAAGAAATCATTCTGGGTGAATCTGTCGTTGCAGAGATCACAGCAGAATTTGCCTTCGAACTGCTATCGCACATGAAAGGCGGCCCCTCTATTGAAGTTTTGCTCAATCTTGCTCTGTCTGACGATGCAGTCGTTGCCAAACCAGCCGCTGATGTTCTGAAAACTCAGGTATTTTTGTACGAAGCCGATACCGATCGCTTGACCGCCGCTTTTAAAGCCGGCAACGCCATTGCTAAAGAGATTCTAGGGAGCTATGCACAAGCCGAGTTCTTTACCAAACTGCCAGAAATTGATGAGACCATTGAAATCGTCACTTATATCGCCGGCGAAGGTGATATCTCCACTGACTTACTGTCTCCCGGCAATCAAGCGCACTCACGTGCCGACCGCGAACTGCATGGACAGTGTATGGTCACCCCCGAAGCCCAGCAGGAAATCGTTGATCTGCAGAAGAAACACCCGAACGCCAAAGTGATGCTAATCGCTGAGAAAGGCACTATGGGAGTGGGTTCCTCACGTATGTCCGGCGTCAATAACGTTGCCCTGTGGGCCGGTAAGCAAGCGAGCCCATATGTGCCGTTCATCAATATCGCTCCAGTTGTTGCCGGTACTAACGGTATCTCTCCAATCTTTTTGACCACCGTTGACGTCACCGGTGGCATCGGTCTCGATCTGAAAAACTGGGTTAAAAAAGTAGACGCCAAAGGCAACACCGTTTTTGACGATAATGGCGATGCCGTGCTGGAAGAGGCTTACT
>CAJWFB010000009.1 GCA_913031645.1 uncultured Cellvibrionales bacterium
TTTCGTCGCCAGTTAATTCTTCAGACTGAAAAATACCACCCAAGACTAGTGTTTGACCATTGCCGACTAGAGCCTGGGTACTGATCTCAGTGTTTGATAGGCTCTAGCAAACGCAAAACTTTCGATGTCAACCACCACTGGGTTTAGTCCAGCTAATTCGACAACTTCCTTACGGCGATCGACATAATCACGCTGGCAGGCTACAACTTGAACACGAACCTGATCTTTGCTTGTAATGTTTTGACCTACAACTGCAAAATCTAGATTTATTTCATCTAATGGAAAAGGGATAATAGTGTCAGCTTCTAATTTTACTCTCGCTTCTACTTGCTTAGAGGTCAATGATGAAGGCACATCAATATAATTACTGATAATTGAAGATCCGGACACCGCCACGGCTACATTTCGAGACCGAGCGCCAGATTTCTTGTATACTGATTGCAGGACTCGGGCAATTTTTGCCACGTCGACAATCTCTCTATCAAAAGTGACGCCCTCTGGCAACGGTTCAACGCCATAGGCAATGACAATAAAACCATCTCGGCTCGGTTCCATTTCTATGAGCTTTATGGCAGAGGATGATATATCAACACCGAGGATAGTTTTAGATGGGGATTTCGCTCCAAAACCAAGCGAAAACCATTTTTCAATTAGGCGGTCTAACAACTCCAATGAACAAGCTCCTTTATTATTTATGCTAATTCATATATTCATAGACTATTTAGTTGCACTCTGATGAGACCTAGTTCTCATTCTGGTCGTTCTATAATGAAAATTTGTACTATACGGACGTTTTTTTATGAAAAATAATCAAGCCTTGCGAGCCTGCTTGATATTCCTTGCTACTGGCGTGGGAGGTTTTCTTTTAATAACGTCCTGTCTTTTTCTATACCTAAGCCCAAAATTACCCTCGATTGAAGAATTAAAGGACACTCGATTACAAATTCCTCTAAAAATAATTTCTCAAGATTTAAAGCTGATTAGTGAGTTTGGCGAGAAGAAAAGAACGCCGATAGATTTTGAGGATCTACCAAAACACCTGGTGAATGCGCTTTTAGCAGCAGAGGATGACAGCTTTTTCGAACACAAAGGTATTGTCATTTCAGGACTAGTAAGATCCGTCGTTCAACTTGCCCTAGAAGGCAGGGTAATGGGGGGTGGCAGCACAATAACAATGCAGGTGGCACGAAACTTTTTCTTCCATAAGCGAAAAGAATTTACTCGCAAGTTTAATGAAATTTTGCTGGCCTTTCGAATTGAAGAAGCCTTGAGCAAGGAAGAAATTTTCTCTCTTTATGCTAACAAAATGTTTCTTGGAAAGACTGCCTATGGTTTCGCAGCGGCAGGTCAGGTCTACTACGGGAAGTCTCTTAAAGACCTCAGTTTAGCGCAGCTAGCAATGATTGCTGGACTGCCAAAGGCACCTTCGCGATACAACCCGATAGCAAACCCTGAGCGCGCTGCAGAACGAAGAGATTGGATTCTTGGGAGAATGATGAAGTTAGGGGCTATAACTGAATTAGACTATCGAGCAGCACTAACTGAAACTGATGAAGCCACTTATCATGGTTCAAAGTCAGAGTTAGATGCTGACTATGTTGCGGAAATTGTCAGGCAGGAAGTCATCGCCAAGTTTGGACTGCGGGCCTATACCGAAGGCTATACCGCTATTACGACGATAGAATCGTCGATGCAAGTAAACGGTCTAAGTGCGCTTCAATCCGGAATTTTAGCTTATGATCTACGGCACGGATATCGCGGGGCTGAAGCATCAGTATTGGATGCAGCACTGTGGCAGGGCACATTGCGCACTACTCCTAAAATTGGTCCTCTAACTCCGGCAATTGTAATCGCAGTAGCAGATGATCGTTTAACCTTACTCACCAAAGACTCAAACGTTCAAACGCTAAACTGGGCCGATGGCCTTAAAAATCTTCGGCTGTATAAAACTG
This sequence comes from uncultured Cellvibrionales bacterium, assembly GCA_913031645.1. Lineage (GTDB taxonomy): Bacteria > Pseudomonadota > Gammaproteobacteria > Pseudomonadales > Porticoccaceae > HTCC2207. Next base: position 1,953 of record CAJWFB010000009.1, read on the forward strand.
TCAACTACAGAACCCCCCCCATTACGTCCGCTCAGGATATATTTAATGTCGGAGATTTAATCCGTGTAGTGCAAGATGGCGAAGAGGGCCTCAGATTAGCTCAGCTGCCTGAAGTACAATCTGCATTAGTCGCACTGGATCCGCACAGTGGTGCGATAAAGACTTTAGTCGGTGGCTTTGATTATCGGCAGAGCCGATTCAATCGTGTTACTCAAGCACTAAGACAGCCTGGTTCGAACTTTAAACCTTTTATTTATGCCACTGCACTCAATAATGGGTTTACAGCCGCATCACTGATTAATGATGCTCCGGTAGTTTTTGATGATATTAAGCTTGAAGACACATGGCGTCCGGAAAATGACGGCGGAAAGTTCTATGGCCCAACCCGATTGAGAGAAGGTCTCTATAGATCTCAAAACTTAGTATCGGTAAGGCTACTGAGAAGAATGGGAATTGATCGCACATTGGAGAGTCTGCAATCTTTTGGATTCGACACGAGTGACATGCAACCAGACTTGTCATTGGCTTTGGGAAGTCATGCCTTAACACCACTACAAATAGCTACTGGTTATGCAATATTTGCCAATAATGGGTTTCGTGTGGCGCCCTATATCTTAGATAAAGTTGTTGACCGTGATGGTAACATCATCTTTCAAGCCTCTCCTGAGGTTGCCTGCGATCCCTGTAAAGCGTCGACAGACATCGCGTCGAATGCAGATGGTACCTCTTCATCTTCTGCTGATGTTGAGCAACAACTTGAAAAAATGTTTGGTGACCTAAGCCAAGTATCGGCTGACCAAGGTGATAAATATAGCTGGGACAAGGTGAAACAAAGCTTAAAAACTCTACCGCTACCCATTGTCAGACCTGCCGCTCGCGTGATTGATCCACAAACCTCCTTTCTCATCGACTCAATGTTAAAGGATGTCATTCTCCGGGGAACAGGTGTAAAAGCTAAAAAACTCAACCGTGCAGATATTGGTGGTAAGACGGGGACTACTAACGGTCCGAGAGACGCTTGGTTTTCTGGCTACTCTCCTCATTTGGTGGCGACGGCATGGGTGGGTTTTGATGATAACGCTATGATCGGTCGCAATGAATATGGCGGCTCTGCAGCGCTACCAATTTGGATCGAGTTTATGCAGTCAGCGCTGGCCGGAAAGCCGCAACTCATTCGGCCGCAACCCAATGAAATAGTGATGGTTAAAATAGATCCTAAAACAGGAACTCGCGTTGCGCCAAATCAACCAGGTGTGTTTGAGTATTTTAAAACGGGTACCGTACCTGCGGCCCCAGGTAACAGTATCAATGGTACCGAAGTTGATCAAAACTCAATGCCTGATGATATTTTTTAAAATTAGAAATCAACACCAGCCACTAACATAAATAGTCACAACCTGTATTTGGGCGTAAGAAAATGATCTTAAACTGGGCAAATATCGACACTGTACTTTTAGACATGGATGGCACCTTACTTGACCTGCATTTTGATAATTTTTTTTGGCTAACCCACCTACCAGAATATTATGCAGCCCAGTTTCCTGGAGAAGAGCAGCGTGCTCGGGATGCTCTAAAACGCCAACTATTCGAAAAACAAGGAAGCTTAGATTGGTATTGCACCCAATTTTGGTCTGATGAACTCAATCTCGACATTATTGCTCTGAAAAAACAGATTGGGCACTTAATTATCGAAAGACCTGAGTCGTTATCATTCTTGGAGGCGCTGGGCAGTTGTGATAAAAAACGAGTGTTAGTTACGAATGCTCATCCTGATAGTATGAGTATAAAATTCTCGGTAACCAGTATCGAACCGCTACTCGATGAGATTATTTCTTCTCACGACTACGGCTATCCAAAGGAATCTGCAAATTTTTGGAATACATTACAGGCAAACAGTCCCTTCGACCCCAAAAAGACACTATTCATTGACGACTCACTGCCAGTGCTTAATGCAGCCAAAGATTATGGTATTGAGCACCTACTCTGTATCGACTCTCCAGACAGTAAGAAACCAGCTTCACCCTGCAGTGATTTTCCCTCAATTAGCCATTTTAATGAGCTCTTAACCATTGGGGGCGCACTCAGTAATGCTTAAGGTAAGGATTGACAAATGGCTATGGGCGGCCCGGTTCTTTAAAACGCGAGCACTGTCAAAAGCCGCAATAGAGGGGGGTAAAGTTCATTTGGGCTCCCAGAAATGTAAGCCCAGCAGAATAATTGAAGTCGGAGAAATACTGAGAGTTCGCCAAGGTGATGATGAAAAAACCATACTAGTAATGGATGTTTCAGAAAAAAGGCGCGGGGCAGTAGAGGCACAGAAACTCTATCAAGAAACCCCCGATAGTATTCTGCAACGAGAGAACAAAGTGGCCGAAAGAAAGGCCTTTCATGGATCGATGCCAGCCTCCGTTCGCCCAAATAAAAAGCAACGTCGACAAATTCATCGTTTTTTAGAAAATTAAACTTACCCTGCAGACATCTTTCAGTACAATGGCGCGCATGAAAGATCATGATACCTTGCAGCGTTTTCTGTTTGATGGCACCGACATAAGGGGTGAGATAAGCACCCTAACATCGAGCTATCGAAAGATTATTGCCCTAAATAATTATCCAACCCCTGTCGCGCTCTTATTTGGTGAGTTTCTGGTCGCCGCAAGTTTAATTGGAGCATCACTGAAACATAAAGGCATAGTGACTGTGCAAGCAACAGGCAGTGGGCCGGTGACAGCTATAATGGCCGAATGTACGGAAAATCAGGGGCTACGCGGTATTGTGCGTGGCAACTTCGAAGATTTAGGCAATGAAGAGTCGACTAATAGTTGCAATATCACTGAATTATTAGGCTCGGCAACCCTCGCTATCACCGTAGAGCCAGAAAAGGGAGAGCGATATCAAGGTATAGTTGAAATGGTATCGAATGAGTTAAGTGACTGTTTGGAGCATTACTTTCAGCAATCGGCGCAATTACTCACCAAAATACAATTAGCTGCTAGTGAAAAATCTGTATCGGGTCTTTTAATTCAGCAAATGCCCCTCACTCAAAGTCCTGAACAAGCCGATCTAGACTGGCAACATTTGTCGACTTTGATCGATACTCTCAAGAGCTCTGAGCAACTTCAGTTGTCTCATAATGATCAATTATATCGATTATTCCATGAAGATAATGTGCGTACTTTTGACGCTCAACCAATCTCATTCTTTTGTAGCTGTTCGCTTGAAAGAACACAACGTGCACTCGTGTCGCTTGGCAGTGAAGAATTACTAAAAACATGCAAAGAACAAGGGCTAGTGCTAATAACCTGCCAATTTTGTGACCAACAATATCGCTTTGATGAAAAGGCGATCAAAGCTATGTTTACGTCCCCTACCAATATTTTGCACTAAAATTCCCACTAGATTAAGTCACCTTAATCAGAAGATTCCACCGCGAATAGTTATTTGGTAATAGTTACCCGTCGTAGTATCTGCCATAATAGAAAGACGTTAGCATGATGCTGGCGTTTAAAGCGTGTCCACTTTGGGAAGAGAGGAACAGAATGACCGAAGCACCAATTCATACAGATTTGGGCTCTGCGGAGCTTATTGAGCTTTCATTGAAACGCGGCGAAGGACATCTCAGTAGTACAGGCGCGTTGGTCGCCACCACCGGCGTCCGCAGCGGTCGCTCTCCGGCGGATCGATTCATCGTCGATGAACCAAGCTCCTCTATTGATATAGAGTGGGGCACAGTAAACCGGCCAATCAAGGCCGATATCTTCGATGCTCTCTGGGTAAAAGTCTCTGATTACCTCTGTACAAAAGAGCGCTTCATCTCCCACCTGCATGTTGGGCAAGACTCAGCACACTATTTACCTGTCAAAGTAACCACAGAAACTGCCTGGCATGGTTTGTTTGGACGCAATATGTTTATTCGTCCCGATAAGTTCAATGCTGGTCAAAAGGAAACTTGGGAAATTCTTCACGCAGCTAACTTTGAGTGCGATCCAGTTGAAGATGGAACTAACAGTGAAGGCGTTGTGATTATTAATTTCGCTCAGCGTAAAGTACTCCTCGCTGGAATGCGTTATGCCGGTGAAATGAAAAAAGCCATGTTCTCTGTCCAGAATTTTCTGCTCCCTGAGAAAGACGTTATGCCGATGCATTGTGCCGCTAATGTTGGTGACGACGGTGATACGGCGCTGTTTTTTGGCCTATCTGGAACCGGTAAAACTACACTGTCTGCAGACCCCGAACGCTACCTCATAGGTGATGATGAACATGGCTGGGGCAAAGGAACAGTGTTTAATTTGGAAGGTGGCTGCTACGCAAAAACCATTAATCTTAGTCAAAAAAATGAGCCGGTCATTTGGGATGCTATAAAATTTGGCTCTATCGTTGAAAATGTAGCCATTTCAGAACACGCCCGAATAGCTGACTATGATGATACTTCGTTGACTGAAAACGGCCGATGTAGTTATCCCCTAGAACATGTTGAGAAACGTTGCCTTGAGAATAAAGCTGGCGAGCCAAAAAATATTATTTTCTTAACCTGCGATGTAACTGGCGTTCTGCCACCCGTTTCAATTCTATCGAAAGAAGCCGCGGCTTATCATTTTTTGAGCGGTTATACGGCGCGGGTTGGATCAACCGAGCTTGGTGCTGAAGCAGGCATAAATCCCACTTTTTCAACATGTTTTGGCGCGCCTTTTATGCCACGGAAAGCCAGCGTTTACGCTGAACTTCTAATGAAGCGCGTCGAAGAGTTTGGTTCCCAGGTTTACTTGGTGAATACAGGTTGGACTGGCGGAGGCGGAGGCACTGGCGGGCAAGGCAGTCGATTTCCAATTCCAGTAACTCGAGCGGTGATTTCAGCAATCACCAAGGGGCAATTAAAAAATTGTGATACCGAGCATTTAGACATGCTAAATCTCAGTATCCCCACTGCAATAGAGGGGGTTGATCAGTCATATCTAAACCCTCGCAACAACTGGGATAATTCAAACGAGTACGATGAACAGGCTAAAAAGTTAGCCGAACTCTTTATTGAGAATATTGTTAGCTTTGCCCCTTCGCAAAATATTATTGACGCCGGACCAAGCGTATAGAGTCGCACAGAACGAAGCATGTAGATTCGCTAAATAAGTAGGTACTGCCGTGCTTATTTAGTGATGCAATATTTATTGGCTATTAGCGAGAATGTAATCCACGGCGATTTTAATTTCTTCGTCGCTGCACGCATAGCATCCGCCTCTCGCAGGCATCGCCCGAATGCCACGAATGGAGTTCTGATAGAGAACATCCAAACCTTTCAAACTGCGCTGTGCCCATACTTCAACGTTGCCATAACGAGGGGCGCCTGCAACCCCATAATCATGGCATGCTCTGCATTTACTCGCATAGATAGACTCCCCAGACTGAGGAACAGAAGTGAGCGAATTTGATCCCTTTACCGTCTGTGTAGATTCAGAGTTAGATTGAGAATCTTCTGAGTTACAAGCTACTAAAAACACACTGGATATTAGGACAACCGACAATACTGTACGTTGCATCATAGCCTCTACCAACGTCTATACCTCGAGGACGCTCGGTGTAAAGTTACACCGAGCGACAAAATTTATAGCTGGCTAAGATAGCCTGAGAGTCGATCAGCGTTCAACATAAAGCTCGACTTATGCTGTTCAGCAGCCTCTTTGATTTCGCTCATATTGACTGCCGCACCGACCTGAATAACCCCAACCATAGCCATCATTGCGTGAGGGTCACACTGATACACGTAAATGCCTTCAGAATCTAAAGTGATACTGACATCTTGACTCAGCGCACTGGCCCAACTGGATGCACCAGCAGGAATCATGCCTTCAATGGTGGCTGAATTGTGAGCCAAATCCACGGCTTTAAAATGAATTGTGTCACCCTTTGAGACCTTAATCACTGCCGGCTCAAAAATCATGTTTCCACCATCACCTGCGTTTAGCATCTTAACAATATGCTCTGATCCTTCTGAGAGAGTAACTTTTTGAACATTAGCTTCACTGGACCCAGTATCCACCATACTAACTTGCCCTGCCATCATGACACTGCCGACTGGAGCCGTGCGCTCGGCGACCTGAGTTTTCTGGCTAGCAGTCAACTCAAAGTCAGATCCACCGCCGCCACAACTGGCTAAAAATACGCTAGTTATAACTAAAAAAGCAAAAGGGTTTGAGTGGCTCATTAACTGCTCCAATGATGATAAATAGTATATTCACAGCGTTCTTTAAGCTTGAACGCGACCGTGGCGGCATTATACATAGGTCGGGCTAAATTCTCATTACTGAAAATGACTGAACGTTACTCATACCAGACGACGGAGACCCACTGCTTGACGCAAACTTGACATCAACTCTGTGCTCTGTGATCTGGCCTTCTCTGCCCCTTGCAGCAAAATAGCCTCCACATCGCTAGGGTTAGCGATTAGCTCATTATATTTCTCTCTAGGCTCATCAAGCTGTTTGTTGATCAATTCAAATAATTGCTTTTTGGCTTCACCCCAGGCTATTCCACTAGCAAATGCCTCTCGCATTTCAGCTGTTTGCTCTGCACTAGCGAAAGCCTGCCATATTTGAAAGACTGTAGAGTCATCAGCATTTTTAGGCTCGCCAGGCTCTAACAGGTTGGTTTTAATTTTGTTGATATGTTTTTTGAGTTTTTTCTCACTTGAAAATAATGGGATAGTATTACCATAACTTTTACTCATCTTGCGACCGTCGAGCCCCTGCAAGACGGCCATTTCATCATCAACCTGAGCTAACGGAAGCACGAAGTGCTCACCATAATGATGGTTGAACCGCTGTGCTATATCTCTGGCCATCTCAATATGCTGAATCTGATCACGCCCCACGGGAATTTTGTGGGCATTGAACATCAGAATATCCGCCGCCATCAATATTGGATAGCTAAACAACCCCATGTTGATTCCAAAATCTGCATCATCACCATTTTCCTCATTAGATTGCACCGCACCCTTGTAGGCATGAGCGCGGTTAACCAGCCCTTTTGCCGTCATACAGGTAAGTAACCAGGTCAGTTCAGGGATCTCTGGGATATCCGATTGACGGTAAAATGTAACGGTTTCTGGATCTAGGCCCAAGGCTAGCCAAGCTGCAGCAATCTCCAAGGTTGACTGATGAACTATATCAGGATCCTGACATTTTATTAGCGCATGGTAATCGGCTAGAAAGAAAAACGAATCGAACTCACCACTGAGACTCGCCTCGACTGCCGGTCGAATGGCACCAACATAGTTACCAAGATGCGGGGCACCAGAAGTAGTAATTCCCGTTAAGACTCGCTGCTTACTCATAAATAATCTACCATCCAAAATGTATGCCTATGATACCGCCTAACCAAGGTTACTCAACATCAACAGTATTGCTTGCAGAACTAGTGAAAAATGCCAATAAAACCTTCGCCAACCGCAGTGGATCTTCAGCGCCGGTCATCTCTCGACATGAATGCATGGCAAGTTGTGGTATTCCTACATCAAGGGTTGCAACACCGAGTCTTGCCGATGTTATTGGCCCAATAGTACTGCCACATCCCAGATCACTGCGTGAAACGAACGATTGCACCGGGACATCAACGCTTTCACAAAGCTGCTTAAACAGGCTCGATGTTACACTACTCGTAGCATAGCGCTGTTTGACATTAACCTTTACCACAGGACCACCATTCAACGAGGGCATGTGGGCACTATCATGCTTTTGTGGGAAATTAGGGTGTGTTGCGTGCGCATTATCGCAGGAAATCATTAATGACTTACTAATCACTCGACTGATGGAGGTCGCTGAACCATCCGCGCCACACAGGCGTGCCGTTATTGCCTCCAAAAACGGCCCATCAGCGCCAACTGCAGAAACGCTGCCTACCTCTTCATGGTCATTACAAACCACCATGCAGGTCTGCTGAGCATCGTTGTTGATGAGCGCTTGGGTGCCAATGAAACAACTTAAAAGATTGTCCAGCCTGGCCGAAGCAATAAACTCATCGTGCAGACCAATCGCTGCTGCAGGTTGAGTGTCATAAAAGCACAGATCATAGTCAATAACCTTCTCGTCGTCCTGTAAGAATTGATCGGCCAGTAACTCTCTAAAGTTAGCAGAGCCGTTAGTCGCCTGCATTAAAATCGGTGGGATATCAGTTTGCGCATTAACTGAATGGCCGGTGTTTGCCTCCCGATCCAGATGTATCGCTAAACTCGGGATGGTCGCCACTGCTCTCTTAAAATCAACCAATTTTTGTTTCAGTTGGCCTGAAGAGTCTTGATAAACAACACGCCCCGCAATTGACAGATCACGGTCGAACCACGGATTGAGCAAAGCACCCCCATAGACTTCAACGCCAAGTTGAAGATAGCCATGTCGGGTTATTTCTGGTTGCGGTTTTACCATCAAACAGGGGCTATCGGTGTGTGCGCCAACCATCTTAATACCGGTATCAAGAAGGGCTTCTTGACCAACAATAAATGCGATCACTGATGAGCCATTTCGAGTAACAAAATGTTTACTTCCAATAGTCAGCGTCCATTCCTCCGTCTCGCAGAGCTCAGTGAAGCCGGCTTTTTCAAGCATTGACACGATTGAAGAAACCGCATGGAACGGCGTTGGAGAGGCATCCAAAAATTGGGTTAACTCTCGGTTGAATTTTTCTTTATCTTGAAACATCATTCCCTCTTAAACCTATGATAAATAGTAGTTCCTAGGAGGCGCTATTATAGAAGATTTGTATTTGATCTGAAACGTAAGCCGCCCTTACGTTTTCAGCCTCGCTAAAAGACTCGATGTGTCCCAGCGATTGCCTCCTAACGCCTGTATCTCAGCGTAAAATTGATCAACCAATTCGGTCACTGGTAATGCACTGCCATTGCGCTTTGACTCCTCAAGTGCAAAAGCAAGATCTTTGCGCATCCATTGCACGGCAAAACCATGCTCATAATGATCTGCCAGCATCGTCTGATAGCGGTTTTCCATTTGCCATGATTGCGCGGCACCTTTAGAGATCACATCGACAACCTGATGAGCATCAAGCCCTGCTCGTTGCGCAAAATTCAATCCCTCTGCCAGGCCTTGCACCAATCCCGCAATACAAATTTGGTTAACCATTTTACACAGCTGCCCACTACCCACTGCGCCGAGTAAATTCAGCGCCTTTGCATAACAATTAATGCTCTCACTGACGAGCTTAAAAATACCTTCATCACCGCCACACATTACCGTGAGCTGCCCACTTTCAGCTCCTTGCTGACCACCGGAAACTGGCGCATCAATAAACTCGCATTGGTGTTTTTTAGCCTCAAGCGCAAGCTTTTTAGCCAACTCTGCTGAGGTCGTTGTGTGGTCAACAATAATTGACCCTTCTTGTATCCCCGATAGAATACCCGTTGCGCCGCAGACCACCTCTAAAACATCGTTATCATTACCCACACAAATAAAGACTATGTCTGCGCCAACAGCGGCATCACCCGGAGTCAAGGCCATAGAGCCTGCATAGGTATTTAACCACTTTTCAGCGACGGCGGTAGTACGATTGTAAACTACTACCGAATAATCATTTTTCGACAGCCACCCAGCCATTGGGAAGCCCATGACACCGAGACCAATAAATGCGACCTTTTTATTCATAGCTTATGCATCTCGTATACGCTTTCTTTTCTGCCAGGCATCAGCGCCTCGAAGGTATACCAAATCGACACGACTGATGGGTACAGTCTGCCCAATATCGTAGCGAGCTATCGCCATACCAAGAAGATCTTTTGCGTCGGGATAAATAGAGGTAAGCATACCCTGCCATCCTGAATCCGGCGATACCAAAGCTTCACCGTCACCAATAATAACATTTGGAGAAAGCTCCTTGACCCAATGTTTAGCATCGGTAGTTGTTAACAGCCGATCATTGAATTCACTGGCAATCATGCCTTGATCATCAATAGAGTAGCAACCGCAGTTAAACTCACCCATACGCGCATCGAGTATCGGCATGATTCTAATCGGTTCAAGGGGGTGAATAGACGACTGTGACTGCACAATTTTGCGTCTATAGGTGGCCACCATAATTTGTAACGATGATACAGGAATAACTGGAATATCTAGACCAAATGCAAGTCCCTGTGTGGCAGCAAACCCAATACGTAGCCCGGTGAAAGATCCGGGGCCTATGGCTACGCCAATAGCATCCAACTCAGTGGGCTTGATTCCTGCTTCAGAGAGTACTGACTCGATCATTGGCATCAATAATTGCGTGTGCGAACGCGGCTCTTCAGCGTAGCGAGAAACAGTCCCCGACATGCAGTGCAGCGCTACCGAACAGGCCTCTGTTGATGTTTCTATCGCTAGTATTGATGTCATTGTGGTTATCTAACCCTCCGTGTGAAAAACTAAAAGCCTTCGAGGAATTCACTCGATCTCTCCGCACAAAGTATGCCATGGAATAGCCCAATGTCGGCAGAGATTGTCCTTCGGATATTTAACCACTAGTCCAACGTCAGGGTTGGACGTTAAAACCTACCGCAACGCTGCGATTAATCTTGCTTGCACATCAGCGAGCAGACCAAGACCATCTACAGTAGAAAACGTCGGTGCTGGATCATCTGAAGTGGCTAGTTGGGTATAAAAATCTACTAAAGGTTGCGTCTGCATATGGTAGACAGAGAGTCGATTACGCACTGTCTCTTCTAAATCATCCGGACGCTGCATAAGTGGTTCGCCGGTTTCATTATCCATATCCTCAGTGATAGGAGGATTATGGTGGATATGATAGATACGCCCGGAGCCCTCATGGACACGACGGCCACTTAATCGAGAAACAATTTCATTGTCTTCCACACGAATCTCAACCACGGCATCAATGACAATGCCAGCATCAATAATCGCCTGAGCCTGGGGAATGGTTCGAGGGAAGCCGTCCAATAAATATCCGCGCTCACAGTCAGCGTGCGAGATACGTTCTTTGACCAGCGCGATAATCAATTCATCCGACACCAAACCACCAGAGGCCATTATTCCCTTCACCTCAACACCCAATGCCGAACCTGCTTTGACCGCTGCACGCAGCATATCTCCGGTGGATATTTGTGGCACTGAATATTGTTCAGTAATAAATTGTGCTTGGGTGCCTTTACCGGCACCAGGCGGACCTAACAATATGACTCTCATTACGGAATTCCTAAATTATCTACCAGATTCATGCACTTACAGGGAAAGTTCAACTCCCATACCGACACGTATTTGGCGAATACTATCAGATGTTTATTCGACTAAAATCTCTCCTGAAGTGTTCTTTTAATCGGCCGAGTACAATACACGGAATGGAATAATCGAACAAGTCTGAGTTTGAGCAAACCGCTCTGCAAATACCCTAGATTACTGCGCTAAATATTACTCCGCTTGTTTGACTTCTCGCCACAGAGATTCCAACTGATCGGCAGAGTAATCCTCGATTTTCTTTTCTCCTGCTAATAACTCCATCGACTCAAAACGTCGTTTGAACTTTTCATTGGCACCGCGCATCGATGCTTCGGGATCTATCTTCAAATGCCTCGCTAAATTGACACAGCTAAATAACAAATCCCCCAGCTCATCAGCCATACGATCTCTATCACCGCCCTTGATTTCAATATCGAGCTCAATGAGTTCTTCATTGATTTTTTCAACTACTGGCTGCACATCCGGCCAATCAAAACCGACACTGGCAGCACGTTTTTGCAGTTTTATAGCCCTGTTTAATGCTGGCAGCGCCATAGGGATATCATCTAACGTTTTCCCTGAGCCCTTGTCTAATCTCTCTTGCCGCTTAATAGCTTCCCAAACCTGTTTAATCTCAACTATTTCTGACTCTGCCATACTCAGCCGGGAAGACTCAAGTGTGCCTTCGGGAAATACATGCGGATGTCTGCGGATCAACTTATGAGTGATGGTATTAATAATTTCCTCAAAACTAAATTGACCCTGCTCTTCAGCTAGCTGGCTATAAAAAATGATTTGAAAAAGCAAATCGCCAAGTTCCTCACCGAGGTGGGTAATATCATCTCGCTCAATGGCATCTACCACCTCATAAACCTCTTCTAAGGTATGACTGGTTATTGATCGAAAACTTTGCTTCAAGTCCCAGGGGCAACCTGTTTCAGGATCTCGTAAGCGCCGCATTAAATACCGCAGATCTTCGATTGTATATTGCGTTGCTAGAGTGTGATTCATCATCTTTAACGCTTCCTTAATAAGGCTCGAGCTTCACGCATAAACGCCAGAAGACAGGTAACGATCCCCACGATCGCAGATGATCGTAACAATCACCGCGTTGTTTAACTGATCACTCAGCTGTAAAGCTGCAAATACCGCTCCGCCAGCTGAGGCACCACAAAATATTCCCTCTTCCTTAGCCAATCTGCGCATAGTCTGTTCGGCATCCCGCTGCGAGACATCTAGGGTTTTATCAACTTTCGCCGCATCAAAAATTCCTGGCAAGTAGGCTTTCGGCCAACGTCGAATACCAGGGATGGAAGCGCCCTCCTCCGGCTGGAGACCAATGATTTCTATTAATGGGTTTTTCTTTTTAAGATAAGCTGAGACACCCATGATGGTGCCAGTTGTCCCCATAGAACTAACGAAGTGTGTGACTGTGCCCCCAGTATCTCGCCATATTTCAGGGCCGGTGCTCTGAAAATGTGACAACGGATTATCGGTGTTGTTGAACTGATCGAGCACTCTACCCAGACCCTCAGCCTGCATTTTTAGTGCTAGATCCCGCGCACCCTCCATCCCGTCAGACCCACTCACCTCGATAAGTTCTGCACCGTACGCTCGCATTGCCATCTTGCGCTCTATGGTGGCAGTGACGGGCATAATAAGCGTCATTCTATAACCCATCATTGCCGCAGCCATAGCAAGTGCAATACCGGTATTGCCACTAGTCGCTTCAATAAGATGATCGCCAGGGGCAATTTCTCCACGCAACTGAGCGTTCATAATCATACTCACAGCGGGTCGATCTTTAACACTACCGGCGGGATTATCCCCCTCCATCTTGGCGAGAATAACATTTGATGTATTACCGGGCATCCGCTGGAGCCTCACCAAACGAGTATTGCCGATAGATTGATCAATTGAAGGAAAATCCATAATCGCGCCTTATATCTCTCTAAAAACCGAATCAAAAACTAGGCATCTACACCTAGTCTGACAGCATCGCATAAGCAATGGCATATTTCTGTTCATCAGCAATGCTCAGCAGTACTTTTTGTGCTGACCTCTCCGCGGCAATATGCGCGGCCCCTGCCGACAAGCTCACTGAAGGAGCCCCTTTTCCATCATTACTAATCGTCATATCCTGAAAGCTCACACCACTGCCTATACCCGTACCCAAGGCCTTGGCAACGGCTTCCTTCGCCGCAAAGCGTTTAGCCAGAAAAGCCGCCTTTTGTTTGCTAGCCTGATATTGCTTTTGCTCACTAAGCGTTAAAATACGTTGTACAAACGCATCTCCTTGACGATCTAAAACATCAGCAATTCTGGCAATTTCAACAATATCAGTACCAATACCTATCACCATTATCAGGACTCCTTAGATGCGTCGTCAGCGACCCTCTCAACACTCATTAAGTGCTGCCTATAGAGCTCACGACTATGTAATTTTTGTCCACCCAGATAGAAGTCTATCACGCTACGCAAAAGCTGCTTAGCGGTTCTAGTCACCGAAACATGACCAAATTCACCGGCAGAAAAAGCCATAATATCTGAGCCACGATAGACACCAGGAACTATTTTGGTCTGTTTAACGCACTCCACTAAACCTCGCTCAGGAATATAGTTATACAGCTTGTCACCAAGCAGAGGATTTCCATCAATAGCCTCAACATCTAGTGCTAATCCGTAGCCCAACTCTTCAAGTAGACACATTTCTAATTCTCGCAATTGACGCTCATCAGACCGACCCTGACTTAGCTGACAAAGAATTTTTTTGTATTGTTGGAAAAGGGTTTCGTGAGGATCATGCTCATGCAGTAATCGATAAAAAAGCTCGTTTACATACAGGCCAGTAAACAAGCAGGTACTGTCCAGAAATACCGGCACCTGAATGACATCTGCCTCAATCAATGTCTTCAAGTCTCCGCGGCCCTGCCAACTAAACTGATGTTCGGTATAAGGAAAAAGCGCACGACTAATGCCCTTTTTATTAGGTTTTCGGTAGCCTTTGGCAACACAGCGAATACGCCCGTGATGCACCGTTAATAAGTCGACTAAAAGACTCGTCTCACGGTAAGGCGTGGTATGTAAAACGAAACCCACTTCACCGTTAATCCTCACCTTAGATCACTCATCCATGTAGCCCAAGCTGCGCAGTGCGCGCTCATCATCAGACCAACCACTGCGGATTTTGACCCAAGTTCTAAGCATTACCTTGCAGTCCAATAAACTTTCTATATCGGCCCGAGCCTGTTCACCAATCTTTTTGAGACGTTCGCCCTTGGTACCAATAATGATTTTCTTCTGCCCGTCTCGCTCTACCAATATAAGCGCATCGATATATGTAATTTTACCTTCAACACGAAACTGCTCAATTTCCACTGTCACCTGATATGGCACTTCGGCGCCAAGCTGACGAGTGATTTTTTCACGAACAATTTCCGCTGCCAAAAAGCGTTCACTGCGATCAGTAATTTGGTCTTCTGGGTAAAGATGTACCTTCTCTGGAATATGGCTTTGAATCTTAGCCTCAAGCTCTTCTAAATTAGTTTTGCGAAGCGCCGACAAAGGAATGAACTCAACGGCATTTACTTTGCTCGCGAGAAATTGAAGATGAGGTAGCAGAGCTTCTTTGTCCTCAATCATATCGACTTTATTCACCGCCACTACCACTGGTACCTTGGTATTGGTTAAGTACTTAGCGACATAGTCATCTGCCTCACTCCATTCAAACCGATCTACCACGAAGATCACCAAATCCACGTCCGCAATGACGCTGGCTGCAGAACGATTCATAACACGATTGATCGCACGCTCTTGGTTGGTATGAATGCCCGGGGTATCAACAAAGATGACCTGTACATTATCCTTTGTTTTTATGCCCAACAAAGTATGCCGTGTTGTTTGCGGCTTGCGCGACGTTATACAGAGTTTTTGCCCCAGTATATGGTTAAGCAACGTAGATTTGCCAACATTAGGGCGACCAATGATCGCCACATAGCCGCAGTAAGTTTGCTCTGTGGTCACTAATTTTTCTCCAGTTCAATTAATAGTTGCTCAGCGACCATCTGCTCTGCACGACGGCGACTTGTGGCTGTAGCAGTCATTTCTTGTTCAACTGCAGTAATTTTACAGCTGACGGTAAACAATCGACTATGTGCTTCTCCACCAGTGTCAACCAGCTTATAGTCAGGTAAGGACTTGCCACGCTGCTGTAACCACTCTTGAAGTGTCGTTTTTGAGTCCTTTAGCGGCTTTACCTCTAACGCAGTCTCAAACAATGACTTAAACCAGTCATATATGCGATCTGTGGCCGCCTCTAGACCCTGATCGAGATAGACCGCCCCAAGCAAGGCCTCGACGGTATCACCGAGAATAGAATCACGCCGATGGCCGCCACTCTTCATCTCCCCTGGACCAAGCAATATATCCGATCCAAGCTGCAAGTTTTTGGCTACCATAGCGAGCGACTCACCACGCACAATATGAGAGCGCATTCGGCTCAGTTCACCCTCTCGCGCACCTGGAAACTGTCGGTAAAGATAATCCGTGACTACCAGCCCCAATACCGCGTCGCCAAGGAACTCCATACGCTCATTATTAGTACCTGCAAAGCTTCGGTGAGATAGCGCAAGCGTCAATAATGCCGGATCATCAAACACATGACCCAATCTTCGCTGGAGTTCCGCAACGTTAGAAGCCACTGACATGTCCATGATTCATTATCTTAAACCGACGTTTCGTTTAGGGTGACATACTTTTAAAGCGCTAGTGTAACATCGACGTTGACAGCTGCTGCTATTGGATATTGCCGCCGACTTCTGTCTGGGCTTATATTAACAGAATGCAGTCTAGTCGATGGCCCCTGCTCGAGAGAACGAAGGAATGCTGGTATAGGAGTCCCAAAACATCCATCGAGCAAAGGCTTTGCCGACAATCCTCTCTTCGGGTACAGGACCCCACACGCGACTGTCGCTTGAATTGTCCCTGCTGTCTCCCATCATGAAGTAATGCCCCTGAGGAACCAATGTCGCGAAATTTTGACTGAGGCGCGTGGGTGGCACACGCTTTTGAATACTATGTTCCACACCGTCAAGGTTTTCGTTCATCACCACAGAGCGAGGCGCCCCCGCATCAAGGTCCGACTTTGTCTGCTTCATCATTCGGTCATTAACATAGAGAACGCCATTGATAACTTGAACTTTATCACCGGGTAAACCCACTAGACGCTTTATAAAATAACGGTCTTCATGAGGTGGAAAGAACACAATCACATCACCTCGTTGAGGAGAAGATACATCAAAGATCTTAGTCCTGATGACCGGTAGACGAACACCATAATTCCACTTGCTAACTAAAATGAAATCCCCAACTTTTAAGGTTGGAACCATTGATCTGGAAGGAATTTGAAATGGCTCGATGATAAATGAACGTAAAATCAACACAAACCCTAATACCGGCGCTAAGGAGGCGAAGAATTCAATGACTCCTTCCTCTTGCTTGGTTAAGTAACGATTAACCAGCCAAAAAGCCCCTGTGATCAAGAATGCTACGGTTAAAATCAGCTCGAAATTGAAATCCATCTTTACCACTCCTGTTCCGACATCTACGTTCGGAGTTGATTAACTTCTCAATACCGCCAAAAATGCATCCTGAGGTATTTCAACATTGCCGACCTGTTTCATACGTTTTTTACCGGCCTTTTGTTTCTCCAGTAACTTCTTCTTGCGCGACACATCACCGCCATAACACTTTGCCGTCACATTTTTTCGCAGCGCTTTCACCGTCGTTCGAGAGACCACGCTTCCACCTATCGCTGCCTGAATAGCCACGTCAAACATCTGCCGCGGTATCAATTCTTTCATCTTTTCAGCCAAATTTCGGCCTTTTTGGACCGAATAATCGCGGTGAGTAATAGCCGCCAAGGCATCAACGCGGTCACCATTAATTAAAATGTCGAGTTTAACTAACGACGCCTTCTCAAAACGCACAAAATTGTAATCTAAAGAAGCAAAACCACGGCTAACCGACTTTAACCGATCGAAGAAGTCCATAACCACTTCACTCATAGGCAGATCATAGCGAATGGCGACTTGGCCACCGACAAATTGCATATCTTTTTGAACACCGCGCTTTTCAACACAAAGGGTGATGACATTTCCCACATATTCTTTTGGTACCAGAATACTGGCTTCGCAAATAGGCTCGCGCATTTCATCTATTTGGCCAGGATCGGGTAGGTCAGAGGGGTTAGACATATAGAGCGTATCGCCCTTAGAAGTGATTATTTCATACACCACCGTGGGAGCAGTGGTAATCAGATCTAAATTATATTCTCGCTCAAGACGCTCTTGGATAATCTCCATGTGCAGCATGCCGAGGAAACCACAGCGAAAACCGAACCCTAAGGCGTCAGAACTTTCTGGTTCGTAAAACAGCGAGGCATCATTAACCGCCAATTTACTGAGCGCTTCCCGAAAATCCTCAAAGTCATCAGAATCAATAGGAAACATACCGGCATAAACTTGCGGTTTGATACGCTGAAATCCAGGCAGTGAATCAACATCTGACGTACTCAAATTAGTGACCGTATCACCAACTGGCGCACCGAGAATATCTTTGATGCCGGCAACCATGAACCCGACTTCACCAGCCCTTAAAATCCCAGTTTCTTTGCGCTTTGGTGTAAACACACCGACACTGTCTACCACATGGCCCTTACCTATTGATTTAGCCACTATCTTATTTTTCACTTGCAGGGTCCCCTGCATTACGCGCACCAAAGACACAACGCCAAGATAGTTATCAAACCAAGAGTCGATAATCAGTGCTTGCAATGGCGCATCTACATCACCCACGGGGGGCGGTACTTTTTGCACCAATTCTTCAAGTATCTCAACGATGCCCTCGCCGGTCTTCGCACTACAGCGAACGGCCTCATCCGCTTCAATACCAATAATATTTTCTATCTCATTGATAACTTTTTCTGGTTCTGCCTGAGGCAAATCCATCTTATTTAGGACGGGAATAACCTCGAGACCCTGAGCAATAGCCGTATAACAATTTGCAACTGACTGAGCCTCGACGCCCTGAGCCGCATCGACAATCAGCAGTGCGCCTTCACAGGCAGCAAGAGATCGAGACACTTCATAGGAAAAATCAACGTGCCCCGGGGTATCAATAAAGTTCAATTGGTAAGTTTTCCCATCGGCTGCCAAATAGGGCAAAGTGACGCTTTGCGCTTTAATAGTAATGCCGCGCTCACGTTCAATATCCATGGAGTCAAGAACTTGGGATGCCATCTCTCTCTCGCTAAGACCTCCACACAATTGGATAAAGCGATCGGCGATCGTGGATTTACCATGATCGATATGGGCAATGATAGAGAAGTTTCTAATATGGCTAAGGTCAGACAAAAGTTTTTTACTACCGTTCAAATAAGCGGGCGCAGTCTAGCCTATTTGCATGCTAGACGCCATCGGCGCTTTGTTCAAATGACGTTGAGCAAAGCGCGAATTGATGGGCTTACTGGTTAATTTGTATGGTTCTGAACACCGCGTTCCCGCCACGATAAAATCGGATTGCTACTGGTGTATTGGTAGGAAGCTCGCCAATCACTGAGTCATATTCATCGAGGTCATCAATTCGGCTATAACCTAGCTGAACAATAATATCATCAACTTTCAATCCGGCAACATCTGCCGGCGAGTCAGCTAAAACCTCAGAGACAACAATGCCACCGCGTAACCGAAGGGAACGAAGTTGACTTTGTTCAGCTGCTACCGCAGCAATACCGAGTCTATCTGCCTCCTCATTGCGACTCGCGAGCGTATCCTCATCGCCTTCCAAAGCCCCAACCTTGACGGTGAGCTTTTTCTGTTTACCTTCTCGATAAACCACTATTTTGATCGACTTACCAGGCTCGATCAAACCAACGATATGAGGTAAATCTCCCGATCGTAAAATGGACTGACCATTGACGCTGACGATTATGTCGCCAGGAAAAATCCCACCATTGTCAGCTGCACTGCCCGGCATCACCGAGTTTATCCCCGCGCCCATAGTGCTAGGCAGACCCATGGCTTCAGCCAAGCTTTTACTAACATCACTAATACCGACGCCTAGAAAGCCACGCTTGACCTTGCCATTATCTCGCAATTGGGCAACGACATTGCTGGCTATGCTTACCGGAATCGAAAAGGATAAGCCAACTGAACCGCCTGTAGGGGAATAAATTTGTGAGTTGATACCAACCACCTGCCCGTCAAGATTAAAAAGCGGACCGCCTGAGTTACCCCGATTAATTGCCACATCTGTTTGGATAAACGGCACGTAATTCTCACCTTGCTCGGTTGGAAGACTTCGGCCAATAGCGCTAACTATGCCCGCTGTTACCGAATAATCCAGTCCAAAGGGAGATCCTATTGCGAGCACCCAAGCCCCCACTTTAGTCGAGTCCGACTCAGCAAATTTGAGACTGGGTAAGTTTTTCGCATCAATTTTGAGTAAAGCTAAATCCGAACGTCGATCTGAGCCTATGATGGTCGCTGTATACTCGCTTCTATCAGCAAACTGCACCTGAATTTCTTCGGCTTTGTCCACCACATGATGATTGGTTAAAATATAGCCATCATCAGAAATAACAAAACCAGACCCCATGGTTCGCGAAGGCCGAACCGGCCGCTGCCGTTGCTCGAGCAACTCTCTAAATATCTCCGGCATCTGCCCCTGCAGTCGCGGTTGATCATCCTTGGCAACCGGCTTACTCACCGTATTGATCTTCACAACCGCGGGCGCCACCGCTTCAACTAAGGCGGTAAAGTCAGGCAAACTTGCATAGGCATTGGGATTACAAAAAATCACTAGATAGCAAACTAAGATTACTTTTTTAAGCACCGAATACTCCATTAAAATTTCTCATAAAGTTAGTTGAAACCCTCAGAAATCCTCGGGCTTTTGTCAATATCATATAAAACAGGGTTGTTTTCAGCACTATTCTCATTCTTTTGACCGCGTAAATAAACCAACAGCCCACCGCTCATCAACCCTATAAACGCACCCATAATGCTAATCAAATCAAGCGCGGGACTCTTATTAGGAGACCCCATCAACCACGCACCCAACAAGGCGCCTGTAAGCGGTACCAAATAAACTAGGAGCGAGCCTTTGACCACAACATGATCGGGAATACCAATAGTCACTGATTGGCCCAAGCGTAGTTCATTGGCGGTGAACTTTCCCAGAAGCACCCTGACTTGAACAGAATTACCGGTCAGTTTTGATAGTACGGAATGACCGCAACCTGGCTGGGCCACACAGCTATCACAGGTGGTTTTCTGAATGGTCTCCACCATCACACTACGCGCTGCTTTATTGACGATAATTCCCGCTTCAAAAATCATTGCATCACTATTTAAAGTTACGGTTGTTTTAATATTTTAGATGCCTGCTTGACCGACTGAGCAATTTTTTTGGCTCCATCAGCAGGAATTTCACCGACAATCGATACCGTATATTCATCGCCCTGCACTTTAATTTTTGTACTCACCGCTGCTGTCGCACCGTGGTTATAGGTAAATGGTGGAATTTTGGCGCTCATTTGCGCAGACTCTATGAATACGGTAAAAGTGGTCAGTCCATCAGAAAACCCTAAAACAGTCTGGCCGGTCAATGATTCTTTCATTGAATTGGTCAAAAAGAAACCTGAAGGCACCAAGCCAACATTCCACTCTCCTTGATTTTGCTGGCCGAACGCGTTGACGCATTGCTCGTCAAGGTTAGCCTGCGCATTGGGCATAAGCATAGTATCTAGTTCACCCCCCACTTCAATTTCAACAAATTGAAACCGCTCTAATGGTTTGCCTGAAAGACTCAATATCACTGACATCAGCATAAGATTAGATTGATTATCAATTGCCACAAAGTGTGGTAATCGAAATTTATCCTTAGGCTTTAAAATTATCGTGGTAGCTTCGCGGCCCGCAACGCGTGACTGCCCCCTTATTTCAAAAGAATATGACGCTTTTATCCGCCCGAAGCTATCTTCGTTCAGAATGGGGCGCGAGCCAGCATCTGCATCCCATGCTCTTTCCATTCCGCAGTTGCCGTTTGTTCTTCGCCATGAGATCTGGCCTGCAGGGCCATCCAGATGGGTCAATTGTTCAAAGGTCATGTCGTCACGAATGAGATGAAGCATTTTAGACGTTTTTAATCGGCCTTCCTTTTCATAGGTCACTAGCCCCAAGTAGTTCAAGGTGTTTGACGCCTCAATCATAGAATATACCAGATCATAAGCGACTCTGTTTTGCTGGGATACGGCCGAGGTAGAAACAAAAATGGCGGTCATAATAACCGCCATTTTGAAACTATTTATGTTGGAAATGCTGGTCACGACTAATAATTATTCCTGGTCAGTTCTCGTTTTACGATCTTCCAAGCGAGCATAGGGCAACATTCCTTGGTTTCTAATGTAAGGTGCATTCGAAGCATGCTTAGCCAGTACATAGGCTAGGTAAGCACGGCCTTCCTGCTGCGAATATGCCTTTTTCTCGACACTCTCCGCACTCACCGTACGCACCTGCGTTTTCTCAGACAGGGCCCATCCAGCGGGAAATTGATTGGCTGGACCAACCACGCCTTCCACCGATGTTTCATCTATGTAGGCGAACTCAGCAGCTTCGTCGGTCAGGTTGGCCGATTGATTGAACTGTTGAACACCCAGAACTGCGACCAAAGCCACTGATGCTGCAATGGCAAAACGACCCGAAGAATTTAGAATTTTGGCCAGCGGGCTCGTCTTGAAAACCACCTCATTACCAATTGCATGAGCAATGGCCTCTGAGTAATCAATGGTAGAGGCTACATCACCTTTCATCACCGCCGATACACTATGATACCGTCGCCACTTGTCACGCATCTGCATGGCATTATGGCTATCTTCTGAGGCTAACGCCTTGAGCACTCTGCGAGTATCTAAATCACTGGCTTCTCCGTCCATTAACGCGGACAAAGATTCACCTAAATGTTCATCATACTGACCCATTTTTATGCCTCTACAGTTGACAACTCTTCATTATACCCACTCTCTGACCGAACCTTATCAAAAAGGTTCACCAAATCTTTATTCAGTATTAATTAATTTTAGCACATCCGCATCAATTGCTTCTCGCGCTCTAAAAATACGCGATCTAATAGTACCTACGGGACACTCCATAATTTCCGAAATCCCCTCATAACTAAGCCCTTCATATTCTCTCAAGGTCACCGCTGTTCGCAAATCCTCAGGCAAGTCGGCTATTGCCTTGACAATAACGGCTTCAAGCTCATCTTTAAACAGATTATTCTCTGGAGTCCCTAAGTCTTTTAAATAGTCGCTACCTGAGTAATATTCAGCATCAGCCACATCGATATCCGAAGACGGTGGGCGTCGACTTCTTGAGACTAAATAATTTTTCGCAGTATTCACCGCAATACGATAGAGCCAGGTGTAAAACTGACTATCACCGCGAAAATTGGGTATAGCCCGATACGCCTTTATAAAAGACTCCTGAACCACATCAGCGACTTCGTCAGTATCGCGCACGAACCTACCCACGATAGAGTGCACCTTTTGTTGATACTTCAACACTAACAGGTCAAAAGCTCTTTTGTCGCCTTTTTGTACCCTGATCACCAACTGCTCATCAGAAGGCTGCGCTTTTTTTTCGACCATTCGGCAATCCGTTTTTGTCACTCTTCAGTAAATTTTATGAACCAAGCAAAATGTAACAGTCGCCAGCATCTAATTAAAGACCACTATGGGCGCGTTAAGTTCGCTTGATCCAGAATCTTATATTATCATGACCGACCCGACCTGTGTGACATAGCAATGAAGCAAACTTATCTTTATGACGTCCTTATTATCGGTAGTGGCGCTGCCGGACTAACCAGTGCACTGCAGCTAGACAAACATTTGCGGATCGCTTTGATTAGCAAGGTATCACTGCAAGGTGGCGCATCGTGGCTAGCTCAGGGCGGTATTGCCGCGGTGTTTGATGAAAATGACAGTCCCGAAGCGCATATTGCGGACACGCTAGTTGCTGGTGCTGGCCTATGCCATGAGGACTCAGTTCGCACAGTGGTGGAAAATGGCCCTGACGCAGTGCGATGGTTAATAGAGCAGGGGGTTGCCTTTACTCGAGAAAATGATCAACAAAATTATCACCTCACTCAAGAAGGTGGGCATAGTCATCGGCGAATACTTCACACCGCAGACGCCACTGGCAAAGAGGTTACTGGCACCCTGGTAGCACAAGTTATTGCCGCGGAAAATATTGATATTTTCGAACAACATTGTGCGGTCGACTTAGTCACTCAAGCCGACAAAAACTCACGAAAAATTCGCTGTACTGGCGCCTATTTATTGGACATCAAAACCTCGGTCATAGCGCTATTTCACGCTAAGAGTGTCATTCTCGCCTCAGGGGGTGCCAGCAAAGCGTATCTTTACACGAGTAATCCAGATGGGGCCAGTGGCGATGGCATTGCCATGGCATGGCGCAAAGGCTGTCGAGTGGCCAATCTAGAGTTCAATCAATTCCATCCGACCTGTTTATATCACCCCAAAGCGAAGTCGTTCCTAATTACCGAAGCCCTGCGTGGCGAAGGCGCTATATTGCGACTGCCTGATGGCAGTGCTTTTATGGGCAACTTTCATCCCGATGCGGAGCTTGCACCCAGGGACGTGGTCGCTCGAGCAATCGACCATGAAATGAAAAGACTGGGTAGTGATTGCCTGTACCTTGATATTAGCCATAAGTCAGCAGACTTTATTGTCGAACACTTCCCGACTGTTTATGAGCAATGTTTAAGTTTTGGTATCGATATAACCACTGACCCAATTCCCGTTGTGCCAGCGGCACACTACACCTGCGGTGGAATAATGGTGTCGCACGATGGACAAACCGACCTGTTAAACCTTTATGCTATCGGGGAAAACGCCTTCACTGGATTACACGGCGCGAACCGCATGGCCAGTAATTCGCTGCTTGAATGTTTGGTTTATGCCCAAAACGCGGCGCAAAAAATAAATCAAGATGTCGAACAAATTCCACAGCCAGATTTCATTCCTGAATGGGACGAATCGCGAGTTAGTCACTCTGATGAAGACGTAGTCATCTCGCATAACTGGGACGAGTTACGACGCTTTATGTGGGATTATGTTGGCATTGTTCGCACCAACAAACGACTCCAGAGAGCCCAACACCGTATTAAGTTGTTACAAAATGAAATTCAAGAATATTACAGTAACTGTAAGGTTACTCGGGATCTACTCGAGTTACGCAATCTAGCCACCGTGTCGGAGTTAATCATACGTTGCGCAATGCAACGTAAAGAAAGTCGTGGCCTGCACTTTACGCTTGATTATCCAGACCTATCGCCCATTGCTCGCGATACCATAATGGTTCCGATTAACTATGCAGGCCAAGATGTGATTATTAACCGAGATGAAACTTGACCGTTTAAAAGCGCCTAGTGACTGCGAGCAAGCAAAAGCACTCGCAATCGATGGTGGTCCGCTACACTAACCACATCCCGGGTAATGAATCGTTTGATAACTGACCCCTCAGGCGTTTCGAAGTAAATAATCACCAGCCCTGAAGTAACAAACTGATCTGGCTTTAAACGCAACGCCTTGCATTCTTCCGCCCCATCCAACTGCCAATAGCCAGTTTCAGGATTGAACAGTAATATCTGGTTCTGGGCATTAACCCAACGAGTAACAATGCGCACCAGCAAGACGATAACAATGGCAATGGCAATCATTTTCGACCACAACAAAATCGGCAAAACGATCAACAAGAAAATAACCGTCAGCATCAGCCCGAGGCTCGCGTAGAACTGCATTCTCGATGGCTTAAGAAGAAACCTTTGATAATTGTTTGCGACTGTCACGAATTATTTGCAATATCCTTTGCATGTTGGGATCGATTGGCTGCTCGCGCTGCATAAACCACATAAATAGTGTCTGATCTTCGCACTCCAACAGCACTTCAAAACGAAGTTGGTCATCCTCTGCCAGCGAATCATAGACATTTTCTACGAAGGGGGCGAGAATGAGATCAAGCTCTAACATACCGCGGCGACTCGCCCACACTAGACGGTTTTTATTCATAATTTATTATTCAGCAAGTAAAAGCGGTATTATAAGAGACAATTACTGATAAACCTACAGGGTCATTCAAACCTATGGACTGGCAACAACTTTTCCCGACACATTCTATTGGCATAGATAGCCAAAATAGCGCTCTAGTGACCTCTTTTGGTGAATCACCCATCGACTATTTAGCACTTGACCATAAAACCGTTGTCAGCACTAATCATCGCGGCTTTATAAAATTATGTGGGCCTGACAGCGAGAAATTTTTGCAGGGTCAGGTCACTTGTGATTTAAATAAACTGGGCAGTGACAGCTTCCTTAACGGTGCACATCTCACCCCCAAAGGGCGAATAATATTTTTGTTCAGCATCAACCGTGATAGTCAGGGTGACTTGTTGTTGGAGACCCATCCATCGGTGGTTGAGCTAGCTATAGCCAGCTTCAAAAAATATTCAGTTTTTTTCAAAACTGAGATTACCGAGGTCACTGACCAATTTATCAGTATTCTTATTTCCGGCCCAGAAGCAGCATCCATCTCGGATAGCATCAACCCACACAAAAGTCGC
Organism: uncultured Cellvibrionales bacterium; assembly: GCA_913031645.1. Taxonomy (GTDB): domain Bacteria; phylum Pseudomonadota; class Gammaproteobacteria; order Pseudomonadales; family Porticoccaceae; genus HTCC2207. The sequence continues at coordinate 27,851 of CAJWFB010000009.1, forward strand.
CCCATCGGCACTGGAACCTACTCACTCAGCCTGCACGCTGATTATGCGCAGACGTGTCTCAGCAATGTCTGTGCCGATCTAATTCCTGCAGGTCAAGGCTACAGTGACTTATTACGCATCCGCAGCGGTGCCGCAGATGTCACCGCAGAGTCCTCGGATACGTTTATTATTCAAATGATTAACCTTGATGCTCAAAACTATATCAGCTTCAAAAAAGGCTGCTATACCGGCCAGGAAATTGTGGCGCGAGCGCATTATCGCGGAACCGTAAAACGTCGCATGTACATTCTCAAACTCGCCACATCAACTCTACCGACAATAGGCGAAGGACTTATTAATAGCGAAGGAAAAGTCATTGGCACTGTTGCAGATGCGGCTCTAGCGAGTGATAAGAGCATCGAAATACTGGCCATTTTGGCCATTAAGTCTGCTGATTGCGCTCAGCTAAGATTTGCTGATAGAGACCTCATTGACCTCTCTCAAGTGCCATTACCCTATGAGATGCCTGAGTGATCATGAATGAAATTGTACTTTGGATTACTGAAAACCAAGAGTTTTTGATTGGCATTGGTTTGGTGTCGGGAGTAGTTTTCGTCGGTAGCCTAGTCTCTCTTCCCTGGTTGGTTGCCATGATTCCTAATGATTACTTTGTGTCTAAAAAACGTCAGGCGCCGCATTGGAAAAACAACTTTCCAGGAATTTGGTTATTGGCTTTTGTCGGTAAAAATATTATCGGATCTCTGTTGCTGCTCGCCGGCATAATTATGTTATTTTTACCCGGCCAGGGCCTTCTCACTATGGTGGCTGGGCTGCTGATGATGGATTATCCGGGCAAGTTTGCTCTCGAACGAAAGATTGCGCTAACGCCCTCTATTCTCTCCAAGCTTAATTGGTTAAGGAGTACCGTAAACCGACCTCCTCTCGATACCGAAAAATAGCGATCATACCTAGACCAAACCTTCCCCTGAGTGTTGAACTTTACCCCATACCACTTCAAAGCCTTCGCGCGGTCGCGTTGGAATATTGCGCGCCAGCAGCAAGCTAATCAGCGCCATAGCGGAGCCCATCAAAAACACCAACATCGGTGAAACTAACCACACCAACCCAAATAGCACAGGAATAAATACTGCGGCTATATGATTGATGGTAAAGGCAACGCCGGCGGTAGAGGCCATATCAGCGGGATCGGCAATCTTTTGGAAATAAGTTTTAATCGCAATCGCCAGGGAAAAGAACAGGTGATCTGCCACATAGAGTGCACCGGCCCAAGCAGCGCTATCAACGAAGGCGTAGGCAGTGAATACACAAAACAAACCACAGTACTCAAAGGTCAATGCTCGACGTTCGCCTATCCGCCCGACAATGACACCAATACGACTGGCAAAGGCCCAGTTAAACAAATGATTAATCAAAAATAGCGCGGCGATATCTGACACGCTATAGCCAAACTTTTCGACCATTAAAAAGCCAGCAAACACGGTGAATATCTGACGCCTAGCACCGCCCATAAAGGTGAGTGCGTAGTACAACCAATAGCGCTTTCTCAGCAAAAGGTGCTTGCGCTGAGGAATCACACTTTTAAACGTCGGAAAACCTAACCACATCACCAATGAAAGCAATAAGCAGCTGCCACCGCCGACCCAATAAATGATCTCGTAACTCAGCGAAAAGTAACGCTCGGAGAGCCATAAAAAACTGTAGACCAATAAGGATGCCACTGAACTGACTGCAATTAACTTGCCCAGTACAGCTGGGGCCTCTTCAATACTCAACCACTGAAGCGATAGAGACTGCTTCACTGTCTCGTAATAATGGAATCCCACAGACATCACAAATGTGGTCAGATAAAGGCCAGCCTCCCAGGGAAAATAGCCACTGAGTGCAACCCCAATGCCAAGAACCGCCAGTGATATGTAGGCGAATACTTGCTCCCTAATCAGCAGCAGCACAAAAACCGCAGTAAACGCCAAAAATCCCGGTATCTCTCGAATACTTTGTAGTATGCCAATTTCTCTACCGGTAAAAGCTGCTCGCTCAACCACAAAATTATTCAGCAATGCCATCCATGTCGCAAAAGCCAGAGTCATTGCCACCGTCATCACAATCAATAAATTTTTTGGTGTTTGCCACGGCTTGTTTTTCACTATTAACAACTCCTTATCCAAGCTCAAATGTAATTTGCGGATGATCATCCATTATGGGTGGAAGTCGCCAATCAACCGGTTGACGACTTTTAGACTGGAGGTAACTATTAGCTAAAGAGAAATGACGGCACCCAAAAAATCCACGGTATGCAGAGAGCGGTGACGGATGTGGCGCACATAATACCTGATGGCGTGAGCCATCGATCAGCGCAGCCTTTTTCTGTGCATGACTTCCCCACAGCATGAAAACGACCGACTCACATTCGCGACTAATCAACGCAATCACCATATCTGTAAAGCTCTCCCAACCCTGCCCTGCATGGGCACCCGGATCAGAGTCTTCAACACTCAGCACCGTATTTAATAAAAATACGCCCTGCTCTGCCCATGTCTTTAAACAGCCATGATTGGCCGCTGAGATGTGTAAATCAGATTCTATCTCTGAAAAGATATTACGCAGCGACGGTGGTATCTTATTGCCTGGGGTAACCGAAAAACATAGCCCATTGGCCTGATCTAAACCATGGTAAGGGTCCTGCCCAATTATCACCACGCGCACTTTTTCTAGATCCGTATGGTTAAACGCTGAGAAAAATTGCTCACTCGGTGGATAGATAGTCTTTGCGCATTGCTCTTGCTGCTGCAGATATTGGCTTAAGGCAAGCCAGTAGGGCTTACTGAATTCGCCCTTCAATGCTTCTAGCCAGTTTGGCGACAGTTGAATTTTTGCCTGATCAGTAATGTTCATTTAATAAATACGTCTGTGAGTGCTGTCGAGCAGAAAAGTTAGCATATTAGCCAATATCAACCATTAAAAGAGAATAACCGACGCACTTAGTCACCCATTTCTTCCATTCTTCTCACTGTGAATTTAGTCTTGCGAAGATCAGCAATAATCTCATCAATATGCTCACGACCACGCGTCTCGACCACAGCATCAATTTTTGCCAGTTTGGCCGGAACATCAAAAAACAACCGCTGATGATAAATCTCAATAATATTACCACCACAACGGCCAATTGAATCAGTAATCGCTGCCAGCATACCGGGTTCATCTGAGATATCTATGCGCAATCGTGCAATACGTCCATCAATCGCCATATTGCGGTTGAGGATCGACGATAGCAACCGAGGATCAATATTGCCACCGCAAATCACCACGCCGACTTTAAGTCCCTCAAAAAGCTGCGGATGCGCATATATAGCTGCTATTCCAGCGGCTCCAGCACCTTCGGCTATAATCCGTTGTTGCTCCACTAATGCACTGACCGCCCATTCCAATTGATGCTCATTAACCAAGACTATCTCGTCCACCAATTTTTGTACCACTGGCAACGTCACCCCACCAGGCTTCTTGACGGCTATGCCCTCGGCAAGAGTTTCTCCACCACAGACAATCTCTGTTCCCAATATGGCCGCCTGCATAGACGGATAGGCCTCTGTCTGAACACCGACAATACGTATATTCGGACACATTTCTTTGGCAATAGTTGCGATTCCACCGATCAGACCACCACCACCTATCGGTACTACCAGCACATCTAAGTCTGGCTGATCAATCAGCATCTCAAGACCCACCGTACCCTGGCCTGCCATCACCTGATCATTATCATAGGGATGGATCAGCGTGAGAGCGCGTTTATTAATCAATACCTCAACCGTATTCTCACAATCATTTAAATGACGACCTTCAAGCACCACCTCGGCGCCATAAGCACGCGTGCGTGCAACTTTCGCAAAGGGCGTTTGGGCAGGCATAACAATAACCGCCGGTATGCCCATCTGGCCCGCATGATACGCGACAGCTTGCGCATGATTACCGGCGGACATCGCAATAACCCCTGTCTTTCTCTGCTCCGAAGAGAGGTCTTGCATAGCGACAAATGCACCCCTAGCTTTGAAGGACGAGGTATATTGTAAACACTCCAACTTGGCATAAATGTGGCACCCAAGGTGCTGCGACAGCAATGGCGAAATCACCATTGGCGTGCGTATGACATGGCCCTCAAGCATTGTGGCGGCATTGCGAACATCTTGTCCTGAAATACTCATGGTAATCCTTTCACAATCAATCTCTAAAATAAGGCATCGATAATGACCAATTCGCTTTATCACCGCAACCGGCATAGGTAAGAATGGCGTAAACCGATAACTAACGGGGTATTTGAGGGAATAACCGCTAGACGTCAAAACAACATTGTCACTGATATCCGATGATAAAAGACAATCTGTTGTTACAAATCTAAGTCTTTAGGATTTGTTCTAAATAATATTCATATTTAAATGAAACCTATCACCGGCATGACTATCAAATGCTATCATGCACCGCTAATGGATCCCGTCTCTACTTTAAACATTTGGCGTCTAACGTGGCCAACCATCATCAGCAATATTGTGTATATGCTGATGAGTGTCGCATTCCTCAAAATAGCCGGCACCTTTGGCGCCGATGCAGTCGCCGCCGCAACTACTGGTCAGCGTTTATACTTCGTCTTACATGCGGTAATTATGGGCCTCTGCAGTGGCACAACAGCCATGGTCGGTAAATATTGGGGCGCTAATAACCAGTCTTTAGCGGGTCGCTTTGCTGCTTTATCAGTGGTTCTGTTCTTTTTGGACGGTCTACTGCTTGCGTGGTTCGCCATCCCCTTTCGAGATCAGCTGGTAAGCTTGTTTGGTCTTACACCCGACGGCCATCGTCTAGCCACAGACTTTGTCCTCTGGACAGCTGTGTTCGCACCGGCCATGCTAACCACACTGGTTTTCAATATGGTTTTTCGTGCTACTGGTGACAGCACGACACCCCTGTGGACCGCTATTGTCGGCGTTACATTAAGCGTGGCCCTTGGCACAGCTATGACCTTCGGATGGGCAGGTTTGGAACCCCGTGGTATCTCTGGATTGGCCATTGGTGGCGGTATAGCCATGACGGTCACCATCGTTACATTTTTATTGATTTGGATATTTGGTGGCTTCCACTTTAGGCCCTCCAACCCATTTCCAGATATGGTCAGCAACGGAAAAGCACTCATCAACATCGGTGTTCCAGCCGCCTTCGAGCAAGCTTTTTTCCAAGGTGGCCTGCTTATATTTATGGTATTTTTGGCGAGCTACGGAAGCGCGCCATTTGCTGCCTACGGTATTGGCCTGTCTATTTTAGGGATTGTTATTGTGGTCGCGTTCAGTTTTTCTATTTCCAGCGCCACACTGGTTAGCCAGCACTTAGGCGCTGGTGATCTCAAAGGCGCCTATCAAGCTGGCTGGAAAACCATGCGCACTAGTCTCTACTTTATGGTTACTGGCGGTGTGCTAATGTCCTTATTTGCTGAGCAAATCGCACGCTTTATGATTGATGACCCTCAGGTCATTCACCATATGGTGCAGTTCACCTATATTCTCAGTGCCTGTCTTCCCATGATGGCCATTGAATTTAGTATGGCCGGTGCACTCCGAGGTGCAGGTGATACTCGCTATCCAATGATGGTAACGGTGTTTAGTATTTTGCTGACACGAATTATTGCTCCTTGGATATTGGTGCGAATGGGGGCCGATGTTGTCTGGCTTTATGCCACTTCGCTGGTAGATTTCTCTATTAAATCTAGTCTAAACATGCGACGCTTTCGTAAGAAAGGCTGGTTAAAAGGTCATCAACAAAAATAACCCAAGGAACTCATGCCCAATAGCTCTTTAAGTTTGCACCAAGAATCCTGTAATCGCCAGATAGCCTGGTGGCTAATCATCTGTGCCGCGGTTATTTTCGGAATGATACTCCTTGGAGGCGTCACAAGACTGACCGATTCGGGATTGTCGATGGTGGACTGGAAACCTATCAGAGGTGTGATACCACCGATTACTCAGGCCGACTGGCAAGCCATGTTCTTGAAGTATCAGCAGTTCCCTGAATATCAAAAAACTAACTTTAATATGACACTCGAGCAGTTCAAACCTATATTTATGTACGAGTATTTGCACCGTATGCTGGGGCGTTTTATTGGTATTATTTTCGTCTTACCCTTTCTGTTCTTTTATTTTACCAAGCGCATAGTGCCTGGCCTGACACCAAGGTTACTGGTCATGTTAGTACTGGGTGGAAGCCAAGGGGTACTTGGCTGGTATATGGTTAAGAGCGGCCTGGTTGATAACCCTCACGTGAGTCAGTACAGGCTCACTGCCCACCTCGGCATGGCGGTGTTCATCTATGGCTTTATATTCTGGACTGTGCTCGACCTACTAGCACCAGTTGCCTCGCAACCTAAGCATCTCAAACGTTTTGCCTACTCTCTCAGCGGGCTGATATTTTTAATGATTCTGTCGGGTGGTCTAGTGGCAGGGACTCGTGCTGGCATCCCCTACCCAACTTGGCCACTGATGGGCGATAGTTTTATCCCACCCGGACTATACAGCCTTCAACCCTTTTGGCTTTCAGCCTTTGAAGACATGTTAACCATCCAGTTTAACCATCGTATGTTTGCATACTTGATTGTCGGTTTGGTGTGCACATTTGCCTACCAAGCGCTCAAATCTGATCTGCAGGGGTCTTTGAAAGTGGGCATTTACTGCTTTATTGGTTTGTTGTTTTTACAGGTCAGCCTAGGCATTAGTACGCTCATTTTTTATATTCCGGTACCCATCGCTGCAGCACATCAAGTCTGTGCGGTGGCACTGCTCAGCGCATCTCTGTTTGTCAGTCATTCCTTTACTCGCCAGCCACGAGCCATTGTACCCTAGCACGATTCAAACAGAGGAATTACGCGTTAAACAGTATGCAGAGAAATACGGTAAAAATAACTAAATCTAAGGAACTAACCATGCGTGTTACTTTTATTTTAACAGTATTCCTGTTGACAACCCCCAGTTGGGCTGACAATAACACTGACCCCTCCGGTCTATGGAATACCTTTGATGACAATGGTAATATTGAGTCTACCGTGGAGGTTCGCATCGAGGAGGGTAAGCTATATGCAAACATCCTTAGTCTGCATAACGCCCCTGAGGACAACCCTATCTGTACTGAATGCAAAGGAGATTTATTTGGCAAACCGGTTATCGGCATGCAAATTATTAACGGACTTAAACTAAAAAAAGGTATCTGGCAGAAAGGAAGTGTTTTTGACCCCAAAACAGGCGATGCTTACAAGGGCAAAGTATGGCTAGAGGATGGCACACTTTTCGTTCGTGGCCACATTGGCTTTTTGTATCAAACCAAAAGCTGGCAAAAAGTCTCCAGTGACGCCAAATAGCCGTCATAATAGTGTCTTTAAAGAAACCAGATTCACCGCTTTTTAGTCGCTTCCTATAATACGAAACAAATTTCAGTTGGCACCTAAAATGAACGCTCATTACTATTGCTTTTCTCTCCTATAGACCTATATTCTATGGGTTAGATAACATCAAAAAGAGTGGGCTAATGAATTTAGATTTTTCAGACGACCAAAAGCTGCTTCAATCAGAAGCGCGTAAATTTCTCGAGAAAGAACAGTCCCTCCAAAGAAGTCGCACCGTTCTTGATCAGCAACAAGCTTTAGACACTGATCTTTGGCAACAAATCGTTGCTATGGGGTGGACTGGGATTAGAATACCCGAAGAGTATGATGGACTGGGCTTAGGCCATCTCGAACTCTGTGTGGTCGCTGAAGAACTGGGTCGATCACTCGCACCAGTGCCCTTTTCATCATCGGTATACCTTTTTACCGAAGCCATTATCAAGTTTGCTAGCGATGACATAAAACAAGATTTACTCCCTAAACTACTATCGGGTGAATGCGTCGGCACAGTTGCCATCACTGAGCAATTATTGGCTCCCACTGAACAAAATATTAATGTGATCGTGGCTGATAACACCGTTTCGGGTACCAAGATTGCTGTGCCCGACGCCGGCATAGCCACTCATGTTATTGTCCTCTGTAAAGGCCAAAAAGGTATTGAACTTCGACTGGTTGAACTCAATGGTGACTGTAATATCAAAAAACAAGACACCATTGATGATAGTCGAGGTCATTTCTCCATCGACTTTAGTAATGCACATAGCCGGTTACTGGGTAATCAAGGAGAAGGTTGGGCGCTACTGCAAAACCTGCTGGACCAAGCGGCTGTTATGTTCAGTTTTGAGCAATTAGGCGGTGCCCAAGCGACCCTTGATATGGCAACCAGTTACGCCCAACAGCGATTTGCCTTCGGTCGCGCTATTGGCTCCTATCAAGCGATAAAACACAAGTTAGCAGACATGTATATCAAGCTAACCCTCGCCAAATCTAATAGCTACTATGGTGCCTGGGCGCTATCTACTGAATCTGCCGAGTTAGCAGTGGCCGCCGCTACCGCGAGAGTCAGTGCCACACAAGCATTTAACTATTGTTCCCAGGAAAACATCCAAACCCACGGCGGTAATGGGTTTACCTGGGAGTACGACTGCCATCTTTTCTATCGGCGCGCTAAGTTGCTGTCTTTAAATGTTGGGTCCCTTGCCACTTGGAAGGAAAAACTCATAAATGGGCTAGAAAAAGCCCAACCTGCCAACGCTCAACAAGGGGCCTGATATGAATTTTAATGACACAGAACAACAAGCCCAATTCAGAGCTAAATGCAGTGCTTGGTTAACAGATAATGCCCAACTCAAAAGCCAAACCAGTAACCATAACTCTCACGGTAAATCGGGTTCATCGGACTTTCTAAACGCTGCAAGAATCTGGCAAAAAAAGAAGTTTGACGCTGGCTGGGCAATGTTGCACTGGCCAAAAATCTATGGCGGCTTAGAAGCTTCACCGCTTGAGAGAATCATTTGGGGCCAAGAAGAAGGCAAATTTAACGTCCCTCAGGGTGTCTATGAAATTGGTCTTGGCATGGCAGGTCCCGTCATGATGCAATACGCCACCGAGCAACAAAAGCAACGCTACCTGCCACCGATGGCCGCAGGCGAAGAAATCTGGTGCCAGCTATTCTCCGAGCCCTCTGCGGGATCCGATGTAGCCGGTCTGCGCAGCAAAGCGGTGCAAGATGGTGATGACTGGGTTATCAATGGTCAAAAGGTGTGGACCTCAGGGGCACAGTTTTGTGATTACGGTATTATTATAGTCAGGCATGACCCCAACCTAGATAAACACGCCGGCATGACCTTTTTCTTTGTTGATATGAAATCTCCTGGCATTGATATCAAGCCGATCAAACAGATTACCGGTGGCTCGTCATTTAACGAGGTCTACTTTAATGACGTGCGTATACCAGACAGCCAGAGACTTGGCGCTGTGGGTGATGGTTGGAGAGTCGCCATTACCACTCTCATGAACGAAAGGTTGGCTGTGGGTGACGCAAACGGTGTCGATGCCACCGAAGCCTTTGAGTGGGCTAAGGGTCAGGATGATCAAGGCCAAGCACTAATAGAAAACCGCGCGGTGCGAGAGTCCATCGCTGACTGGTACTGTAAGGCAAGCGGACTTAAAAATACAAAACTGCGCACCATGTCTGCCCTCTCCAAAGGCGACACACCAGGCCCTGAGGCTTCCATTACCAAAGTAGTCAGCGCGAACAAATTACAGGCCATTGGTCACTTCGGTATCGACTCATTGGACATGGCAGGTATGCTGAAAACCGATCTTTCGGATGTTCATGATTTCCACAATGCCTGGCTGGGATCAGCGGGTTTACGCATTGCCGGCGGTACCGATGAGATTCTGAAAAACATCATCGCCGAACGCGTTTTAGGATTACCGCAAGATCCTAGAGCAGACAAAGGGCTGGCCTTTAAAGATATTCCATCGGGGAGTTAATACACTGATCAGAGGTTAATTAAAGCATCAAGCAGTAGTCGTGAAATGGAAAGCAATGCATACGTAGGATTTTGGTTACTTTGTGGGGCCTGAATAATCGAAACGACGCCTTAACGTCTAAGCCGTAGATATTTAGTCTGACCAGAATTTAAATCGAACTTCACTCTTAAGACAGGTTTAATCGGATCTGAGATAATGACAGTGTGTATTCCTGAATCAATGTCTAAAACAACTTTCTCGAGTCGTTCATGAGCTTGCTTGTCAGCGGTAATGCTTGATGAATTAGCCCCTAAAAGATCACCGTGTGAAATAATCACAAAGTCGTTGTCTATAGTCAACTTCAATCCTACCAGTGCTTCAGACGTTATTACAATTCTCGATGAATCGAGAATAGGTAAATCATCATTATTAATAAACGTAAAACCAGTCAGTATTAAAAATAATAGTATTGAATAAATACACCTTAGCATTGAGTATAGATTTCTCGCTGAACGTGGAGTTGGGTTTTAACTTAAAACGTAATTAAGCATATATGTAAGACTAATCACCGATAACACAGTGTAACTTTCTCAGCTATATATGGTTGAATAAATTGTCAAGTAATCCCCACCATAATTAAAATTGGCATAGATAAAAGAGAGCCATTTACCGAAAACTGGTAACGAGTAGCAAAAGCATCTTTGCATTCTTTAAAGCAACTAAGTGCATGTTTTTAAGGGATTGAAAGCCTTTTT
>CAJWFB010000010.1 GCA_913031645.1 uncultured Cellvibrionales bacterium
AAACACCCGACCAGTTTAAGATCATGGGGCGCCATGTTCAGCGGCATGATCTTCCCAGTAAAGTTGACGGCACCGCGACTTTTGCGCTAGATGTGCGACTACCCGATATGCTGTATGCCACCGTCAAGCGTGCGCCCACCTTTGGAGGTGGTGTAGACAATATTGACGACACGCAAACCCGCACCATAAAGGGTGTTATAGACGTGGTTAGGCTTCCGGCGGCTGAGGTTAGTGCTTTGATTGGTGGTTTCTCCACCGAAGAGTCTGTGGCTGTTGTCGCCGAGGGCTACTGGCAGGCAAAACGGGGCTTAGATGCGCTTAACATCGAATGGGCCGCTACTGATAATGATTCAGTGTCTAGTGACGCTATTTTTGCCCAATTTGACAGGGACATTAGCGCCGGTATTGATCGCCAAGCGGATGTTTCACAAGGTGATTTGACTACCTCTATGGCTAACGCATCTCAAATTATAGAAGCCGAGTATCAAGTACCTTTTCTAGCCCACACCTGCATGGAGCCTCTCAATGCCACAGCCGTGGTTAAAGACGGCTTTTGTGAAATTTGGATTGGCTGTCAAAGTCCATTGAGTTTTCGGCAAGCCGTTGCAGACTCTCTAGGATTTGATGTCGAAAATGTGACGTTAAATAACTGTTTCATGGGCGGTGGTTTTGGTCGAAAATCTCGACCTGACTATGCCATTCAGGCCGCGCAATTAGCGGCTAAAGTGGGCCGTCCTGTGCAGCTTATTTGGTCACGTGAAGAAGATGTACAACAAGACTTTTACCGACCAGCAGTTCAAAGCCGCTTTCGTGGGGCACTAGATGACAATGGCAACCTCACCGCATGGGAAAACACCTATGCTGGGAAAATGGAGCCTGTTGAAGCGCCGCTTATTCCCTATACCGTAGCCGTTAAAGACATTGGTCATGTGGCCAGTCCAACGCACGTACCTTTGGGTGCTTGGCGCAGTGTCGATCATTCTCAGCATGGCTTTTTTACTGAGTCATTTATTGATGAAGTCGCCGTCGCCGCTGGTCAGGATTCTTATGAGTATCGCGTTGCTCGGCTTCAACATTTACCGCGACAACTCGCTGTTTTAAGAAAAGCCGCTACCGAGGCCCAATGGGATGTACCGCTCGCCCCAGGACGTGGCCGGGGCATTGCCTTACAAGAGAGCTTTGGGTCCATCGTAGCAGAGGTAGTCGAAGTAACTGTTAGCGATGGCAATTTATCGGTTGATCGTGTGGTCGCGGTCATTGATGCGGGATATGCTATTTCGCCAGATGGCATGAAGGCGCAGATTGAATCAGGTATTATTTATGGTCTCAGCGCGGCGCTTTATGGTGAGATTACCATTAAAGATGGAGCCGTAGCACAGAGTAACTTCCATGACTATTCGTCCCTAAGAATGTCTAAGGCGCCCACCATTGAGACGCACATTATTAACAGTGGCGAAGTCATGGGTGGAGCAGGAGAGCCAGGCACACCGCCGATTGCCCCAGCACTGGCCAACGCTATTTTCAATGCCACTGGAGAGCGCATTCGTCAGCTACCAATAAAGAATGCTATGTTTAGTGTCTAGCTGGGTATTGCTTGGGCCGTAAAGTAGGTCGTTCAGTTCAGCGCGCGGAAAAGCCTTAAAAATATCATCAGTCAGGCCATCAATTCGATGATCTGATTGATGATAGACGATGGAACATAAACGAAAGAGCAGCTTCACCCGACTTTATTAAGTTTGTTCTGTCTGAACATAATCAAACTGGCAATAATAATACCCATACTCACGGTGCCGATAATGAGCGTCGCCAATGCGTTAATGTCAGGGGTGACGCCTAGTTTAATCTTGGAGAAAATCACCATAGGTAAGGTGCTAGCACCTGCGCCTGAGGTAAAGCTGGCGATGACTAAATCGTCTAGTGACAGCGTAAAGGCCAATAACCACCCAGATAGCATCGACGGAGCAATGAGAGGTAAGGTTATATCGAAAGCGACTTGCATGGGCCTGCCACCAAGATCCATGGCGGCTTCATGCAGGGACTGGTCCATGCTGGATAGACGAGATTGCACAACCACCGCCACATAGGCCATTGAAAAGGTAATGTGGGCAATGGTGATGGTGCTGGCACCCCGTGACACCGGCCAGCCAATCAGTTCTTGTAGGCTAACGAACATCAATAATAACGATAAACCAGTAATCACTTCGGGCATCACCAACGGTGCAGCAATAATACCGGTAAAAACAAGCCGGCCTCGGTAGCGTCCCATTTGAGTTAAAGCTAGCCCCGCCATAGTCCCTAAAATGGTTGCGAAGGTGGCGCTGGTGGCGGCAATTTTTAAGCTCAGTAGCGCTGCCTCAATAATTTGCTCATTATTAAATAACGCGGTGTACCAGCGCAGTGAAAACCCACCCCAGACCGAGGCAATAGCAGACTGATTGAAAGAAAATGCAATCAGCACCAGTATCGGTATGTATAAAAAGGCAAAGCCAAAACATAGGGCCGAGAACACAAAGCGCGAGGACTTTTGCATAGTTACTCTGGCTCCTGCTGGCTGCGCTGAAATAGCATGATGGGTATGACCACGATAATCAGCAGTATAGTGGCCACTGCAGAGGCCAGAGGCCAGTCACGGTTAACAAAGAATTCGTCATATAGAGTACGGCCAATCATTAGAGAGTCGAGACCGCCGAGTAGCGCCGGTATGACGTATTCGCCAATCGCGGGAATAAACACCAAAAGTGAGCCCGCAATAATACCAGGCATCGATAAGGGCAGGGTCACATCAATAAAGGTTTGCCATGGTTTCGCCCCTAAATCAGCCGCCGCGTCGTGCAAGCTGGTATCCATTTTTTCTAGAGTGGCATACAGCGGTAAAATCATGAACGGAATGTAGGTGTAGACAATCCCCAGGTACACGGCCATGTCGGTATAGAGCATTTGCAGTGGTGAGTCTATAAGCCCTATGTTTATGAGTAATGAATTAACAATGCCATTTTTACCCAGCAGTCCCATCCATGCGTAGACGCGCAATAAAAATGATGTCCAAAAGGGCAGTATCACCAGCATCAGCAGAATATTGCGAGTGGTGGGTGCGGCGCGAGCAATGCCGTAGGCCATTGGATAGCCAACCAATAAGCAAATAAAAGTAGAAATAGCGGCGATTTTTATCGACTTAAAGTAGCTGACCCAGTACAGATTGTCCTCGGTGAGGAACCGATAATTGTCCCATGTGGCCAACAACCAATGAGTGGTATCGGTGCCAAAATCAAACAGTTGAGTAAAGGGGGGTTGGGCAACGATGGGTGTGGCAAAGCTAATTTTAAAGACGATGGCAAAGGGTGCTAGGAAAAATAAAAGTAGCCAAAAATAGGGTACGCCAATCACAAAGCGTCGCCATAGCTTATCCCCCAGTGGCTGGCGATAACGCGTAGTTAGGACCGGTTTGGAGTCACTCATTCGGACAGCACCACATTACAGCTAGAATCCCAAGATAGGTAGACCTTGTCGTCCCACTCTAAAGCCAGCGCCTCGGAGCGTTGATAATTTTGCGCACTGACTTGAATGATACGACCGGATTGACTGCGCACCTTATATAGGCTGCGATTGCCATAGTAGGCGAGATCTTCCACTGCTCCCTTAGTAATCGTCAGGTGGTCACCCTCAGGCCGCTGTTGGCTGACGATAATTTTTTCAGGTCGCACTCCAATGATGACTTCAGTCCCAATCGCAAATTCAGCTTCACTGCTGGCCGTCAGTTGGGTGCCAGTAGTCTCGAGCTCAGCACGCAGTGTTTTGGTTGTAGTATCTGTGCTAATGACAGTGGCATTAAACAAGTTTATGGTGCCAAAAAAGTCAGCGACAAAACAATTATTGGGTGATTCATAAACCTGAGTTGGGGTACCTGTTTGTACAAATTTCCCCGCATCCATTACGGCCACGCGGTCGGATAATGTCATAGCTTCTTCTTGGTCATGGGTTACCACGACAAAGGTAATACCTAGCTCATACTGCAAGTTCATTAACTCAAATTGGGTTTGTTCTCGCAGCTTTTTATCTAGCGCCGCCAAAGGTTCATCCAGCAGTAACACTTTAGGCTGTTTAATTAGGGCGCGAGCCAGAGCCACACGTTGGCGTTGACCACCCGAGAGATGATGGGGCTTGCGCTTGGCTAATTCACTTAACTGCACCAGTTCCAGCATGTCTTTTACGCGAGTGGCTATCTCAGCTTTACCAAGCTTGTCTTTTTTGAGGCCATAGCCAATATTTTGCTCCACCGTCATATGTGGAAATACCGCATAGGACTGAAACATCATATTGATGGGTCTGTCGTAAGCAGGAATACTGGCCATATCTACGCCATCAATAATTATTTGCCCTTCACTCGGCGTTTCAAAGCCTGCGAGCATCCGCAGTAGTGTCGATTTGCCACAGCCAGAGCCACCAAGAATGGTAAATAACTCGCCCTTGTAGATGTCTAAAGTGACATTATCCACAGCCAAAAAATCATTAAACTGTTTGCTTAAACCTTTTATTTGTATAAAAGGTTTGGCTTTGGGATCTAGCCACGGAGTTGCTGCAACATAGGGCTTAGTCTGTTGCTGTGCCTTTATTGAGTCTTCTCTGTTCATAGGCGTTACAGTCCGGTTTTAATTTTAGTCCAGGTGCGCGATCGTTTGCGCTCCTCCTTGGGGGCTAGCACTTCCGTGGTTTGTAATCTTTTTAAGGTTTCAGTGTCTGGATAAATGGCAACATCTGCAGTTAACCTTGGGTTGACTAGCGCCGTAGCCGACTTATTGGCATTGGCATAACCAATGTAGTCAGTGGAGGCTGCAATGACCTCGGGGCGCAGCATGTAGTTTAAAAATAGATAGGCGTTCTCGCGATGCGGCGCATCTTCAGGAATATACATACTGTCAAACCACATACCCCCACCTTCCTTAGGAATAATATAATCAAGATTAATATCGATACCAGCCTCTTTGGCCCTGTTAGAGGCGACTGAATAATCACCTGACCAACTCATAGCAATGCAGACTTCCTCGCTGGGTAAATCCAAAAGCATCTTGGTGGAACTAAAATAAGTGATGTAGGGACGCACAGCTTTTACTAGCGCTTCTACTTCTTTTAGCTGCTGTAAATCCACTGAATTCGCGGGGTAACCCAAGTACATCATACCCATAGGTATGACTGATGTAGGATCATCTAAAAATGAAATGCCACAGTCGGTAAACTTAGAGATAATCTCTGGATCAAATATTAGCGCAGAGCTATCCAGAGGCGCATTAGGCATACGCGCTTTGATGAGGTCAACATTGTAGGTAATACCGGTGGTTCCCCAGAAGAAAGGAACTCCTTGCAGGCCATTAGAATATTTTTCATTGGCTGTGCGTACTAAATCAGGATCCAAATGGTGCCAATTAGGCAGCTTATCGAAATCTACAGGATGGAAAATTCCTGCGTTTGCGAGGCGTGCGGTAAAAGACGCGGCATGAACCACAACATCATAGCCACTGCGGCCAGTCATCAGTTTGGTGTCGACGATTTCGCTAGAGTCATAAATATCATAGGTGACATTAATACCGTACTCTTTTTCAAAGTCAGTAATGGCGTCAGGATTGATATAGTCGGACCAGTTGTAGATATTGAGCTTTTTGGCGTTGCCCCTTGCAGCGTTAATTAGGTCTTGTTCAGAGGCTACACTTACTGTTGCAGTGGCAATAGCAATCAGTACAAGCCAGGTCTGTCGAGCTAGTTGTCGGATAAGACTATAAGATTGCCGTGATGTCAGCACATTACATTCCTTTCAAACCTCGTTTTTGTAGAGCCCGAGCAATCACCATACGCTGCATTTCACTGCTGCCTTCCCAGATGCGGTCAACTCGCACCTCCCTATAAAATCGTTCTACTGCATTATCCCTGCGATAGCCGCGGCCACCCCATATTTGTAGGCATCGATCGGCCACCCGATTAGCCATTTCGGTAGAGTAGAGTTTAACCATCGAGCAGCGCGCATGGAGTGACTTAAGATCATCACCACGATCATGGGCCTCGGCAGCCTCATAAACCATTAGTCTGGCTGCCCAGAGTTCGGTGACACTGTCAGCAAGACTGAACTGAATGGCCTGTTTCTCAATAAGCTTTTCGCCTTGAATATCTCTTTGCGCAGCCCATGCCGTTGCCTCTTCGATCATGCGGGTCGCAGCACCCAGCATACGCGCGGAAATAGTCAGGCGCTCATGGCGAAACCAACTACGGCTATAATCCATGCCGGAGCCTTCGCCGCCAATGCGATCTTTCTCGGCGACAAACACATTGTCAAATTTGTAGGTCGGATGGTGCGATGGGAAGGTATGAGAAAATGCAGGATTTTCAATCATGCTGACACCAGGAGCAGCAATATCCACAAAAAACAGAGCCTCCTCACCATTGTCCGTTTTTGCTTGTACAAAAAAGAAATCAGCCATGTTGGCGGTAGTCACAAACCACTTCTCGCCATTGAGTGAATAGCCACCATCACAGCTTTTAGCCGTGGCATTAGTGACTTCGTAAGAGCCCGACTCAGCCTCAGTGATGGCGTAGCACTCGCGAAGACTTCCGTCCATAAGGCCGTTTAGATATGTTTTTATCTGATAATCGCTGTCCGCACAAGCCTCAAACATCCAGTGCTGGGCTTCAGGAAAACACCAGCACAACGCATTGGTGACCCGACCTAACTCTTCCCAAGCAGCAACTTGGTCAACCATGCTCATATTGAGGCCACCGTACTCGATGGGAGCGTCCATCTTTGAAAGACCCAAAGCAATGGCCTTGTTTTGCATGTTGTTGCTAACTGCTTCAGGAATGACGCCCTGATTCATCTCGGCTTCGATTTCCCATGGAATTAACTCCGCATCCACAAACTGACGAACCTTCTCCTGCCAGTCAATAGTACTTTGCTTGTGTTGAATCTCCATGATATATCTCCTGTGCTCATTGTCCTGCTTGAGGTTTAAAGTGATTGGGAAATTGTGTGGAAAGATAATGCATGGCCACGTCTTGAGCCTGAGAGGGCTTTAATCCTTTGGGAGTCACTAATAAATCTAACCACAGACCATCGGAAAGAGCGGTGTAACAGGTGCATACCAATTCAGGATCAACCTGCTCATAGTCACCCTGTTGTTTAAGTAGTTCAAATAGCTCGGTCAAGTTACTCGCAATCTCACTGATATAGCTTGCGCAAATAGAGAGGTAGGTAGGCCGAGATTTAGTCTCTCCCCAAAAGGCGAACCACACCGCCAGTTTGTTGCGATCAGTAATTTTACGACTGAAGTCAAAGTGAATATGAGCGAGAATTTTTTGTTCGGCATTTAGGCTTTTATCGTTGAAGATTTTAGTCAGTCCACTGGTATATTCTTCGGAAATATAACGCATGGTTTCAATGAGTAATTTTTCTTTACTTTGAAAGTGTAGATTAACGATCCCCAAGCTCAGGCCGGCTTGCTGTGTGACGTCGGCCATGGTGGTGCCAGACAACCCTTTGTCAGCAATACATTTAATGGTCGCCTCAATAAGCTGTTTGCGCCTCGCTTGTTTAGACAGCGCTCTTGGCGCAGTGGCGAGTTCCGTATTAATCGCTTCCATTCACCATCCTCTAAAAAAATATGCCCGACGAAAGATACAATCCAGATTCTCTATCGCCGTCGCTTCCCAAACCTTAAACCATTGATTAGCTCTGCGCAACTGAATGAATAACCATTCATTTTCTGTAGACAGGCGATTTAAATTTTGGCATTCTTCACGCAGAAATTTGCGTACTAAGCGTCACGTGGCGCTAGCTGATGGTTTGGAGTAGCCTGACACTATGAAAAAATATGATGCGATTGTTATCGGAGCAGGACACAACGGTCTGACCAATGCCGCTTATTTGGCAAAGGCTGGATTGAATGTCCTTGTCCTGGAGAAAAATGCTTACATTGGTGGTGCCACGGTTAGTCGTGAGCTCTATCCCAACTGGAAGTATTCCAACTGCTCCTATGTATGCAGTCTGTTGCGACCCGAAATTATCCGCGATTTAGAATTGCCACGTCACGGTCTACAGGTTGTGCCATACGGTGGTGGTGTGACCTTTAAGCAAAACGGAGATTACTTTGGTAACCATGCGGACCATGAGCGTCTGTTGCGTGAAGTGGCTCGGCACTCCAAACGCGATGCTAGTGCTTACGAGCGCTACGAAGCTGATGTGATGAAACAAACTCGTTTGATTCGTCCGTTCTTAATGCGCACGCCTCCTGACCCAACCTCGCTAAAGCCCAGAGATCTAAAAGAGCTAGCCTTATTGGCGAAGTCTTTTGGCAGCATGGGTGAAGAAGGCTTGGCCGACACTATGCGCTTTTGGACCATGAGTATTGGTGAATTTCTTGATGAGTACTTCGAGTCAGATGTTATTAAAGCTCATTTGGCGGGCAGTGGCATTATTGGTACCGCATTAGGTGTTTACTCCCCAGGCACGGCCTATGTTCTATTACATCATTATATGGGCGATGTTGATGGCTCTGTTGGCGCTTGGGGCTTTGCTCGCGGCGGTATGGGATCTGTTGCGGCCGCGCTGTCTAAATCGTTTTTATCCTTTGGCGGCACCATTCAGTGCGATGCTGAGGCGGCTCAAATTATCGTTAAAAATGGTAAAGCTAAGGGTGTTGCTCTGGCTAATGGCGACGAACTTTACGCTGATATTGTGGTATCCAACCTTGACCCCAAGCGCACCTTCCTGAAAATTATGGATGAAGGTGATCTGCCAGCGGACGTGGTCACCAAAGCTAAGAACTTTAAAATTCGAGGCTCCTCCGGCAAGCTCAATATTGCCCTGGATGGATTGCCAACCTTTACCGGCCTCCCCAAGGACAGCCCTTTGTGTTTGGGTGAGAAACACTTCAGTGACTCGCTACCAAAAATGGAGCGTGCCTACGATGACTGGAAAGCAGAAACTTGGTCTAAAGACCCCTATGTGGATATGTTGATTCCCACCCAGATAGACCCAACCATGGCGCCTCCGGGCAAGCACATGATGTCGGTGTTTGTGCAGTACGCACCCCCTAAGATAAATGGCGGTGACTGGACGGCAGAAGATAAAGCGGGGTTTGAAAAGACCGTGCTCGATCAAATAAGTAACTATAGTCCTGACTTTAAAGATCTGATTTTGCACTGTGAGACGCGAACACCGCAGGATATTGAAAACGAGGTGGGTCTCACTGAGGGTAATATCTTTATGGGCGAACTGACCTTCGATCAGCTGTTGTTCAATCGTCCATTCCCGGGATATGCCCAGTACCGTGGGCCAGTGAAAGGTATGTATATGTGTAGTTCTGGAACTCACCCAGGGGGCGGCGTAATGGCTGCGCCAGGGGCTAACGCAGCGCGAGAAATTCTCATGGATCTCTCGTTAACCAACACTGTGCCTGGAGGCTATGACGATGATTAATACTGAGAAAAACTATGATGTCATTGTTGTTGGCGGTGGTCACAACGGACTTGTCTGCGCAAGCTATCTAGCCAAAGAAGGCCGTAAAGTATTGGTTATTGAAGCTAACCAATCATTGGGTGGGGCCTCTGCAACCGCTGAGTTTAGCGACCAGTTCTCGGTCTCGTCCTGCGCTCACTGGCTATTTCAGTTGAATCCAGCTGTCGCTTCAGATTTGGGCCTTACTAAAAATGGCTTGGAACTCGCCGCGCGCGATCTCAGCACCATCGCGTTAGCTCAGGATGGTCACCATCTAACCATCGATGGTGACAAACTTGAAGGTGCGGGCATATCAGAGGAAGACCGCAAAGCCTTCGTTGCCTTCAACAAACAAATACTCAAGTTTTGCAAGCTGCTGGCTGGCGCGTTCAACCGCCGTGCGCCCAAATTGGTTGAAGGTAACCTAACCGATCGTATTACGGTTGCTAAACTGGGCTTGGGTATGAAGATGCTCGGCAAAGAAGACATGAGTGATCTCATGCGCTTAGCATTGATCAATATTTACGATGTGATGGAAGAAAACTTTGATAATGATTTATTAAAAGGCGCCATCAGTCTCGACTCACTATTGGGTTCTCACATGGGGCCGCGTTCGCCGAATACCGTGTATGGTTACATCTATCGCCGCATGGGCAGTGTTTTCGGATTTAATGGGCCAGCAGTGGTCAAAGGTGGCATGGGAGCGGTAGGTCAGGCGATGGCCAATGCTGCGCAGGCCAGTGGTGTCGATATCGAAGTCGGCGCCGCGGTCAGCAAGATTAATATTGATGTGGATCGCGCGACGGGTGTTACCCTCGCTGACGGCCGAGTGGTTAACGCGTCTTTAGTCGTATCCAATGCAGACCCAAAAACTACCTTTAACAAATTAGTGGGTCTTGCGAATATTGAAACTGGCGTTGCGCGTCGAGTGAAAACAATGCGCATGAAAGGGGATGCAGCCAAATTGCATATTGCATTGGATAGCTTACCCAATTTTACCGGCTTATCTGAGCAGCAGATGGGTCAGCGGCTGGTTATTGCGCCGACCATGAACTACATCGAGACTGCGTTCAATGCCTCCAAGTACGGAGAGTATTCAAGCGCGCCAGCCATGGATATCAGTATTCCATCTATTCATGATGCCAGCCTGGCGCCTCAAGGCAAGCATGTGATGTCGGTGATTGTTCAGTACGCGCCCTACGAATTGGAAGGTGGCTGGGACGGTGAAAAGAAAGAAGCGTTCAAGCAACTAGTGATCGATCGTATTGCAGACTTTGCGCCGGACCTTCAAGACAAAATCGTCGCCAGTGAACTGCTTACTCCAGTTGATTTAGAAGAGCGCTTCCATATCCATGGTGGCCATTGGCACCATGGCGAGATTAGTCTTGATCAGATTTTAATGATGCGCCCGTTCCCAGGAGCCTCTCAATACGGTACCTCAGTGGATGGGCTCTATCTGTGCGGTGCTGGAAACCATCCGGGTGGAGGTGTGATGGGCCTAGCGGGTCATAACGCGGCGAAAGAAATTATTAAGCGAGGTAAATCAGCATGATGCCACATGATGAAACAATGATTTTGGAGACGCCTTTTCACTCGCGATGTTTGGCATTGTGTGAAATCAATCTTTGGGAGGACTGGAAGGGTTACCGGAGCGCGGCGGCATACACCAGTGTTGAGCAAGAGTATTTCGCGGTGCGCAGTAACACGGGCGTATTTGATATATCGCCGATGATCAAATACCGTTTTACAGGTCCAGACGCTGGAGCCTATTTGAACCGTCTGGTCACCAGAGATATTAGTAAGATTGCTATCGACAGAGTCGCCTATACCGTGTGGTGTGATGATAAAGGTCATGTCATGGATGATGGCACTATTTTCCATCTGGGTGAGAATGACTACCGCCTATGTGCCTACGCGCGCTGTCTTGACTGGTTAATGTGGTCGGCAGAAGGATTTGATGTCACCATTGTTGATGAGACTGCTGAAGTGGCTGCGCTGGCCGTTCAGGGGCCAACCTCCTGTGCCGTCTTCAAGGATATGGGTTTTGTAGGTATTGAAAATCTCAAGCCGTTTGGTATTACTCGCTATCCCTTTGAAGGTTCTGAAGTGATGATTTCCCGTACTGGATTTACCGGTGATTTGGGTTATGAAATTTGGATAGAGCCGGCCCTCGCGGAGGCCTTTTGGGATGCCTTGTTTGCGGCGGGTAAGCTGCGCGGAATCCGTCCTATTGGTAGCGCAGCTTTGGATATGTTGCGGACTGAAACGGGCTTTTTACAGGCTGGCGTTGACTTTATTCCAGCCGAGGAAGCGATTCGCACGGGTCGTTCGCGCTCACCATTTGAGTTGGGGTTGGGTTGGTTGGTGTCTTTTGATAAGCCTGTCTTTAATGGCCGAAAAGCTCTGCTCAAAGAGAAACAAGAGGGCTCTCGCTACGCCTTTGTTTACTTAGATGTTGACGGCAACAAACCTGCGGAACACGCGTTTATTTATGCGGGTAACAAAGAGGTCGGCACGGTAACTACCGCCGCTTGGTGCCCCACCGCGAAAACCAATGTCGCATTTGCTCAGGTTGATGCCACATATGGAAAAGTGGGTCAGGAGTTGGTGGCTGAAATCTACTATGAGCGTGAGCTAAAGTGGACTCGAGTAATGGCCAAGTGTACGGTCATTGAAGGCGCTGTGTTTAATCCACCACGTAAAAGGCAAACCCCCGCACCGGATTTCTAATGAATAATCAACGGCTACAACCGCTTCTAAAACCTGCGTCGATTGCCATCCTAGGCGCTTCGCAAAAGAACGGTAGTGTTGGCAATGAGGTTATTGTTAACTTGTGCCGCGGTGGTTATGAGGGGTTGATTTATCCAATTAATCCCGGCTATGGGTCGATCTTAGGAATTGCCTGCTATCAGGCGTTGGCGGATTTGCCGACGCAGCCTGAGATGGTTATTTTCGCTATTAGCGACCGGCGTATTGAAGCAGCTCTAGATGAGGTTATCGCTCTTGGTATTCCTGCCTGTACTATTTTTTCGGCGCTCATCTTAGATAACGACAGTACCCCAAATCTTAAGCAACGCATCACCGCTAAGGCTGAAAAAGCCGGATTATTAATTGCTGGTGCCAATGGCATGGGCTTTTATAACGTGCGTGACCGCGTATTAGCAGGCGGTTTTGATACTCGCGATCATCCTTATCCTGGCAATGTGAGTCTGATCAGTCAGTCTGGCGCGGGAATGTCGGGGATTGTCGATTGCGAGCAACGCCTGAAGTTTAATCTTGCTGTCTCCAGTGGGTATGAACTTACTGTCTCTATGGAGGACTATCTTGATTATGCCCTGGATCTTGAAGAGACACGCGTGGTTGGGTTATTTCTAGAAACCAGCCGTCATCCACAGAAGCTTATCCAAGCTTTTCAAAAAGCCAGTCAACGCAATATTCCCATTGTGGTGCTCAAGGTGGGGCGCACTGATTTGGCGGCTGAGCTGGCGGTGTCTCATTCTGGTGCCCTGGCAGGTAGTGATCAATGTTATAACGCGGTGTTTGATCGCTATGGTGTGCAGCGTGTTGATGATATGGATCAGCTGGCCACAACGCTTATTATGTTTGCACAAACTAGCCAAATTAGCTCAGGTGGTGTGGTTTCTCTGCATGACTCAGGGGGTGAGAGGCAGTTGTTGATTGACCTTGCCGACAAATTACAGGTGCCCTTAACAGAGCTTCAAGAATCCACCGTTAGCACGCTAGAGAAATTGCTCGATGCTGGCTTACCAGCGATCAATCCTCTGGACGGTTGGGGTGCTGGAGGCCTCCATGCAGGAGTGACTATGGCCGACTGCTTTGTGGCATTGATGGAGGATTCTGGTGCAGCGATAGGTGCTGTGGTGCATGATCGTGGGCCCAATAGCGAGGTGTATGCACCCTATCTTAATTATTTGCATCAAGCTCAGGCAGCGTCAGGAAAACCAGTATTTCTCGTCGCCAATAGGCAGGGTAGTGGCAGTGACGAATTGGCGATAACGTCTACTCACCATGGGTTTGCAGTGATCGACGGAGTTAGCCAGTTTCTGATTGGTGCGCGCTGCCTTTTAAATTATAGAGATTTTCTGTTGCGTGAGCCGATGAAAAGGAGCGACACCAACGACACCAACGACACTAAATCTGATTATTGGCGCCAACGTTTGCAATCAGAAAATGTGGTGTCAGAGACCTTGGCCAGCCAATGCTTGGCTGACCTGGGAATCCCCATGCAGCAAAGTGTTCGGGTGAGTAGTCAAGACAAGCTCATCACGGCCGCTGCAACTATTGGGTATCCAGTGGTTCTCAAAACGGCGCAGCTTGGCATAGACCATAAGTCCGATGTGGGTGGGGTGGTTTTAAACATTCTCGACGAAACCCATTTAGTGGCGGCTTACGACGATATGGTCAATCGTCTTGGGGCACAGGTAATGATTGCGCCCATGCTGCAGTCGACTGGGGTTGAAATGATTTTAGGCGTTAGCCGAGATAGCCAGTTTGGTCCCACAGTGGTGGTTGGCTTTGGTGGTGTTTACGCGGAGGTGCTGGGTGATGTTGCCGTGCTTATGCCGCCATTTAATGCGGCTACGGTGAAACGTGCTTTACATAAACTATCTATGGCAGAACTCTTAACAGGTGTTCGCGGCGCCTCAAAAGTAGATGTTGACAGTTACTGTGAGGCAGCAGCCAGGTTATCTGAAATTGCAGTGACTTTCACCGATACTGTGGTTGAAGTGGACATTAATCCAATAACCTTAACGGCCGATGGCTGTCTTGGCTTGGATGCATTGATGGTGTTAGCGGGGAAGTATTAAACGGACATAAGCTGGGAAAATAATAATGAATATTGCTACACAGTCAGAGCTAGAGGAATTCATCAAACAATACCCAGAGATTAAAATGCTGGAAATTTTAATGCCCGATATGAATGGCATTATTCGCTGTAAGCGAATCCCAGCCGATGAGTTCGCTACTTTTTTTCGCGATGGCGTAAAGGGTCCGGCATCCACCGTATTGCTCAATGTGCGTGGCGAATTTTGTGATGAAGTAGATTTTGCCAATCTCGAGGGTGATCCCGATAAATTGATCTATCCTATTGCCAATACATTGGCGCCAATCACATGGTTGAAATCAGATACAGCCCAAGTTCTTGCTACCTTTGCTGAGTTGGATGGCAGTCCGGCATTATTTGACAGTCGTAATATACTGATTAAGGCGCTACAACCGCTGCAGGCAATGGGGCTCAAGCCGATTGTCGCCACTGAGCTAGAATTTTATTTAATTAAAAGCGGTGATTCTGCAGTGCCGCAGCCGCAACTAGCGAAGGTTCCAGGAACGAGTGTAGAGCAATCCGGCACTCAGTATGCAATGCCCGAGGATCTATGGGACAACGATGATTTTCTGGAAGATGTGCGCAGAGCCTGCGAAGTTCAAAAGGTGCCGATGACCACTGTGCATTCGGAGTTTTCGCCGGGGCAATTTGAAATTAATTTACACCATGTGGATGATCCTATCACCGCCTGTGATCACGCGGTGCTTCTTAAGCGCATTATCAAAGGGGTGGCACGTCAGCACGATATGGCGGCAACCTTTATGGCCAAACCTTTTGTTGATATACCAGGGAATGGCCTACATATTCATTTCAGTTTGTATGATGGCAACGGTGTGAACGTGTTCGCTGACCCAGGGTCTTCTGAAGTGCCTGCCATTTCCGAGACACTGCGCCATGCTATTGGTGGCTTGGCTGAGACTATGGCTGACTCTATGGCCATATTTGCACCTAACGCCAATTCTTATCGACGATTGATTCCTGGTAATTTCGCGCCACTGACGCCTAACTGGGGTTATAACCATCGCGATGTGGCGCTGCGCATTCCTGTTTCTGGTAACAAAGATTGTCGCGTTGAGCACAGGGTTTCAGGCGCTGATGCCAATCCTTATCTGGTCATGGCCGCCCTGGTGGCAGGTGTGCATCATGGCATTAGCCAAGGGAGTGAGCCTGGTGAGATGGTACCTGAAGGTCTTGAAATTGAAGAGGAGATTACCCTGCCCAGAATTTGGTCGCTAGCACTGGATGAATTTGATAGCAGTGCGATATTGCCGCAATATTTGGGAGAGGACTACTGCAGGCTTTTTGGTACGGTGCGCCGCGGCGAGTGTGAGCAGTTTGTGGCGCAGGTATCAAACATAGATTATGACTGGTATCTTCGGGCAATGTGACGGACCTGAATAGTCCATTAAATAATCATTTAACAGACTATATGCTCATTTAAAGAAATATTGTATAGTGACGCCAAAGGGCAACAATAGACCCTAAAATTAGGTAGATACTATGAAATTTATCGCGACGGATGTCTCCGATACAAAGCGGAAAATGGTTGATATGGCTGCCACTCAACTGAGTAAGCCGGGTTTTGCTATTGATCCCTATTTCTATCGTTCCCATGTGACCTATCAGGCTGAGCTAGAAAATATTATCTTTAAGAGTTGGCTTTATGCGGGGCATATCAGTCAAATCGCCAAAAAGGGTGATTTCTTCTTGTTCGATATTGGTGAAGACTCGATCATCATCTGCCGAGACAATAAAGATCATGTTCGCGCCATGCACAATATCTGTCGCCATCGCGGTGCGCGTGTTTGTGAGGAGGCCAGTGGCAATCGCCGCGCTTTTGTATGTCCTTATCATGGCTGGGGCTACGGCAATGATGGCACGCTAAAAGCGGCTCGTGATATGCACAATGTCGAGGGTTTTAATGTCGATGACTATTCCCTCAAGCCGGTGAGACTCGTGGTTTTTCAGGGTATGATTTACATTAATTGTGATCCCGATGCTGCCGATTTTGCGAAGCCCCTATCAAATATAACTACTCAACTTGGGGCCTATGACCTTGAAAATGCGAAAGTAGCTGAAGCTAAAACGTACCGCATCAATGCTAATTGGAAACTCTGTCTAGAGAATTACCTTGAGTGTTATCACTGTGCGAGCTCCCATCAACACTATGCCAAATTACACACCTTGCAGGCATTGGCGCATAAGGTAAAGCCCATCAATGAAGCCATGTGGGCGCGGGCAGAAGAGACCACAGGTGTTACCGGTATTGCCGATGAGTACTACGGTTATTACAACGATTCAGCCTCTTTTGGCGCCTGTTCTTACCACAGTCGTTATGCGCTCTACGAGGGCTTTAAGAGTGGTAGCAAAGACGGTAAACCAGTGGCGCCGTTAATGGGTCATATGAAGGGCTATGATGGCGGTGCGGGTGATTTTCAGATGGGCCCGTTGACCTTTATGCTCAACTACCCAGATCACTGCGTGTTATATCGCTTTATTCCTCGCAG
The DNA here is from genome assembly GCA_913031645.1 of uncultured Cellvibrionales bacterium. GTDB lineage: Bacteria > Pseudomonadota > Gammaproteobacteria > Pseudomonadales > Porticoccaceae > HTCC2207. The sequence continues at coordinate 16,829 of CAJWFB010000010.1, forward strand.
TCTCACCGAAACCGATATGGAATTGGTTTGGTATGTTAATGGTGATGCAGAAGAAGATGTTGATTACAACAAAGAGGAACTGACCTGGCTCTGGCATGAGACTAGTTTGGAAGATGAGTTTATTATTTTGCGTAACAGTGAAGGGGTAAACTCACACTTTTTTGAACCAGGGCCCTACCATCCAGAGCATGAAGCCACCTGTTATGAATTTATCACCTGGTACTTAAAGGCCCTATCTCAGGTAAAAGTAAGTTAGACCACAAAAGGATTTGAAAATGTTTTTAAAAGCCACTACAGAGACCAAAGAGCATGCGCCATCCTATTATGCGGCCTCCGCTAATTGGCAGACAGATTACCCGCAACTTGAGGGTGACCTAACTGTTGATGTGGTCGTGGTGGGTGCAGGTTTCAGTGGCGTCGCTACCGCCGTTGAGCTTTGTGAGCGCGGTTACAAGGTCGCCTTGGTAGAATCTAATCGTATTAGCTGGGGCGCCTCTGGGCGTAATGGCGGCCAAATAATCGGTGGCTATGGCAGTGATCCTAGTGCTTTTCGCTCAAGTATCGGCAGCGAAGGGGTTAGTATTGTTGAAAACATGGGTAGTGAATGTGTTGAAATTATTAAAGAGCGTATCGAAAAGTATAATATCGACTGCGACCTTAAATGGGGTTATTGCGAAGTTGGCTTAAAAAAGCGTCATTTAAAAAGCTATCGTGAATGGGCGGAAGAGGATCCAGCGATTCAACTTCTGGACCAAGCGGAAGTGAAACAGTATGTTAACTCTGATCTCTACCTAGGTGGTTACTATAGGCAAGATTGGGGGCATATTCAGCCACTCAACCTGTGCATTGGCGAAGCAAGGGTCGCCGAATCAATGGGCGCCAAAATTTTTGAACAGACACAGATTACTCGCATAACCTATGGGGAAAACCCTGCTGTACACACTGATAAAGGCTCGATTAGGGCAAACCATGTCATTCTCTGCGGTAATGCCTATATGGGCAATCTAGTGCCGTACCTAGACGCACGAGTACTTCCTGCCACCAGCTGTATTATTGCCACCGAGCCACTCTCTGATGAGCAATTGAAACAGACTATGGTGCGCGACGTTGCTGTGTGTGATTCCCGAACGGCACTAGATTACTACCGTTTATCCGCCGACAAACGCTTGCTATTTGGCGGCTTATCCAATTACTCAGGGTTAGAGCCGTCTAATGCTCAAGCCATTATGCAAGCCAAGATGGCCAAGGTATTTCCTAGCTTAAGGAGCGCTCGTATCGATTATAGTTGGTCCGGTAGAATGGGAATCAGTGTTCGGCGGATGCCGCAAATTGGCCGCATCAAAGACAGTAACGTACTTTACATTAGCGGTTACTCGGGTCATGGAGTTGCACCCACGCACATGACCGGGCGCATCCTGGCCGAAGCCGTGGACGGTGACACCCATCGTTTTGATATTATGAATAAGATGTTCCACTTACCCTGGCCGGGTGGAAAGTTACTGCGACGGCCCGCGATGGCGGTGGGTATGATGTGGTACAAAATGCTCGACGCAATTTAGGGTTTACCATGAGTAAAGAGGTGCTAATTTTCTTACATATGGACGACAAGCATCCCGGTTACATAGCTGACTATCTTCAGCGTCAAAAAATACCCTATCGTATTATTCGCGGCTATGCCGGTGATCCTATCCCCCAACTTGATGACAGTATGGCTGGCTTGGTTTTTATGGGGGGAGTCATGAGTGCCAATGATGATCTTCTGTGGATCAAACAAGAAATTGGCCTTATTCGCGAGGCTTTGGACAATAGTGTTCCGCTACTAGGCCACTGCTTGGGTGGACAGTTAATCAGCATTGCGCTCGGCGCATCGGTCACTACTAATGCCGTCGGTGAGGTAGGATGGCATCGCTGTACCAAGCAGGTTAATCAGCATGCATCCAAATGGCTTGAGGGTATTGATGATCGGTTTATGATGTTTCATTGGCATTTCGAAACATTTAGTTTGCCGGAAAAAGCACAGCTTTTGTTTTCCTCTGACTACTGCCACAATCAGGCCTACAGCTATGGCAAAAATGTGTTGGCGATGCAGGGCCACGTTGAGATGACAGAGTCATTACTCGCTGGTTGGATTACTCAGTGGCGCGATGATTTGCAAACTACAACGCCTAGCACTCAGAACTATGAGCAAATAAAAGAGTCGCTAGCGACAAATGTAGCGGCTTTAAATCAGGTTGCGGAGAAACTTTATCAGAGATGGACCGCAACGATTACCCTTTGAATTAACTAGGCAAATACCGTGAAAAGTGAAGGCTATAGAGATAAGTATAATCGCCATCTGCTGCACCCATGGGGCGACCTTTCGGCTTTGGGTGAGGATGATACAAGCTCAGTAATTATCAAAGGTGATGGTGTTTACATCTATGACGTTGAGGGCAATCGGTTGTTGGATGGCCCTGCCGGCATGTGGTGCATGCAGACTGGCTATGGTCGCCGAGAAATTGCTGACGCGGTTGCCGAACAAATTATGAACCTTAGTTATGCTACTGGCTTTTCTGTTATTAACAATCGTGAGGTAGAGCTAGCCGAACGTATTGCCACAAAAACTCCGGGTGATCTTAATCGTATTTATTTCACCACCGGTGGTTCCACCGCAGTAGATTCAGCGCTACGACTTTGCCAATTGGCGAGTAATATAACCGGCCAGCCTAATCGTAAACATATCCTCACTCGCGAAAAAGCCTACCATGGCAGCACATACTTATCCGCGTCCATCACCGGTAAAGAGCGTGATAAAACAGCAATGGATATTAAGCGTGACGGTATTCACTTTCTCTCTGTCCCCTGTCATTTTTACCATCCTGAGTTTATCACTGAGACAGAATTCTGCGATTTTTTGGTGGATGAGTTAGAACAAAAAATACTCCAACTTGGCCCAGAAAATATCATGTGCTTTATTGCCGAGCCTATTCTTGCCAGTGGGGGTGTCATTGTGCCACCGGCAGATTACAACTATCGCTGCTGGCAGATGATTAAAAAGTACAACATTATTTACATTGCCGATGAGGTGGTGACGGCCTTTGGTAGGCTTGGTCACTGGTTCGCCTCAGAAGAGGTCTTTGGTATCGTACCAGATATCATTATTTTTGCTAAAGGCGTCACCTCCGGTTATATCCCTATGGGCGGCTACGCGGTGTCAGAGTCTTTGCTTGAAACCTTCACTGGTGATAATGCCGACGGCTGTCTGTACTCCAATGGCTATACTTGGGGAGGAAGCCCGGTAGCCTGCGCGGCAGCCCTTGCCAGTTGGGATATTATTGAAAACGAAAATTTACTGGATAATGTTCATCAAGTCGGACCCTATTTCCAGCAACAGTTGCGCAATCTCAGTGATATTCCACTGGTTGGCAATGTGCGCGGTAAAGGGCTAATGGCCGCTGTGGAAATGACCATCGAGGGCCATAGTGAGGCAGATCTGCTTGCCAAAGACTACGCCATCGGCGATATGGTCGATCAGCACTGTCAGCAGTTGGGGTTATTAGTGAGGCCATTCATTAATATTTGTATTATTTCACCGCCATTGATTATTACTAAGCAACAGGTTGATGAGCTGGTCTCGACACTGCGTCGGGGGTTAGAACTGACCTTAAACGATCTTCGAGATCAGGGAATCTGGACCGACTAACTAACACACGCAATTCAGCGCAACGGAGTAGTACATGGCTAATAAAGAGATTTTCGATAGTTTTTCAATGTTTGCAAATACCTTTAGCTATATGGGAGTACCCATTTCTAGAGATATTGAAGCGGCTGATCTAGTGGTTATGGGAATTCCCTATGATCTTGCTACTACTGGCAGGGCAGGCACTCGGCATGGGCCTCAGGCTGTGCGCCGGGCATCAGGTAATTTACGTTGGGAAGAAAAGCGCTGGCCGTGGACCTTCAATGCTTTTGATAAGCTCGATGTTATTGATTATGGCGATGTGGAATTTGCTCCGGGTGATTCTGCTGAAGCGGTGGAGACGATTATCAAGCATGTGGGCAATGTTCATAAGCACGGCAAAAAGACCTTGTGTTTTGGCGGAGACCACTTTGTGACTTTACCGCAACTTAGAGCGGTGCACCAAAGTCATGGCACTGTGGCACTGGTGCAGTTCGATGCGCATACGGACACCTATGAAGAGAGTGCTGAGTATGATCATGGTGGCATGTTCTATACCGCCCCTAAAGAAAATTTAATTGATCCAGCACATTCAATTCAGATAGGCATCCGCACCGAGTACTCGCCAGACGCGGATATTAAGGTTATCGATGCGGCTGCGGCCAATGACATGGCCTGCGCTGATATTGTTGCTGCGATTAAACAGAGAGTGGGGGACATGCCGGTATATCTGACCTTTGATATTGATTGTTTAGACCCAGCTTACGCACCCGGAACCGGCACGCCAGTTGTGGGCGGTATGACCACTGATAAGGCCTTAAAAATTCTGCGTGGTTTGGCAGGAATGAATATTGTTGCAGCCGATGTCGTAGAGGTAGCCCCAGCTTATGACCATGCTGATATAACAGCTTTAGCTGGCGCGACAGTGGGGTTGGAACTAGTTTATCTAATGGCGTCAGTCGCAGAGTAGTGATTAATCTCAGAACATTAGATTGCTGCCTCGAAGAACGATACAAGCTGAAATTTCTGCATGCAACGGGCCATGAAAGAATAACTACCGCATGGAGACATTAATTAGCCGAATAAAATAGGGCGCTGTAATCATTGCTCTTTTTCAGCTACCTCAAGAGGCCCAAGTGAATCAAGATAATAGGACTCCCCAGGCTGATATTTTTCAGAAGAGCCCATTATGCTATCGCGATAACTCTTTAGGGGCTGCCCTAATCCTAAAATACCCCTTTTCCGCGTTCGCCTCACTTTTTCAAGATCTGCTTCAAATAGAATCACCTCCTCTCCTGTTAGTGCTTCATGAATGATTTCACCTTCAGGCCCCGCCACTATAGATTGGCCAACACCCAGCGAACCTGTCCCATTAATGTCAACAAGATAGCATTGCTGTTGAGCAGCTGTTGCTTGAACCATAGCCTTCTCAACGGAGCGATCACAGGTGTCGGTTAAAGTTGGATGGAGGATAACTTCAGCACCTTTATTAATCATTGCTCGACTTAGCTCTGGAAACCACATGTCATAACAAATATAGAGACCAAAACGACCGACATTCGGTACATCAAAGCAACATATATCTGATCCCGCAGAAACACCTTTTTCATAGGGCAAAAACGGACATATTTTATTAAATCGATTGACGATATGACCTTCTGGATTGATAACTGGTGCAGTGTTATAAATTTTATCGCCATCTGCTTGATAGATGGATCCAGGAACTAACCAGATATTAAGTTCTGAGGCTAAATTACAGAGAACTGACTCTATTTCTTCGAGCATTGGCTCCGCATAATTTATCCCAGCACCACAGATTGAGAGTTCACTACCGACAATCATCTGTACAAAGGGAAAGCGTTTTACTGTCGCTCGCACTTTATTGCTGAAATGGTCAAGGTTTCTTCTATCTTTGAGGTTTAGCTGTAAGCCGGCAATAGTAAAATATGTCATTGTTATCCCTCTTTTAAAATTTCTTCGTTATTCAATTCACTGCGCCTAGCGGGTAAAAAAGACAAAATTGCGCAAGCTATTAAGCCAATGGTGGCCAAATTAATAATCACTCCAAACTCTCCTTGCCCAACAACTAATGCGGCAACAAGAGGACCACTGGCCAAGCCCATTTTTGATACAAACCCGGCAAATACGACCACCTGCCCTCGATCATCAAATGTGGCGCAAAGACCTAGTAGATATGGGACGGTAAACGCCCAGGTTACTCCTGTCACCGCATTGGCTAAAAAGTAGGCCTCTGGTAGTTGTGACCAGTGAAACAAGAAGGTAAACAGAGCGGCGATGCTGGAGCCTAGAATAATAGGTAATGCGCGGCCGAATTTTGTACCAATCATATACACGAGCAAGGCGCCACTCACGGCAATAATGTTTGCGACAGTTAGAATATTGCTCAGATAATCAATACTGTAACCATTGTCTTTTCCCAGCTCTATGGCGTAATCTGCGATACCCATATTCGACGATTGAAAGAAAAATAGTGCTAGTAATCCAAGTGCTGCGGGAGCCAGCATTATTGTTCTTTTATGAGTACTTTGTTGGCTTGGCTCGCGGTTATCATCTGGCTTAGCATAGTCCGGGATAAAGGGCACCATCAGAAGCGTGATAGCGCTAAACAATATCAGAGCACCAAATGCTGCGCCGGGACCGAAGGTGCCAACGAGTTTAGGTACAGTGAAGATTCCTAAACTGCCAAAGGTATATTGAATGGCCACAAGCATTCCGAATACTCGATCTGGACTCGCCGTTCTGGCGATAATAGAGAATCCTAACCCAACTAAGAAACCACCAATGGTGCCATGAATAAATCTTACGATAATCAAAACGTCTGGATCATTCAGGGAAAAAGATAAGACATCCACGCTAATTAAAGTTACCAATGTTAGGTAAGCAGACTCACGCCAAGGGATATACTTAACAATAAAAGTCGCTAATAGTGCGCCAAAAGCAGCGCCATACTTATTAGCACTAGTAATATAGCCGGCAGACTCACGACTAATACCTAGACCATCGACAAACGCTGACAGGAAGGCTCCGCCCAAATTGACATAAAACAATCCGGCTGTAGCTAAAAATGCTAAGAAAACCGCAACAACAACCCCCTCTTGTGAGACCTTCGGTATGACGCTGACATTGTCTTTATTAGTAGTCTTTAAATTCATCAAATTTCCTTAACAGATGGAATGAGTTTTATTTAAATGCTGCAGAACCTCGGCAAAGCGGAATACGCCGCCGTCGCTAAGATAGTAATATACGTCGCCATCTGGCAGCAGGACAACGCTGATACCGCCATAGCCAGACATAAATGGAAGCCATTTCTCTTTAGCACATCCGAGTGAAGGTGCCGCGTTCCAAGCCCAAAAGCCATGTTTAAAGCGAAGACTTTTTGAGCCTGCAACTGCACCTCGATCAGAGGGGTCGACTTGCATGGCTTTACTAAACATGGAGTGATCTAATTGCTGGGTGAAAACTGATTCTTTAGATGAGAGAGCACTCGCAAGTTTGGCAATATCACTACGTAGTAGCGTGAGACCCCACCCCGTAAGCGGTTGGCCTTGTTGACGATGAGGTTGATCAAGTAAAGGAGATAGTCCGAGCCTATGCCAAAGTGGAATAAGGACATCATTATAAAAATCTGCGTCCTCACCATGTTTTTCCCGCCAGAAGTTTTGCATAGCCACACCAAGTAGCCAGAAGTCAGTGGTATGGTAAACCCATTGCTCACCAGGCTGTTTTTTTACCTTATAGCGGTTACAAACATGCTTTGTTTTTGCTTCTGCTGAGGTCTTGTTCATAAAAGAGAGCAAATGCTTATTTTCATCACTATTAGGTCGGCTGCTGCCATAGCGTCCCGTCGTATTATTTAGTAAGTGCTGTAAAGTGATCGCTCCCCAAGCTGAACACTCTGGGACTAAATCTTTGACTAACAGATTCTTAACACCAGGTTGAAGTGCTTCTAAACGCATTAATCCAATACCACCAATGATAGATTTTGCGAGAGAGTAGCTAGGGAGAGGCATATGAGAACAGTCAGGAAAAGCAGCCGCTCGGGTAGGACAATCACTCACATAATGGGTACCCCTCAAAACAGTGCCAAAGGCGGTCATTGAGGAGGGTTGAATATAATCTAATTGTGAAAAAATCATTGGATCGAGATGTGGATAGTCCTCCGAGAGTTTGTCCATAGATTTCTCTGGTAATCGATTATTGATTTCGTTCACATAAGCCGTGATAACTGAGGGGCTATTGTTAGTATCTTTGGTGGTAATTTTAATTTTGGTACTTCCTAGGGCGTTAAATTGGAAGTATTGACAGGTTTCAGTCGCAATTTGGTAGCTTGCAGTGTTGTTTTCAATAATTATCATACCTTGATGAGTACAGTTCTCATCTTTACCAACTAGAGCGATTGGCAGCACAATACTCACTTTTTTCTTGCGAAGTTGCCAGCGGCCTGGTTCAACCAAGATGTCCCAATATTTATTTTGGGTGACCTGTAGACCTCTGTTAGTTGGGATTGCGCGGCCGTCGCTAGCGATGATTAAATCAAATTTCATATTAGGCAAGTTACCTAACTGTTTACCTGTTGTCCGAGTAAATCGAGGAATGTCGACTAACACTTGAAATTGTTTGATATCGGATTCACTAATACTGACTTGGATTTCTGTATCTGCAGAGCTAAAGGCACTAAACAGCATTATAAAAGGCAGTAAACAAACGTGTCTGTAAACACAGTAAGGCATGTTGGGAATAACAGGGAACCTAGCGAACATCAATACCGGCCCTCACTAAAATCGCACTCAAATGGCTAAGATAATCAGTATATTTTCTCCAGCGATCAAGGGACCGTGAATACACAGGTTGCCTTATTTGAGTCGCACTGGCGGTAGTGGAGGGAGTTTTACTTTCATAAAATTTAAGACACTGTGGATCCCAATCTAATTTGCAAAAGTCTAATACTTTTCTCGTTTCTTTTTCCGTGTCGGTGACGAGACTTTCATAGCTCACTGAGTGAATAACGCCGGGCATGACTGAATGCCAATGATTCATTAACTGATGATAGGCTACGAAGTAGTGACCGAGATCAGTAAGATCATAAGAAAATGGGTATATGTCTCTGAATTGCTGCCGATACATTGCCATGCATGAAGCTATGGGGTGACGCGTTAGGTTAATGATCTTTGCAGACGGCAATGCTCGATGAATGAGTCCAGCATATAAAAAATTAAACGGTAATTTGTCAATAAAATAACTACCCTCGAAATTTTCAGGAACAGCTTTACTCAGATAGCCATCAGCAAGTTTTACCAGATCGATGTTATTGGACCGGTTAATCAGGTCTAAACTAGACAGCTTGGTCTGACCGTCATTTATTGAGGTTTGTCCGGTTATTTCTCGGCCAAAAAAATCCAACTCACCTCTAGACTGTATCGCTGAGTGGCTACCCAATATGCGCTCAAGTAAAGTAGTGCCAGTGCGAGGAAGCCCGATGATAAAAATTGGTTGGATCCCAGCCCGCTGAATGTTTTTTTGAGCGCAGCTAACAGGGCCAAATGTTTGCTGAATAACAGCCATTATATTTGTATCGGCTTTGACGTCATAGGACATGTTTGATCGACGTATATCTGAGCCTTGTTTAAGGTATTTAAATGATTTTTCAAGATCATTCAAATCATCAAATTCTTTTGCCAATGCATAGCAAATTCCTGAACGAGCAGACGTTGTAATTGTGTTATCTGAATATGCTTTGCTGAGCTCTTCAATGTGATTATCTTCCAGAGACTGCGTTCGCAGAGATGAACGCATGGACTGAGCTTCAGAATCAAGATAATTTAAGCCTAAACATTTATTTAAGCTCGCCTCACATTTTTTAATGTCACCGGTAAACCGATAGGCCGCGGCAATGTTGTAGTGGAGGGAGGCATTTTCTGGTTCTTGTTGGAGAGCCGAGCGGTAATGTTTTATCGCGGCCTCATGCATTTCTTCCGCTGAAAGTAGTAAGGCAATTTCAGCGTGAACAGCAGCATTGGCTGATTTTAACTCCGATAGCACATTTAATATCTCTGTAACTTCCTTATGCCTCTCTAATCTTGACAGAAACTCGATTCGCTGCATTAGAATGAGAGGCTCGTGCGGTTTTAAAGACAGTGCTCTAGAGGTAGATATGAGTCCAGCGTCAGATTTATTTAGCCGTAGATGAATACAGCCAGCTAGCCACCAACCCTCAAAAAACTCTGGGAAGTGAGAGTTAAGTGTTCGGCACGCATCAATAGATTTTTTTATCTCATTTTGCTCAAGAGCAGACTTGGATAAAGAGTAGAGTTGCAAGGCACTAGTTGGCATAGCGTATATTATTTTAGGTTGATTGACTTATATGGTAAATCATATGAATTAAACTTATCCAGTAGTTGAGAAGAGCCCAGCTACTGCATAAAAGTTGCTGTTAGAAGCGATAGCTAGCTTTTAAGGTAATAGTTCTTGGTGCAGTAATGAAATCTTTCTGTCCTGTACCATAAAAACCATTAGCTACATCTGATGTCATATACTCCTCTTTGTAGGTTGCCACAGTGCCACGCTCATTGAAGAGATTTTTCCCAACTAGAGAGGCTGACCAATGATCGCCAATCAGAGTCGCCGACATAAACCATAAATCAAAACCATCTAGTGTTGCAGCCCAATCAGGATCGATATTTAAGATTGAATTCTCGACATCAGATTGAAAGTAGCCATCGATCCGACTAATTAGTAAAAGACCGTTGTCTAGAACAGTTTCATGCTTTGCACCTATATTGATGGTGTTTTTAGCAGTCCCAGGAAGCCGAGCGCCGTTAGTCGCCCGAAGCTCTGATTTACCGGCCGTTAAGTCGCTGGCATCATGGAGATAAAGATCATCTGTCAACGACGCATCGACATAGGTATAACCACCAAACATAGTAATAGAATCAGACACAGCCCAGTTAAATTCTGTCTCGAGGCCTTTGGATGCTGCTGATTCGCCATTAGCGACAGCATAGTAGGCACCGGAGGGTGTAGAAACATTCACCTGGGGGTCAGACCAGTCGACATAAAAACCGGCAATTGTATAATTAATGTTATCCATTTGCCCTTTCATACCAATTTCGTAATTCATGACGGTGTCACTGCCAAAGTTACTCCATTCTGGATCATTAGGATAACTCACATCAGGTCTTACAGGCGCGGCATTAGTGCCACCTCGCCGGTAGCCTTCAGATATCGTTCCATAGACCATTGTATTGTCATTGTAATCCCAGGCTAAATTAAACTTTAGTAGTGTATCGCTATCTTCCTGAGTGTCTTCAACCACAGGATTATAGACATACCAAATAGGGAATGAGGTTTGCGAAGTTACTTTGTCTTCATTGTCAAAATAACGCGCACCTAAGGTAGCTGCAAGATTTTCAGATAGATTCCAGGTTACCTCTCCAAAGAGAGCAAAGTCAGTGAAAGCTCTCTCATGAGTCCAGTCAAATGTAATATTTGAGCCTGGATTGTAGTAAAGACCAATATAACTGTAGGGAGGAAGTGCTAGATAACCTTGGTATGGCTCCGGCCCACTGGCGGCAGCCCACCATTCTTGGAATCCTCGGGCTCTAGTTTGCTGAGCCGCTGAAGCCTCTTGGTCCATATAGAACGCGCCAATGGTCCAGTCAATATTCTGATCGCCGTTGGATACTAAACGCAACTCTTGAATCAATGCTTTCTCAGAATTTTGACGTTCCGCAGCCATGGCAGGACGAGGCATATAGCCATAGCCATAGTAGAGTAGCCAACCTTTGGCAGCAAAAAAACCAGTATTATCACTAACTCCCTCATAGGACCGTTCATACTGGGATGTGCTGGAGCTTAGGGTTGCAAACCCTAGATCATAGGTCATCTCCAAACTCGTGAATTCGGATTCGTTAGAGGAGGGTTCGTTAATCACAGCTCCAATTTCGTAGTCGCCATAGTATTCTCCCCATCCATCTGGCCCCGATGTTGCTTGACGTCTACCACCATATTCGCCTTTTTGATTCATATAGGTAAGCGTGGCTTCAAAGTTATCATTGGGGGTCCACCTCAAAGCGGCTCTCGAATAGTCAACATCAACGGTATCAGCTTGCTCATTGTTAGTGTAAATCGGTTCACCGTAGGCAATATCGCCACCCTCTGCTAATGGAATCCCATTGTTGTCAGTTGCATAGACATTGACATAATCGATGACACCATCATTATCGATTATGCCGCTACTGAACCTAAATGCTAAATCATCTGAAAGGGGGATATTGAGCATTATATCGGCACTAAAATTTTGTCCAGAGGATCCAGATGTTGTGCCAACAGAAGTATCTATTCGAGCATCTAATCCTTCTGTGCTTGGCTCATTCATCACAAATCGTACTGTGCCACCTAGCGATCCTGACCCATAGAGTGTGCCCTGTGGTCCACGCATAGCCTCAACGCGCTTAACATCTTTTAAGATGAAATTTGCAAAAACGGGTGTATCCCCTACGTAGGTGGATACCGTAGGATCAGACAGAAAACGTCGATCTGTGGCTGCAGGATCAACATTAAGTCCTCGAATCGTAATAACATTATTATTTTCAGAAAATCGTCCACCGCCGTCAGAAACAGAGATGCCAGGCATTGAGCGCATTAGTTCTTGCACATCAGTAATATTTGCAGCATCGATTTCTTCACCAGTTATAGCTGAGATATTAAACGGAATATCACTCGCATTCATTTCGCGCCTAGTCGCGGTGACTACAATCTCCTCTAGAGACGCTGATTGTGCAGCAAACACCTGATCAGTTTGAGGTATCAAAGTTGTTGCGAAGGCAACAGCCGCAGCGATCTTAGTTTTCTTATATGACACTGTAGTTCTCATCCTTTGAACTCCTAAATAGCGAACTTTTCTATGATCTAGTTTGGTTAAGCGAGATATTGATCAAATTTATACTTGCTAACAGTTGTGAATCTCTACTTTATAGTTTCATTTAAATATAAAGTCAACTCTACTAAAATACAAACTAGATACTGCCACGTGATTTGTCTATTTCGAGCTATTTAATAAGCGGGGTAAGAATAAATGTCACATCTTTGCGAATTGAATTTCCAAGGTCTGTAATTGACATATCTTTTAAATAGATAAAGTTTAGAAATTGAATTCTTTCATTGCGTGTTAGAAAGTTAGATAGGTATTCCACATCAATATTGGAACTGATTTTTTCTTGCTCCTGATAGGACTCTAAAACATGAAAAATAGCTGTGCCTAAGCCGCCGGCAATAGTCTCAATGTATCGGGGAGCAACGGTTTTGTCTGCCGTTGTAGCAACATAAGCAATAACATTACCCCATAGTTCACGACTCAGGGTCGATATAGTGTCATGGACATTAGACATGATAACTTCTGTTACCAAGTCCACAGGATTTTCGGAAATAGCCCGATCAGAAAAGTCAGAGTCCTTTTGCGCAACGCCAACCTCACCGCGGGCAACAATGGCTAACAGTAATTCGTCCTTGGAACCATAATAGTTGTATACAGTTGCCTGAGATACCATTGCTAAGGCTGCTATTTCTTCAATACTTGCAAGCTCAAAGCCTTTTTCTACAAAAAGGTTTTTAGCAGCAATCTCGATGAGTTCGCGTCGTTGCGCTTTCTGATGTGCTCTTAACTTAGACATTAGTTCCTTAGCTTAGCTTGGAAGCAATTTTGAGTAATCTAATCGGCTATGAAATTCTGAGATTACATTAAATTACGTCATTTTCAAAGAGTATCAAAAATTCAATTGAGTCTAATGGAGCTTTATTACTGCCAATAAAAAAATCACTGTTACTAAAAGTCGCGAACGAGATTTCAATAATCTCATAGTTCCAGACAGTACTTATAGAAGTCCGTTTCTCGCACATAACCTAGTGATTCATAGAGGCGTTGTGCGCCTACATTATTTATTTCAGTTTCAAGGTCTATGCGGGAAGCTCCCGACTGCTTAGCATGCTCTAGCGCGCGGTCCATCAAGGCCTTACCTGCGCCTAACCGTCGCGCACTGTCGTCGACAAAAAGATCATAAAGCACCCAAATGGGCGTGGCATCGACGCTGCAATAGGTGGCATAGAGTTGCGTAAATCCCACAGGCTTGTTATCTGACCACGCTAAGAAAATGACCGAGCTTTCTGTACTGATCCGCTCCGCGATATAGTCAGCGGCGAGTTGCTGATCTGGATCCTGCTGGTAAAATTGGCGATATTGATCAAACAGCCGTGCCACATTACTAATATCCTTGTTGGTGGCTCTGGTCACATCAATAAGTTTACCCGCCTGATTTTTCATACCCTGTTCAGTAGGCATGCTGTAGCACCAAGGGAAAATACTAGCTAAAAAACTCAGGCATACCTTGCGCGCATCATCGCGATCATAGCTCTCACCGGCAAACAAAATTTCCTTCCACACCTCATCAGTAATCCCTGAAATAGCGTTGGCAATGGCCCGCGCACTGATCTCTGTTTGTTTATTGGCGTTGTTGATAATTTGTTCACACAGGCTGAGAATTAACTTAAAGTTTTGTTTGTCTAGCGCCCCACGAATACGCTGATAATCCTCTCGGCCACGACTTTCCGAATCAAAGGCATGCCAGACCGCCATCTTGCGATGTTCGGTTATTTCAGGATCTAAGGACGCATCAATAATAGCGGCCAATCGAGAGGCTGGTTCAGGGCCAGCATTTTTTAACGCATTGGCAATCCCTCGATCAAATTCCTCTGAGACAAAATTAAGGGTTTCTAGTAATAATGATTCTTTGCTATCAAAATGAAAGTTAACTGTGCCTGCGGTGAGTCCGGCAATAGAACTAATTTTTGCTAAAGTTAACTTAGATAGTCCAAATTCAGCAATTGCAGTTATGGTTGCGTCAATTAATAGATTGCGCCGCTCATGGTGATGATCAGGATTAGAGATTGCCATAATAATGACCTCTGTAATTGTAAATTGAATGCCGGTTTAATAATCTATATGCTTGTATAGTGTGACACAGAACAATGATTAGCAACCCTTATTGTCGTTGACCCAACGCCCCTAATAACAGGATATACTGATCTATGGCCTATATTTTACCAGGACCCAAAACCACGGCAAGGCTCGCCTCAGGGAAAAAGCTGTTTCGTCATGGATTAACTTATGATGCTGCCGCTGAGCAGTCTTCCGGCAAAGGGTTTATCCCGCCAGCACAAATCATTCTCGGTAAGACCAAGGGTGATTACGTCTGGGATTTAGATGGCAACCGTTTTATTGACTTTCAAAATGGCTGGGCGACTAATGCTTTGGGCAACTGTCACCCCGAAGTGTTGGAGGCTGTGCAGGACGCGCACCAGCGCTATGGTTATCATTGGGAGCATCCCTTGAGGTTCGAATTAGCCGAGCAATTGGCTGAGATTATGCCCGGCAAGCAATTACCGCGATTTACCTTTGAAGTCTCTGGTACCGAGGCGGTAGAGTCGGCAGTGCACACTGCACTGTGCTATAAAAAGCGCCGCTATATTATTAGCTTTACCTCTTCATTCCATGGTGCAGGTATCGGTACCAAAATGATTAGTGGTTACACCAGTGAGCACAATCTCTATATGGAGCCTTGGGATGGCGCCGTGATCAAGGCACCATACCCCTACTCACAAAATATTCCCGCCGATATGACCCCCGAGCAGTATGTGAAATATTGCCTGTGGTATCTCGAGGAACACATACCTGAATATATTGTGCCGGCAGACAATATCGCTGCCATTATCGTTGAGCCCGGTTTAGCGGAAGGCGGTAACTGGATTCCCTCAGTGGACTTTATTCAGGGGATTCGACGTATCTGCGATAAACACGACTGGTTGATGATTGTTGATGAAGTGCTCACCGGTCTGGGCCGTACAGGAAAAATGTGGGGTATTGACCACTATGATGTGATACCCGACATGATGGTGGTGGGTAAGAACTTATCTGGGGGTGTTGAACCCTGTGCTGGCGTGGCTGCCCGCGATGAAATACTGGGCGATAACCCGCGTGCGAGTGCTGGCAGTACTTTTGCTGGCACGCCAGCTGGGTGTGCTGCGGGCCTGAAGACGTTAGAGATTTTTCAGCGCGATAATGTCATTGATCATGCCGCTGAACTGACCCTTGTCGCTGAGGAGCGTATGGCCGGGTGGTCAGAAAAATATGCCATTGTCAGTGATGTCCGCTGTCTGGGTTTGTTGATGGGCATCTCATTTACCCATCCGGATAAAGCACAGTTTGGCGATGATTATGATGACAGTTTTGTTGCTCGCACTGTGCGCAATGAAATGCTAATTAACGGCGTCTGGGCAATTTGCGACACAGAACCCACGGTGCGAATGTACCCGGCCCTAAATATGGACAAAAAGGTCTTTGTAGAGGCGCTAGACATTATCGAAGCGGCTATTCAGACAGTAGAAAATGGTGCCTCGTTGGTGGGTGACTACCCGGCTATACCTTCCGGCGTCACTGGTTTTTAATGTTCCATTTAGCATTACACTTTATTGTTCCCGCGGTGGCTGCGGGGTTATTTTTTCGCCACCGCTGGCAACATGCTTATTTACTTATGATGGCAACGATGTTGGTGGATCTCGACCACCTCTTTGCTAATCCCATTTATGATGCGACCCGTTGCAGCATTGGTTTTCATCCCCTCCATCAGCCTGGGTTTATCGCCCTTTATGGGCTTTTGTCCCTCTTTCCAAAAACCCGCCTTATCGGCCTTGGTCTGATCATTCATATGGTTTTAGATTCTATTGATTGCCAATATACCAATGGGGTATGGATAAATTAGACTTTAATAAATAGTTACGTTTTCACGCATCATGACTCTATACTGGCGTTAGTCGATTAAAACTCCCCTGGCCGACATCGGTTAAAGCGCTCTAGTAAGGGTTTATAGATATCGGTCGCTACCGATCCAGATGCAATCCATTCAAGGGTTAGATCTTGAATACTGACGCCATTGGCCGAACTATTTTGACCAAACCCCTGTTGCAATCGTGATACCTGATACTCCATTCGTAGGGCTTTGTCCTCTGCCGGTGTGTCCTGATCGGTGAGTATTTCGGCGCGAATACATAATGTTTTTAATGCTTTTTGGTGATTATCAGTATCTGCTGACGAGTGACCCAAGGCTATTTTTGTATCAAGCGCTTGGCGGCCATTTTTGGGCCATTGTTCAACACCCTCAATAAAGTCCTTGGCTTGCTGGAGTAAGCTGTCTCTCTCCGCGGTATCAGTCGCTATTTGAGATAACCGAATCATGTCGCTGGCGGTAAACAGGTTTTCCCACAGTTGCACCTTAGCTAGCGTTAAATGATTGCCTACGGCTGTATCAAAGATGGTGATCGCTGATTGGAAATGTTGATTAATCGCTACTGCGGCAGCCTTAGGCAAATTGCCCACTGCACTGAATTCGCGCTTACACTCGATAACCCGGATTCGGGCATTCAGCAACTCTTTGCCGCTCAATTGAGTGAGTGTTTTGACCTCTTTGGTCAGCGCCTCTGCAGCTGCCTTATGAGTATTCAGTTCGGCTTTAAATTCTACCGACTGCTGTTGGCGCTGGGCAAAAACAGCATCACAACTGGCTCTGAATAAACGCCATAGTTTTTGTTCTTGCTTGCGTGGCACCACACCCACTTTTTGCCATTGCGCTTGCAAGTGCTTTACCTTTTCTGTCGCGGCTCGCTTATCACTGGTTTCTAGCAAAGCATCTACCTGAGCAATTAGCTGTTGCTTGCGCTCGACATTTACCTGTTGATGAGCGGACAATTTACTGCGCAGAGTGTCTAGTAAACGGTCGAATTTTTTCTGCACCGGTTTATTGGCAGCGCGATCCGTGGGTGCATAGCTCTGCCACTCTTTAATCGCTGTGCCGATTAATTTTTCGGTCAACCTCCAGTCAATACTTTCTGCGCCATCGCCCTCCCAAGACTGTGTGCTAACGTAGTCATTTAGCTGACTAACCAGGGTGCGACGTTTCTCAATATTAGATCGGCGGATCTCTGACTTTTGCTCATAATACACTTTGCAAGGTTGGTAGGCTTGCTCAGCGAGCTTATGAAAAACTTCCCATAATTGCTGATCTTGTGAACCTTTGCTTAGTGACTTCCACTGATCTTGCAGACGACGAATTTTGCTGGCCAGGGCCTCTGGGTTGTCTTGGCTCTCGGTCAGCGCTTGCATCTCATTAATCAGTTCCTGCTGCTTTGGTTGCACAGCAAAGTTCTTCCAATCGAGTAATTTACCCAGTGCTTCATCGAGCTGTTCAACCTTGGCAGTCATTGTTGCCGGTAGTTTGCCGAAGTCACTCAACTTTCGCTCCAGAGTGCGACGTATGCCTGCTGCATCCCGAGACAAGCCTTTTTGCATTGCCTGGTTTGCCTGGCTAATCAGAGCGTTAATATGTCGCTGACGATCACTTTCAGCCTGCTTTTTATCCGCCCAATATTTATCATTCTCAGCCAGTATTTGTCGAGCATCATTAACCTGCTGAGGTACCATTGTTGATGGCAGCACGCTGGCAGCTTGAAGCCGCACTTTGATAGTTTTGTAGGCGGCCTGTTGGCCAGATACCCTATTTTCTTCGCTTTGCTCTTTATTTTGCACTGCATCTGTTGCGTCTACAGTAAGCAAGGCTAATTGACTTTGTAGGCTACCAAACTCATTAAGTAATTGAAGCTGTTGTTTAATGCCCTCATTAACCAGCGTAAATGCTTTAATAGTAGTGTTATTCGCTGAGGCTAGCTCAAGTGCCTGATGCCACTGTTTACTATGGGCACTGTACTTGGACATAATGTTGGTAACTTGATCAGCACTGCCGTCGCAGGCATAGGTCTGACTGAGTACAGCATGGAGTTGGTCAATAACCTGCCCAAAACTTGCTTCTGCGGCCTTAATGGCGGCCGTGCTTGCAGCAATGTTGGCGAGTTCTAACTCATGGGCATCAATAGTCAGTTGGCAGGCTGCAATAGCCTGCTGAACTCGACTTTTGAGAGGCTCAAAAGACGCGCTCTCCAAGTCTGCCCAAGCTGCGATCATACGTGTTGTTCTGCCTGTAAACTGCTTATCAAAAGGCCGCTTACTGTGGGCGTCTAGGCGCTCGCAAAGCTCGCCAATGTCCGCCTGAATTTTTTCCGCCTGTTTTTCTTGGTCACGCAACCGGTCACACTTGTCTTTGACAATTTTGTACACCAGCTTGTCTTTGCCTCTAGTGTCTTTTAATAATTGTTTTAGTTGGTTGGCATCTTCAATCTTCGCTGCAGCCAACTCTCGCACCCGTGCGGGTGAACCCGCTATGGCAACCTGATAAAGAAAATCTGCATCAGTGTGGGTATTGAGCAGTTGAGTCAAAATATCTGTGCTTTCACAAAATCCGACGATTGAAAGTTGCGTCAAACCATCAATATCACGTTGGATGAATTCATCAAATGTAATACTGCCATCATCAATCAAACTAGCCATACGGAGTTTGGCAGCCTGCTGCAATTTTGGGGCCTCATTAGTTACCGCAAGTGCGTTTAATACAGGACTCTCTGATAGATAGGCGACGGCGGCTATGCGTAAGCTTTCTCCCTCTTCACTCTGAATGAGCAACGTTAGTGCCTCCATTGATAGGCTACTTAGTTCCGCCATTCGCTGCTCGAGGGTTTTCGGTTTCATCTTATCCAATAGCTGCGACATCATCGCCATGCTGTGTTCCTTTTACTTAATATCCAAGACCCGTGAATTGGACGTTAGAGGCTGTTTGCCAATGGCCGCTAATATTACACCTTATAAGACTGCTGGGAAATAATTTGGACGCGGTTAGTGAACCTATTCCTGATTCTATCGCCTCTTTTGAATCCCTTGGGAGCAGCCTAAGGACTCCATTCAGGTCAATGATTGCTGTTGATGGACTGGGGCAAGCTTAGAGTTTGGTTTTACCCATAAATAAGGTAGTCTAGGAACTGTTGATTTTTGGCATTGATTAGGTCAAAAGCTTGCAGCACACTGCTCTCGTCAGAAGAGCGTCAGTATTGAGGGAAATGGACTATGAAGATCGTATTAATCGGCTGTCTTACCGTTGCTTGCGCGGTTAGTGTCATGTCAACATTAACGGCCGAAGAGCAGCTAAAAGAGTCTGTAATGGAGGGTTTTCCGCCGACTAAGGCCAGTCAGGCGACTATGAGTAACTACCTTGAGACCCCTTATAGTCAATGGGCATTTGCCAATGCAGGCGCACCTTTAAACGTAGTGATGATTCCTCGGCAAGGGACAATCTTTGAGTTAACTGGGCCCACCATGCCGAATCTTGGCAATTTTACTGTGTCTGATGCCGCCGGAAAAACCATGGGATTTGAAGACCTATTTGCTCAGAATTATGCTGACGGCTTAGTAGTTGTGCAGGGCGAACAGTTGTTATTTGAAAAATACTTTAGGCATTTAGATGCGCATGGCCAGCATATTTGGTTTTCCATGAGTAAGTCATTGGCCTCCACCGCGCTAGGGCTATTGGTAGAGGCGGAGAAAATTGATCTTTCAGCTTCACCCACTAAATACATCCCCGAGCTAAAAGGAAGTGGCTTTGACAGAGTCACGATTCAGCATGTATTGGATATGGCAACTAGCATCGATTTTAATGAAAACTATACCGATATTAATTCCGATTTTTTGGTTCACTATGCACCGGCATTGAATTTGGTGTGGTTAAAAGGTGCGGCGGACATAAAGCCAGGAGAGACTCAGATTTATGGGGTCCATGACTTTTTGACTCACTTTATTAAACCTGATCTCAAACGACAGCCGGGTGATAATTTTGACTATAACTCGAGTAATGCTGATGTGCTGGGGTGGTTGATTTCTCGTATCAGTGGCCAGCCTTTTCAAGACTATATTCAGCAGAACATTTGGTCAAAAATTGGTGCAGAGCACGATGGGTACATTGCTGTTGATAGGGCATTTATGCCGGCAGTAACCGGCGGCATGAATAGCACGACCCGCGATGCAGCGCGCTTTGGCATGATGATTCGTGATAATGGTCAGTTTAATGGTGAGCAGATCATTCCGGCCCGTTGGGTGAGGGCGACTCTGGATATTACTGACAAACTTAGCACTAATATGAAAACCAACGCTAAGTATTCTGAAGAACCCTGGTTGGCTTATCACAATATGTGGTGGGTTTTGGATGAAAGTCGCGGCGAGTTTTGTGCGGTGGGTGTCCATGGCCAAGTTATTTATATCAACCAAGAGGCCGATACTGTGATGGTATGGTTTTCTAGTCAACCCGGAGCAACGGCAGCGCGTGATCCTAATTTCAGATCGAAACTTAAGGCTGCTAGGAAGGTGGCCGATCATTTAAAAGGATCAAAGACCAATGAGCATTAGTGTCCGCTGCTATGTGACGGTATTCCTAGTGGCTATTGTTGTGATGTCTGGCCAATCCATAGCTTCTCAAGAGATAGGTAACTCAACCTCAATTTCTGCCCGTCAGGCAGCCAATTTAATGCAGTTGCCGCTGGGCTGTGCTGAAACTGAATATCCGAATAAGCTGAGTCAGACGCTACATAGTGACGATGATTTAGCATCGCCCAAGTCATTGCATCCGGCTTTTTATGGTTGTTTTGATTGGCATTCTGCGGTGCATGGTCATTGGTCTATGGTGCGCCTACTTAAGG
>CAJWFB010000011.1 GCA_913031645.1 uncultured Cellvibrionales bacterium
CTTGCGTATGCGCGCGCCAATTGAGATTGAAGCTGTGGACGAAACTTGAGTCATGTTGTTACCTTTTAGCGCCGATAATGCCGTCGAAAATAAGTTTAATAATTGGCCTTTTTCAGCCGCGATTTTATTCCTTTTTTATGATGAGATTGTCTTAATTACGACATTCAATTGCGTGGAAATACCAGATTGAAATCGAATGAGAAAAACCGACCACATTGTAATTAACACCGCTTTATTATTGCGTTGTGCGAACGCCTCAGAACCTCATAATTACCCGAGGTATAGTGATCTTTTTAAGGACTAATTTCGTACTAAGTTGAAGAGCGATCAGGGCCGTGCCATCATCTTACACTGTTTGTTTGGGGTGCAATATTGATGGGGCAGTGTCGTCCTCCCAGCATTTGCCTTATTATAGGAGACAACAAGATCCTACGTTAAAAGGCGTTTAGACTTATTTCTTATATTCTTAAAACTAATAAAAAAAAGAGATGCCAATGTATCGTTCACTTTTACTCTTCTGTTTTGCACTAAGCGCATGTACTCCGTTTGACAATATGCCCATCCGAGCCGAAGGTGAGGCTATTAGAACGTCTTCTGGAGTAGTTCAGGGTCAGACACACAGTCGTGTAGCAGATGTTGTGGCCTGGTCAGATATTCCTTTTGCTCAACCGCCGATAGGAGACCTTCGTTGGAGAGCTCCCCGTACTTTAATTGCCCCTGAGCAAATTATTTCTCCTAAAGGAAACACAGCCTGTGTTCAAAAAGCGAGTAGTTATGGTGGAGTGGAAGGGGAGGGTATTGTCGGTTCGGAGGACTGCCTTTATTTGGATATCAAAGCACCCGCTGATTTCAAGGGCAAGAATTATCCTGTGATGCTTTGGATACATGGTGGAGGTAACACTACGGGACTCAAAGATTATTATGACTATAGCAAGCTAGCAGTCTCCAAAAATGTGGTGGTAGTTAGTACCAATTATCGGCTTGGAGCCTTGGGCTGGTTTACTCATCCAGCCATTCAGGGCCAACAGTCTGGTTTAGATAAAACATCTAATTTCGGTACTCTGGACATGATAGAAGCCTTAAAGTGGATTAAAGGGAACATTAACAGTTTTGGTGGTGACCCAGATAATGTCACAATCTTTGGAGAATCTGCCGGGGGTCATAACGTATATGCGTTACTGGCATCACCGCTTTCAGATGGACTTTTTCACAAGGCGATCTCTCAATCTGGCTACACCAGCAGTCATTCTGTTGCGGACGCAATTAATAAAGATTCTAGCAATTCTTTAATTGAACGAGGCTCCTGGCAAATTGTCCAAAGAATGTTAGATGCAAGTGACTCTAGAGCGGATATCAGACGCCATTTAAAAAATATAGATGCCCAAGAGTTTGTGGGGCTTTATTACAAAGAAGACGGTATCGACAGTATGCCACTCACGACTAGGGATGGCATAGCAATTCCTAAAATTGGCTTATTAGCCGCGCTCGGTGAGGAAAAATACGCGAAAAATGTTCCGGTCATGGCTGGCGTGACCAAGGATGAAGTCTCGCTTTGGCACGGTTTGCATCGCTACTTTATGGAGTCTGAGTATCGCTTTACTAAATTGATTCCGCCAATAGTCACTATTAAAGAGCCGGAACTATTCGCTCTCTGGGTTCGAACGCGCTCTCATGCATGGAAATTACGGGGAGTTGATATTCCATTTCAAGCCATGGAAAGCGCCGGCTATGGCCGTCTTTATGCCTATCGCTTTGACTGGGATCATCAGAAGAGTTCTTTGTTTGCTGACTTTCCCAATATACTTGGCGCAGCCCATGGCACCGACATCGCTTTTGTTACCGGTGATTACAAGTACGGTCCTATAACGTCTTATATTTATCCTGAGGGCTCAGCGAGGGATGAAATGGAAGCGACTATCATGGGTGCATGGAGCAATTTTGCGTTATCGGCTATACCAGATTTGGGGCCGACCGTTAGTTGGGATAAATTTACTAGCTCAGCGCCCACCTACGTTCATCTTGATAAAGATGACTTACTTCGGTCCGACACAGAAGCACATTCAATGGAGTCGCTTTTAGATTCGCTCAGTGAGCATCCAGTGCCCACAGATTTAGAAAAATGCTTAATCGTCTGGGAATCTTTGGTCAATGTAGGTGATCCCGACTTAGAGGCCGTCCAAGCTTGGAATAACGGCTTTTGTAGCAGTTTTGATCTTGCTCAGGAACAACGGAATATACAAAATCGCTTGATTGCTGAGTATGGAAGTATCGGTGTTAACGACTAGATAAGTCTTGATAGATAACCTTTTAAGAAGGAATCTTCATGCTTCTCAATCGTCTAGCCAAAGCCTTGATGCTGCCGGTCAGTTGGATGCGATTGTTGTCGCTAATTGCGCTATCACTTTTTTTATTAATGTTGGTATTGATCATTTCCTTCGTCCAGATTTTTATCTGAATATAATGCCGCCTAACCTGCCATTACACTCGGAAGCGGTTTATCTCAGTGGTTTTTTGAGGTTCTCGGCGGGGTTGCGATATTAGTGCCAAAGCTTAGATCAATGGCAGGTTGGGGACGTGTAGTTTTATTAATTACCGTTTTTCCAGCAAATATACATATGGCGATAAACCCGGAACTTTTCCCAGAAATTCCTATCGCAATTCTCTATGTTAGGCTACTACTGCAGTTTGTAATCATTTATTGGGCATACTCAGCAACGCGTGTCCTCATTTCTAGTGACAGCTGACCGATTCAAATAATGCGTTTTTGTATTGGCCAGCAATGCAAATAAAGTCTAACTTTCAGGTATCTACTGCTTTGTAAGTAGTCACTTCTGATTAAGGGTTTCTTATGCCGCAAGGTGTTGATCAAAAAAATAGGGGTCGCCGTTACCCTACTTATGAAAAGAAGCTTCCTGTGGGAATAGTTCAATATCAACTAATGGTCGATACGCCGACGTTTGTTATCGCTAGAGACGGCAGTTTTTACCAGTTGGACAGATTCTCGTCGTTTCAGTTACCGCGTCTTGATTTCCGAGTTTAGGCTGGGATTTCGGTAACCCTTATACAAGTAATCCTGGTTGCTATTTTTCTATACTCGGTATGAGTTCATTATTTTATAAGTGATTCTCGTATTGATTGCGCCTACCCAAGATGTGTATTCAGAGCATCTAACAGCAATGACGGGAAACTATTTGTAGTAGGTCTTAACACTTCTTATTGAAACCGATAAACTATTGTCTTCCGAATCAAAAATGAAGACTAACTCACTTTATGAATACAGAGATCAATGAATTATCCACTCAACTTGGCGCAGCTCTCCTAGAGCGGAAGGCAAGCGTCACGACTGCCGAATCCTGTACCGGGGGCGGTGTCAGTCATGCAATCACGGCTACCGCGGGTAGTTCTCAATGGTTTCACTGCGGCTATATTACTTATGCCAACCATGCCAAGCACAACACGTTGGGTGTTTCACAAGAACTACTGGCAGCGCAAGGCGCAGTCTGTGAAAGTGTTGTGATCGAGATGGCTAAAGGGGCTGCACGTGAGGCTAATGCAGACTATGCCATAGCCATCAGCGGTGTTGCAGGCCCGACTGGTGGCAGCTCAAATAAGCCGGTTGGAACGGTATGGTTCGCCTGTTTAGGTCCCCAAGGCATAACGAGCGTCAAGCATCTGCTATTCGGAGATCGAAATGCTGTACGGGAGCAGTCTATTAAGATTTCTTTACAACAACTATTGCATCAGGTCACCGAATGTACTACTGTACACCCATACAGTAAATAACCAATAAAAAATTTTACTATTTATCAGTCATTGATATCGAGGTTTACACAATGGAAGCAAACAAAGCAAAAGCGCTAGAAGCAGCCTTGGGCCAAATCGAACGACAGTTCGGTAAGGGTACCGCTATGAAACTGGGTGATAAGCCCATTGAGAAAATCCCATCAGTTTCCACAGGCTCATTGCCTTTAGATATTGCTCTGGGTATAGGCGGCCTGCCTTTCGGACGTGTTGTGGAGATTTATGGACCTGAATCATCAGGTAAAACCACCTTGACGCTCAGTGTTATTGCCCAAGCTCAAAAGCTAGGGAAGACCTGTGCTTTTATTGATGCTGAGCATGCACTGGATCCAGCCTATGCTGGGAATCTTGGTGTGAAGACTGACGATCTAATTGTCTCGCAGCCAGATACAGGAGAGCAGGCATTAGAAGTTACCGATATGCTTGTTCGCTCTGGTGCCGTGGATGTTGTTGTTGTTGACTCGGTAGCGGCGCTCGTACCAAAAGCAGAAATCGAAGGTGAGATGGGTGATCATCATGTGGGCCTGCAGGCTCGCTTAATGTCTCAAGCTCTTAGAAAATTGACAGGCAATATAAAGAACGCAAATTGCCTGGTGATCTTCATCAACCAAATTCGAATGAAAATCGGTGTAATGTTTGGGAGCCCCGAGACCACGAGTGGCGGTAACTCGCTTAAATTCTATTCTTCGGTTCGTTTAGATATCCGCAGAATAGGTGCTGTCAAAGAGGGAGATGAGATTATTGGTAACGAAACTCGTATCAAAGTGGTCAAGAATAAAGTGGCGCCACCTTTTAAGCAGGCAGAGACTCAAATTCTTTATGGTACGGGGTTTAACTTTTATGGTGAACTCATTGACCTTGGCGTCAAAGCCGGATTCGTCGATAAGGCTGGTGCTTGGTATGCCTATCAAGGAAACAAAATAGGTCAAGGGAAAAAGAACGCCGCACTATTTTTGGATGAAAACCGTGATGTTGCTGAGGGCTTAGAAAAGTCCATTCGTGATTTATATCTTGTTGAACCTGAGCCAAAAAGGGACGACGAGTTGCAAGAATCACCAATGAGTGAGTGATTAGAATTATGAAAGACGCGCCGAATCATAAGTCGGTGTCGGTTACTTAGGCGTCCATTGCAGAATCTTCTGCCCTGGTGTCCTATGTTGGCAGAAGAGAAATACTTCAGTCATCCTTGTTTAGATAGTGTCATTGGTGCGGTATGCGATATCTTCGTGTCTGTATGAGGGTTGCTAATAATGGCTGTTAAAGCAAAAACGATACGTCTGAAGGCTATGGATTTGTTGGCTCGGAGAGAACATTCTGTCAAAGAGCTGTTAAAAAAACTATCTGACCGCTTCGAAGAGCCTGAACTCATTATTAAAGTAGTAGACCAACTGGCTCAGGACAACCTAGTCAGCAATAGTCGCTTTGCCGAAATGTATGTTCGAAGCAGAATTAACAAGCAGTTTGGCCCCATACGAATAAAACATGACCTCCGCGAACGGGGTGTCTCAGACTTCCAAATAAGCAGTGCGCTAGACGAGGCTGACCCGGATTGGTTCCAGTTGATTCAGGACCTTTCAGTGAAAAAGTATGGGCATACTGTTCCATCCGAGGTAAAGGAAACCGCAAAGCGAATGAGGTTTTTTCAGTCGCGGGGTTTTGATTCAGATTGCATCAGATTTATCTTTAAATAGATAAATTAACGGATGTCTTATTTTGGGTTGGCGAACCGGCCGATTTGAGGCTGTTTAGGTTTAAACTTTTACCCCCCTGACTTATCCCAGATCCGGAGCTATGCCTTAGTCAGTGCAAGCAAGGGTTATATAGAAGTTTCGGTACATCTCAAGGTGATTGTTGGCCCAACAAAAAGCACTAATCATTAGTGTCACTATACTCAATTTTGGTTGAAAATTTCAGTTAGTCGTTGAGGGATCCAACTGTTACCAGCTATGTTTAAAATAAAACCACAGTGCCCACCATGCCTGTGTTTTTCTATAATTAAGTTTTCGCAACGGTTAATCTTTGCCACGTCGGCAACTGGCAAGATAGGATCGTCTTCTGAGGCTATTAGATACGCGGTAACGGCTAAATTATTTAATCTATTACCGGTGAGTGCGTAGGCTGAAAAATAACTCTTTGCGTCAGGATAGGGCGTAAATTTGGGGATGAAGGTACGATTTATATCGTCTAACGTCTTGACGGTTGCAAGATCCTCAGCGAAGTTTAATTCTGGGAAACAGGCTAGTTTTTTGGAGATTGACCGTGTCCAGCGGCGGAAAAAATACTTTTCATAGATAAAAAACCCCTCATTCATTGCGATCATGGCGTTATTAGGGTCTATCGGGGGGCAAATTGCGACTGCTGCATTTATATTCAGCTCTTTGCCTCTATCGGCGGCTATTCTAAGCGTAAAGTTACCACCAAGAGAAAATCCCGCTAGAAATATACTCGGGTAAGATCGATCTGTGCTGAATACTTTAATTGCATCGCCCACTTCTGCAATCAATGTTGAGTTAAAGGCTTCAGGATTCAAGTGGTGACTGTCTCCATGATCTCGCATATTAAGTCGCAGCACGTCAAAGCCTTGCTTGAGCAGATGATGCGCGGTCGTAACTTGATAGGCCGACTGACTGGATCCCTCCCATCCATGTATGAGAATCACTAATGTGGGGGCCTTTTTGATCTTCGTTTGCGTGCTAGCTTTGTCAAATTCTGCCGTTAGTCGAACACCCGTACCGGTGGTGATGATAAGTTTTTCAGACTCGAGAGTTTTGGTTATTTTTTTAGCACGAGATTTCCGTGGCCCAACACTGTTCATAATGCTCTGTATATGAGCATTTTTCAGATAATTTGGTGGGGAGAACTTAATGGAGGTCATGTTATTAGATTCGTGCAGTGAGTGATTTGAGCTGATTGGCCAGAGATATGATAACCACGTCAATGAATTAACGCTATGCTTATTGTCATATGGTTTAAGTTGGCGTGTTACAGGTTTACCGCTGCTTGACTTAACTGTACTAGATTTATGGGTTAGTATACTTTAAGGGCTTTATGGGGAGTGCCGTCATAATCTGATCAGTCAGCTTATGGCGTTCACAGCTGGGATGAGTTTAAGGAATTTTTATGAGAAAAAAATGTTGGATAATTATAGTAGGGGGCTTTTTTGGATTACATATGTCTGGGTTCGCACAAACAACCAATGAATCCATAGATTTGCCTACTGCTGAAGCTAAAAACACCTCAAGCGTGATAGAAAAGCTTGAGAAAATTGAAGGAGTAGATTTCGCGGATTGGGGTATTCGCAATGGATGTATCTCCAGGTCAAGAATTCGAAATATACATTTTATAGATGATCAGTCAGCCATCATAAAAATGATGGGTAAAAAGAAGATTCTGTTGACCATGCGTAGAGAGTGTCATGGCATTGCTAGGGAAGGGTATATTAGCCGAGTGAGGGGCGGTCAGCTATGCGCTAAATTTGATCGCTTTGAGGTCATTGATAGAGGTATGTCCTGCGCGATTAAGTCTCTCGAACCCTACGTCGAGCCCATTACTGCAGACGCTGAAGACGATACGGATAGCTAAGATGACTTTGTTAGCAACCGAGAGGCCGGTAAATGGATAAGTTAAACCATAAAAGTTATGCAGGTTATAGTTGGCTTTTACTTGGGTGCGTTTTATTTACGAAAGTATCATTCGCCGGCGAGGGACTGCAAATCTTCACTCAATTACAGCAGGGGGGGTTGGCTTTGGGTCAGATCCCATCTGGCTATAAAGTTAGGTATGCAGGTAATTTCTTGAAAACCACACCCAATGGAACTTTTATTTTTGGTTTGGGAAGAGACGCTCCAAATACAATTACATTATCTTTGATTAATGATCGTGGTATCAATGCGGAGTACCAGTTCGGTGTCAAAAGCAGACAATACAAGGTTCAGTCTGTCACCGGTGTGCCCCAGAGAACAGTGACCCCCAGTCAGTCTGATATGACAAGAATTCGGCGAGACTCCGCGCGGGTAAAAGAGTCTCGCCGAGGTATGTCAGACAACGTAGAGTTTCTTGAGGGCTTCAAGAAGCCTCTAGACGGCCCGATCTCAGGCGTGTATGGCAGTCAAAGGGTTTATAATGGCATCCCTAAAAGTCCGCATTATGGTGTCGATTATGCGGCATCGACAGGTACGTTAGTTTTTGCACCTGCAGCGGGTGAAATTAAGTTGGCGGACGCCGATCTCTTTTACTCGGGCGGGACCATTGTCATGGATCATGGTTTTGGCCTTACGTCGTCTTTTTTACATCTTAGCGAAATTTTGGTCTCAGTTGGTCAGAAAGTTGAGCAGGGAGCGCCTATAGGAAAGGTGGGTGCCACAGGGAGATCCACTGGGCCGCATCTTGATTGGAGAATGAATTGGTTGAGCGTGCGTATCGATCCGCAGTTGGTTATGCAAGCTTTGCCGACGCCATAAAGGTGCAAGTCTAATTTTAATTAGGGCTGGTCTAAACCGCCCTTAGGATGGCGGTTTCCATCTATTTTACGTACAATGTGCATCCGGAAAAATGGATAATCTACGTGGATAAAGAACTCTTAAGTATCCTAGTATGCCCTGTAAGCAAAGCGCCGCTAGAATACGACAGCAAAAATCAGGAATTATTGTGCAGGGCCAGCGGCCTTGCGTACCCTATTCGTGATGAAATTCCTGTGATGCTTGAATCTGAAGCCCGTCGCATGCAGATTGACGAAAAGCTTAAAAAACGGCCCTAATTTCAACAAACCTTTAAGGCGTTATAAATGTCTGAGAATGCCCCGTCGCTATTCACACGGATCATTAGTCGTGATATCCCAGCTGAGATACTTTACGAGGATGAACTGTGTATTGTCATTAACGATATTGCCCCTCAAGCACTAGTGCATATGTTAGTTATTCCCAAGCAGGAGATAGCGCGACTGGTTGATGCGGGTCAGGCAGATCAATCGATACTGGGGCATCTATTGCTAGTGGCCGGTGAGGTTGCTCGTCAATTTGGTGTTGATGATGCTTTTCGGTTAGTCGTTAACAATGGCGCGGATGCTGGCCAGACTGTTTTTCATCTGCATCTACATATTTTAGCCGGCGCAAAAGGCAGTAAAGAATTTTTAGAAGCTGATATTGGCGGCTAGTGAATAGTGCTAAACGTTTTATTAAAGACTAATTTTGATTAAAAAGTGATGACCAAATAATGATGAAAAGCGCCGATATAAGAGACGCCTTCCTTAAGTATTTTGCTGACAAGCAACATCGTGCGCTGCCCAGCAGCAGCCTTGTGCCTAGTAATGATCCGACACTACTGTTTACAAATGCTGGCATGGTCCAGTTTAAAGATGTATTACTTGGCGCAGATCAACGGGATTATAACCGTGCCGTTTCTTCACAGCGCTGTGTGCGAGCTGGTGGTAAGCATAATGACCTTGAAAATGTCGGTTACACAGCTCGGCACCATACCTTTTTCGAGATGTTAGGCAATTTTAGTTTTGGGGATTACTTCAAGCGGGAAGCTATCGGCTATGCTTGGGAGTTCTTGACCAATGTATTGGAACTACCAAAAGATCGTCTTTGGGTGACAGTGCATATCAGTGATGATGAAGCTGCGGATATATGGATTAATGAGATTGGCATTGATCCAAACCGTCTGTCCCGTTTGGATGAAGACAATTTCTGGCAGATGGGTGACACAGGCCCCTGCGGCCCCTGCACTGAGATATTTTGGGATCATGGCGATCATATTCCTGGAGGCCCGCCAGGCAGTCCAGATGATGATCTAGATCGGTATATCGAGATCTGGAATTTGGTTTTCATGCAGTTTGAGCGCGATGCAGCCGGAACTATGACCCCACTGCCAAAGCCGTCAATTGATACGGGGATGGGATTAGAGCGTATTGCTGCCGTTATGCAGGGTGTTCACAACAACTATGACATCGACTTGTTTCAGCATCTAATCAAGGCAGCAGCAGGGGTAACGGGTTGTAAAGACTTGACGGAGAACTCACTCAAGGTAATCGCAGACCATATACGTTCATGTGCGTTTTTGGTGGTAGATGGCATCGAGCCTTCCAATGAGGGTAGAGGTTATGTGCTGCGCAGAATTATTCGGCGAGCTCTGCGTCATGGTCACAGTCTGGGTGCCAAGGGCAGTTTCTTTTTCAAATTAGTAGATCCTCTAGGTGAAGTGATGGGTGAAGCCTACCCTGAATTGCTTCAACAGAGTGACATCCTTAGCAGGGTAATTAAAAAGGAAGAGGAACAGTTTGCACGGACTCTGGACAAAGGGATGGGCGTGCTTGAGAGTGCGCTTGGCGACCTTGTCGATTCAGAACTGCCTGGGGAATTGGTGTTCCAATTGTATGATACCTATGGTTTTCCGACTGACTTAACCAATGATATCGCTCGTGAAAGAGGTTTTAGCCTTGATATGGACGGCTATGAGACCTGTATGGAAGCGCAACGAACTAGAGCACGTGCAGCGAGCCAGTTTAGTCTTGATTACACAAATACCATTCGTCTTGACGGCGCTACAGAGTTCCGGGGTTATGAGGTTACTGAGTTAAGCGCTGAGATTATTGGTTTATATAGTGCAGGTCAGGCGGTTGATAATGTGTCTGAAGGAGCTGATGTTGCGCTAATCTTGGCACAGACCGCATTTTATGCAGAGTCAGGTGGTCAGGTTGGTGACAGAGGCATTATAACCAAAGGGTCTGCCGTTATTGAGGTAAGCGACTGTCGTAAAGTGGGTAATCACCACGTCCATACTGGCCAGGTTGTGTCAGGACAGTTCTCGGTTGGTGAACACGTAGAGGGCGCTGTTGATAAAACTCAGAGACATGCAGTAACTCTGAATCACTCTGCAACGCATTTACTTCATGAGGCACTTCGGCAAGTGCTGGGTGAGCATGTTCATCAAAAAGGGTCGCTTGTCGATCATGAGCGTCTCCGTTTTGATTTTTCACATGGCGAGGCTGTCACTACCGAGCAGATAAGGCGTATAGAATATATTGTTAACGCAGAGGTGCTTAAAAATACTCAAGTAATGACTGATGTTATGAGTATGGAAGAAGCCAAAGCTAAAGGAGCCATGGCCCTATTTGGTGAAAAATATGGCGAGCAAGTCAGGGTTGTCAGCATTGGCGGCGAGTTTTCAGTTGAATTATGTGGTGGTACTCATGTGTCACGGACAGGGGATATTGGATTACTTCGTGTGTCGGGCGAAACGAGTGTTGCAGCAGGCATAAGGCGCATTGAAAGTGTTACTGGAATGGGGGCATTGGCGTTCTGCGACAAAGAGCAGGACTCGATAACGGATATTGCAACAATGGTGCGTGGCGCTCGCAATGGATTGGGGGAAAAAGTACAGAGCATTATTGACGAAAACAAGCGGTTGCAAAAAGATTTAGAGAAGTTGAAAAATAAGCTCGCCAATGTTGCCGGTAGCGACCTTATGTCCAGTTTACGCACTGTGAATAACATTTCTGTTCTTGCCACTGTGGTTGATGGTGCGGACTCGAAAAGTTTACGAGGGATTGCAGACCAGGTGCGATCAAAAATTCAGTCGGGCGTATTTTTATTGGCTGCCATAGAGGGCAAGAAAGCCGCTCTGATTGCAGGTGTGACGTCGGATCTAACAGACAGATTAAAGGCGGGCGATTTACTGAAGTTTGTTACTGCTCAGGTCGGTGGAAAAGGTGGTGGTCGTGCGGATATGGCGCAGGGTGCTGCTGGTGATATAACAAATCTTGCGTCCGCTTTAGAATCTGTTTATGACTGGGTTGAAAAAAGGTAAGCGAAACCCAAAAACACTTAACATTCAGGTTGGGTTACTGTTTAATCCACAACTTTTTAATTGTACGGACTCTGAGAATGAGCTTGATCGTCCAAAAATATGGTGGCACGTCAGTCGGCACGGTAGAACGTATTGAGGCTGTGGCGCAAAAAATCGCTGCTAGTCATCAAAAGGGTGATCAGCTTGTCGTGGCCGTGTCAGCGATGAGTGGTGAGACTAATCGTCTAATCGGATTGGCCAATCAGATTGATGAGCAAGCCAGCCTGCGAGAAATGGACGTATTGGTGAGCACTGGGGAACAAGTGACCATCGCTCTGTTGTGCATGGCTCTGCAAAAGGAGGGAGTCGACGCGAGATCCTATACGGGTGGGCAGGTGCGCATCCTGACAGACGATGCACATGGAAAAGCGAGAATTAAAGACATCGATGCCCATCGAGTTGAGTCTGACTTAGCGGCGGGCAGAGTTGTTGTGGTAGCGGGATTTCAGGGGATGGACGAAGAGGGGAATATTACCACTTTAGGGCGTGGTGGTTCGGACACTACCGCGGTGGCGATGGCCGCAGCTCTGGGCGCTGACGAATGTCAGATCTATACCGACGTTGACGGCGTATATACAACTGATCCACGCGTCGTGCACGATGCTCGTCGACTAGAGAAAATTACATTTGAAGAGATGCTGGAGATGGCTAGTCAGGGCTCTAAAATTCTTCAAATTCGGTCAGTTGAGTTTGCGGGAAAGTACAATGTTCCACTTCGAGTGCTATCCAGTTTTAAGGATGGTAATGGGACCCTAATTACCCTTGAGGATGATAATCAAATGGAAAAACCACTGGTATCAGGGATTGCGTTTAATAGAAACGAAGCTAAATTAACAATCAGAGGAATCCCTGATCAGCCTGGTGTGGCATATAAGGTCCTTGGTGCGATAAGTGAAGCAAACATCGAAATCGATGTTATAGTCCAGAATGTGGCCAAGGATAATTCCGCAACAATTACATTCACTGTCAACGAAAGTGATCTTAGTCAGGCAGAACGATTACTCAGAGATATAGCCGCTGATTTAGGCGCATTGGAAGTTGATACTGACAAGCACATTGGTAAGGTTTCTATTGTTGGTGTAGGTATGAGGTCCCATGCGGGCGTGGCGGCCAAAATGTTTGAAGCGCTGGCAGTTGATGGAATTAATATCCAATTAATCACCACATCAGAAATTAAAATTACTGTGGTTATTGAAGAGCGGTATTTGGAATTGGCTGTTCGCACTCTTCATTCCGCGTTTGAACTAGAGAGCTCAGATGTTGTAGGTAGCTAATTTATTAATTGATAGCAGAAATGGTTAAGTTCAGCCATCAATGTTGAGCGATAATTATTCACAATGATATGGTGTAACCAGTTACAATTGGGAACGTGTCCAATAATCTGGACAAGATATGATGGAGTCAGGCATGTTAATTCTCACAAGAAGAGTAGGTGAAACTTTAGTTATCGGTGATGACGTTACCGTCACCGTTTTAGGTGTACGTGGTAATCAAGTGAGATTGGGCGTCAATGCCCCCAAAGATATTGCAGTTCATCGTGAAGAAATCTATCAGCGTATCCAAAATGAAAAAGATTCATCAAATTCGGCTGAAACTACCGAAAATGGTGACACCGACGTTTGATTTTTCTGTCAATGTGATATCATGCCGCCGCTGGTCTAGGGCGGCATCGTTGTTTCTGAAACAATGTATTTTGATCCTACCAATACGACTACGGAGAAGTGGCCGAGTGGCTGAAGGCGCGCCCCTGCTAAGGGTGTATACGTTAATAGCGTATCGAGGGTTCGAATCCCTCTTTCTCCGCCATATCAAATCGTTAAACCCCTTGCTGATGCTGGGGTTTTTTCGCTTCTCGTGTAGAACAATTCGCTAGAGTTATAGTTGTAATCAAAAAATCACTCCAAATTATTTATCCCCCCTCTCTTGAAAGAGTGCCATGTCTCAAATCTAGACCATCTCAGTGTATTTCGTATCTTGACGTTAATGTTGACGGCATATCTCTTTGTTCAATTGAATTATTCGATTTGGCATAGTCATGGCTTTAAGCTATTTTGGATATTCAAATGATCATAAATAATAGGAGAAAAGAGATGAGTGAATTAGATATTCTTATGCTGCAATCACAAAATGTACAGGGAACTGGGATGTATCAAGTTGCCTTGGCCTTCAGTATTTGGGTCGCATTTCGTGTATCCAACATAACTGGTGAAAAGCATAATGATAATGTTATCGCAAAAATCGCTGCGACAGGTTTTGGTCTTAGTACGTTATTTTTCTTTAATATGACGTATGCGTTTTGGAGTTGGAATATGACCTCGACTGGATATCGGCTGTTTGAATTGCAAAAGTCAGGAACGGAAATTTCAGCAATTGCGCAATCTTTTGTAGAAAATATTGGGGCAACATCTACAGTGCCAGAATTTTCGATGATTCCCAGCGATCCTATAGCATTGGTACTGACAGTGTCTATTTTTGTCATGATAATGTTCCCAATTTGGGGGCCCAAAAAATAGCATCTTGGCAGTTTGTATAAATAAAGGGGCTTGCAACGCCCCTTTTTTCTTAAAGCTTATAGTTTAAAGGTGTCCTCTTGCATCACTCTCTAATCCCAAATGAGCCCCTGTTGAAAGATCTTTGTTAGCTGTATTAAAAGGTAGATCTAAGCTAATATCGTCTCGTCTTTTTTACTTGAGCTTAAGGGTCTTATGTTAGATTTTTTAACGTTTGAACAACTTCGTCTTGTGGTGATCGTTTATAGTTCTGCCTTGCTCCCCTTGGTTGTGATACCACTATTGAGTTGGCGAAGGATAATTCCGGCTTGGGTTTTGCGCTTTTATTTTAAGATGTTTTTCCTCTGTGCTATTGGCTGGGAAATTTGGTTTACCTACGGTTTAGTTGGAGGAGATGATATTAGTGTGAGAAGGGCAGATGTGTTGAATCAGATGCTCCCGATGCACGTCAATTGGCTGCTTAATTCTCTGGCTGACGCTGGAACAATCTGTTGCGGCAGTCTGCTCCTCATTTGGCTGATAAAGGGGCGCCCCGACTCACTCTATAATCAGTGGAATTGGCATGTTTTTTTGGCACTTTTGGTTTTGTTTTTAAGTCAAAATATTGTTGTGGAACTGTTTCTCTATCATGACCAATTGGCAGAAGGAAAGTTGTTATCGTGGGCGCCGCTGTCACCGTTGGGGTCTTGGTTTAATCCTGTACTAGCAGATTTCAATGGTCGATCGTTAATGCTGTGCAGCCAAATGCCATGGTTGCTGTTGACGCCACTAATCTACTCAGTGTTGATCAGAACAGTAAATTCATCTAAGGAATTGGCTGAGGGCAATACCCAATAACGACGATACGCTTACTGGGTAACCCTTTAATAGTGGCCTTCTTAACGGTTTAGATTGGCAGAACGTCAGGCATAACCATATCAGATTCAATGCACTCATCGAGTAGTCGCAAGATTGCAGCACGAGATTTGTTTTTGGTGCCATTAAATGCTGTCATATTGAGCTGAGCAAAGCCTTTTACAATTATTGATGTGGCTTTTTCCAATTCTTCAACGGGAACCGCTTGGTCATAAAAACCGGCCTTAACCGCATCCGTGGGGGACCAGATCTCTGCATTAATAACGCAGCGATGGAAGTAGTTTAGCGGTATACGGTAGCGCGCCAGCTCTATACCAAAATGATGCATTGTCATCCCGATCATCGTCTCATTGAGGCCCGTTTTAAACCCACCAGCTGCACCTATTCTGTAGTCACAGGCAAGCATAAGAAACGCACCCATTGCTATGCAATGGCCGGTGGAAACACCAATAACAGGCGTTGGAAAAGACATTATTCGCCGAGCCATTTTGGAACCACGAGATGTCAAAAAGACAGCCTGCTCGGGGCCTTTAGCGATTTCTTTAAGATCAAATCCGCCGGAGAAAAGCCCATCACGACCTTTTAAAACGACAATTGCCTTGGCTTCCTCAGCCTTATCGAAAGCGACGCCCAGTTGATCCCACATGTCATGAGAGAGCGCGTTTGCTTTCCCATCATCCATGCTGATAGTGGCAACACCATCTTCGTAGTTATAGGTTACATTATTGCTCATGGGAACTCCGTGTTGGTAGGACGTTGCGTGATGTATTTGAAGTGACCAAGAAGACTAAATCAAGAGGGTGTCAGCTGTCAAACCGAAGGATTAATATCGTCGTCATATAACCACAGCCGGATTTTACGGTGATTGCTGTGCGCTTGCAGACGTTCTTAATGCTTGCGATACTCTCCGAGACTTAGACTGGATGAGATTTAAAATGCTAAATATTAAACAAATTGCCACCTATACTATGATCGTTATTTGGATGGCGTTCGCAGTTAACCTGCTGCGCCCGATAGGTGGGAATTTAGGGTTGGGTATACATTGGGTAGGGTTAGTAATGCTGGTTTTGCATGTGCTTGAGTTAGCCGTGGTCTATGCAAAGCTGAAAGCGATAAATCATGGAACAGCTAAAGACGTCATCAGCGTATTGGCATTCGGGGTTCTCTACTGGAAACCACTGCTTCGCAAATAAATTTAATTAGTGAGAAACGATCCAAGGCTGTCCACTATAGCCTTGGATGTTGAGAGCTGCACTGTTTAAAGTAGTTGCATAGCCATAGAAACAAGACAGCCAAGTGAGCCGAGCCATATTACTGTGCGCAGGTAGATGATTCCGGCGCCATAACTAGCCACATAGGCGACTCTTAGCCATAACCATGCGGTTGCGGTAGTTGTTAAATCAACGCCCATGTGCAAAGACAGTAAGGAGAGGGCCAGAAAGGCAGGAAGGCTCTCTTGGTAGTTTACCGCTGCTCTGGCGATCCTATCATACGTGGGTGACGTTTCAACATTACCGTCCCTGTTGGACAGAAGGTAGGTTAGGTTCTTTAGGTTTAGACTGGCGGGTAAAATCCAAAACTGAACAAGCGCCAGGGCAAGTGCATAAATGATAAGAGTGGTCATAGGGTTTTTTCCTTATTAGTCATGATAAACACGCTTGACGTTAACAGACTAAGATTCCTACGACAACTAAGAGTGTTCACTGTTTAATAATCACGTTCATTAGAGTATCCGGTACATTCTTAGCGTTTAATGTTTAGCGTTTTTGTCTGTCTATCGATCATTCAATAAATAGTATTTGTCCACTCTTTTAAATACTGCAAATTAGTATCGTCTGTATTTGTCTAACACCTTCAGATTCCTTGCTTATAGGGGTGTTGGTCGGTAGAGTGAACCACAGGTAAGGTGGTGGAAGCTGGGTCTTCGTGCCACACAATTAAATATGTAAATATAATCAGTAGTGTAAATAACTGGAGGGTAGTATGAAGACACGCGCAGCAGTTGCTTTTGCAGCAGGGAAACCTTTAGAAATTGTCGAGGTCGATCTTGAGGGGCCAAGAGCAGGTGAAGTCTTGGTAGAAATGAAAGCGACAGGTGTATGTCATACAGACGCATTTACGCTCTCAGGTGACGATCCCGAGGGCGCATTCCCTGCGATTTTAGGTCATGAAGGCGCGGGCGTGGTTGTTGAGGTTGGCGCGGGCGTCAAAACATTAAAGCCTGGTGATCATGTTATTCCTCTGTATACCGCCGAATGCCGGGAATGTGAGTATTGCCTCAACCCCAAAACCAATCTATGTCAAGCCGTCAGAGCGACTCAGGGGCAAGGGGTTATGCCTGATGGTAGTAGCCGCTTCTCTTTCGAGGGCAAGCCAATACTGCATTATATGGGCTGCTCTACGTTTTCTAATTATTCGGTTCTTCCAGAAATTTCACTGGCAAAAATTAGAAGCGATGCGCCTTTCGATAAAGTCTGCTATATCGGCTGTGGGGTCACCACGGGGATCGGAGCAGTTGCTTTCACCATGAAGGTCGAGGCCGGCTCAACCGTGGCGGTATTTGGTTTGGGAGGCATTGGTCTCAATGTGATTCAGGGTGCCAAAATGGTTGGTGCTACTCGAATTATTGGTATCGATTTGAATCCATCGCGGATTCCTTTGGCTACCCAGTTCGGAATGACCGATTTCATCAATCCCAGTGAGGTAGAGAATCTAGTTGATCACATTGTTGATATGACCGGTGGTGGCGTTGATTATAGTTTTGAATGCATTGGCAATGTTGATGTGATGCGTCAGGCCTTGGAGTGCTGCCACAAGGGCTGGGGTGAGAGCTGTATTGTTGGCGTAGCCGGGGCTGGAAAAGAGATTGCGACACGACCCTTCCAATTAGTGACGGGCCGCTCTTGGCGCGGAACCGCCTTTGGTGGCGCTCGTGGACGAACGGATGTTCCAAAAATTGTTGACTGGTATATGGATGGAAAAATTAATATTGATGATCTTATTACGCATAAGATGCCACTGGAAGATATCAACAAAGCATTTGATTTAATGCATGCGGGCAAGAGTATTCGTTCGGTAGTGGAGTTTTAATCGATGACTGATGATGCTGTAGAGAAAATTGGTTTCAATTTGAGTTTCGGTGGTCAGCAGTTAAGGTTTAAGCATCGCTCAGCGATACTGCAGTGTGATATGACCTTTTCGATTTATTTACCGCCGCAAGCACAGCAAGGGTCCGTGCCGGTGCTGTATTGGTTATCTGGGTTAACCTGCACCGATGAAAACTTCGTCACCAAGGCGGGTGCGCAGCGATATGCGGCAGAGCATGGCATCGCGATTGTTTGCCCGGACACTAGTCCCCGTGGTGATGAAGTGCCTGACGATGCGGATGGTGCCTATGATTTTGGTTTGGGTGCTGGGTTTTATGTCAATGCAACCGAACAGCCATGGTCTGACCACTATCAGATGTATGATTATGTATTGGATGAATTGCCAGCATTGATCAATTCTAAATTTCCAGTAAATGGCGACAAAATATCGATTTCGGGACATTCTATGGGAGGACATGGTGCTTTAACCATTGCTCTAGAAAATTCAGCCCGTTATAGCTCTGTTTCGGCGTTCTCGCCAATTTGTTCACCGATGAACTGTCCCTGGGGTCAGAAAGCCTTATCTGCATATCTTGGTGGCAATGCGCAAGATAATGCTGATCAGTGGGCGAAGCATGATGCGGTAGCGCTAGTGAAAGGAGCGGATATATCGCTAAAGCAGTCGATGCCTACGTTAATTGATCAGGGAGATGCTGATAATTTCTTAGCCGAACAACTCAATACACAGTTGCTAATAGATACTGCTGAGCGGGTTAATTTCCCAATGCAGATTCGTTTTCAGCCGGGCTATGATCACAGTTACTTTTTTATTGCTACATTAATAGGGGAGCACATTAAATTTCATGCTCAATATTTGCGTTAAAGTAGCGGTCCTTATTAGGTAAATAAGAGTCGCTTAGGTCAGATAAATCACGCAGATAATAATGATAGAATGCGCGCCTCTAGTAAGCTGTATGCCAGGAATATGGTAGATTTCAAACGCCACCGATTAGAGTGGTGAAAATAATTGAGAGTTATTTAAATCTCATGTCAGGTAGGAGCGTGTACGTTGGAAAAAGCCAGCAATGTTGACCAACTGATTGAGCAGTTTAAAACTCTGCCAGGGGGACTTTTGCCGCTCCTTCATGCGGTTAAGCATGAGCTTGGCTGTGTGCCAGATTCCGTTGTAGGCCCCATCGGCAAGGGGTTCAACTTATCCCGTGCTGAGGTCCATGGCGTGATTAGTTTCTATCATGATTTCAACACCCATCCAGTGGGGCATCATACCGTCCAGATTTGCCGTGCTGAAGCCTGTCAATCTATGGGGTCTCGTCACATTGAATCGCATGCAAAGCAAAGTCTAGGCATTGACTATGGTGAGACAACGGCCGACGGCCTTATTACCCTAGAGCCAGTTTATTGTTTGGGTAATTGCGCTTGCTCGCCATCGGTTCGTATTGATGATGATATTCATGCTCGTGTTGACCAGACTCGTTTTGATCAATTAATAACAGAGTTAACTACTCCTAATTCTGAGACTTCTGGGGTCAGCTCATGAGGATGCAGATATTTATCCCGCAAGATACAACAGCATTGGCACTTGGTGCCGATAAAGTATCATCTTTAGTCGCCAAGGGCGCAGAGAGTCGAGGACTTCATGCCGACATTATTCGCAACGGTTCACGCGGTATGTTTTGGCTTGAGCCTTTGGTGGAGGTGCAGACAAAGAGTGGGCGCATAGCCTTTGGACCAGTCAACACATCCGATGTTGATTCTGTTTTGGATGCTTTGCAGGCTAGCCTTGATGGTAAAGTGCTAATAGACCATGCGCTTTATCTTGGCGAGGTTAAGCAGATTGAGTATCTCGCCAAACAACAACGATTGACCTTTAAACGCTCAGGTATTGCTGATCCTGCCTGCATCACAAGCTATCAACGGCTACAGGGCTTTGTGGGTTTAACCAAGGCTCTTTCCATGACTGGCCAAGACATCGTCGATGAGCTCAAAAATTCGGGTCTTCGTGGTCGTGGCGGAGCTGCCTTTCCAGCGGGTATTAAATGGCAAACCGTGTTGGACACAGCCGGCGAACAAAAATACATCGTCTGCAATGCCGATGAAGGTGACTCAGGCACTTTTGCAGACCGATTGTTAATGGAGTCAGATCCCTATCAGTTGATTGAGGGTATGACTATTGCAGGTTTAGCTGTTGGTGCAAATCAAGGTTATATTTATTTGCGTTCTGAATACCCAGTTGCCCATAAAATTTTAAATATAGCGATTGAGCGAGCCACTGACGCAGGCTTTCTAGGTGCTAATGTCTGCAATTCAGGTAAAGATTTCTTTTTGGAAGTACGACTAGGTGCTGGTGCATACATCTGTGGTGAAGAGACGTCGCTGCTGGAAAGTCTTGAAGGTAAGCGCGGTATGGTTAGGGCAAAGCCCCCATTGCCGGCGATCGAAGGCCTTTTTGGTAAGCCTACGGTGGTCAATAACGTTCTAACCTTGGGGGCGGTGGCAAGTATTCTTGAGCAAGGCTCTGATATCTATAAAAACTTTGGTATGGGTCGCTCCAGAGGGACCTTAGCAGTTCAATTAGCAGGAAATGTTAAGCGAGGTGGACTCATCGAACTTGCGTTTGGAGTCACCTTACGTGAAGTCGTTGAGGATTTTGGTTGTGGAACCTTGAGTGGTAGACCGATTCGAGCGATCCAGATGGGAGGTCCGTTAGGGGCATTTTTACCAAAATCGCAGTGGGATACACCGCTTGATTATGAAGCCTTTTCTGCTATCAAAGCAATGATAGGCCATGGCGGTATAGTGGTGTTTGACGATACGGTTGATATGGCAGCCCAAGCCCGTTTTGCGATGGAATTTTGTGTCATTGAATCCTGCGGAAAGTGCACGCCATGTCGGATTGGCTCTGTCCGAGGCGTTGAGGTGATCGATCGCATTGTGGCAAATGAAGACCGCGATAATAATTTGATATTACTGCATGATCTTTGTGACACTATGGAGCTTGGATCTTTGTGTGCAATGGGCGGAATGACACCGTTTCCGGTCCGAAGCGCATTGACTTACTTTGAAGAAGACTTCGGCATTAGCAGCCGTGGGGATCACTAATATGTTGGAATTTTACGAACCTCAACCAGATTTTGGCACTCCGCAGAGTGACAGCGAAACCATGGTTACTTTGTCTATTGATGGCGTCCAGGTTACGGTACCTGAGGGGTCATCCGTTATGCGAGCGGCGTCCGAGAGTGGCATTAAGATTCCGAGGCTTTGTGCGACAGATTCTCTAAAGTCCTTTGGTTCTTGCCGGATTTGTTTGGTTGAAATTGAGGGTCGGCGAGGATTCCCAGCGTCTTGTACAACTACAGTTGAAGCAGGGATGCAGGTTAATACCCAATCAGATGAAATCGGTAAGCTGCGGCGCGATGTGATGGAGTTATACATTTCAGATCACCCCTTGGATTGCCTGACTTGTCCTACTAATGGCGATTGTGAATTGCAAGATACCGCCGGTGAAGTAGGCTTAAGAGCAGTGCGTTATGGTTTCGAGGGTGACAATCATCTGATTGCTGAAAAGGACGAGTCTAATCCTTATTTTACCTTTGACGCCTCCAAATGTATCGTTTGTTCGCGCTGTGTTCGCGCCTGCGAAGAAACCCAGGGGACGTTTGCCCTCACCATCGATGGCAGAGGCTTCGAGTCCAAGGTCAGTGTGGGGCCGGCCGACAACTTCATGGAATCTGACTGCGTGTCTTGTGGTGCCTGTGTCGATGCTTGCCCGACGGCAACGCTCACTGAGAAAAGTATTATTGGTGCAGGTAAACCTGAGCATTCCGTGGTTACAACCTGTGCCTATTGCGGGGTTGGCTGCTCATTTAAGGCTGAGATGAAAGGGAATGAAGTCGTGCGTATGACGCCCTATAAAGATGGTAAAGCCAACGAGGGTCACGCCTGTGTTAAAGGCCGATTCGCCTTTGGTTATGCTACTCACAAAGACCGTATTACTAAACCAATGATTCGAGAGAGCATTGAAGATCCCTGGAAAGAAGTGTCTTGGGATGAAGCGGTTAACTATACGGCTAAGCGATTTAAAGATATTCAAGCTCGTCATGGTCGTACTAGTATTGGTGCTATTTCGTCGTCTCGCTGTACCAATGAAGAAGTTTATCTTGTGCAGAAAATGGTGCGTACTGGCTTTGGAAATAACAATATCGATACCTGTGCCCGTGTCTGCCATTCTCCTACTGGTTTTGGTCTAAAAACGACCCTCGGTGAGTCCGCCGGGACTCAGACC
Organism: uncultured Cellvibrionales bacterium; assembly: GCA_913031645.1. Taxonomy (GTDB): domain Bacteria; phylum Pseudomonadota; class Gammaproteobacteria; order Pseudomonadales; family Porticoccaceae; genus HTCC2207. Next base: position 22,401 of record CAJWFB010000011.1, read on the forward strand.
TTTGCGTCTGTTGCTAAAGCTGATGTCATTATTGTCATGGGAGCCAACCCTACGGAAGCGCACCCTGTATTTGGATCGCGCTTGAAGCGTCGGTTGCGTGAGGGGGCAAAGCTGATTGTTATCGATCCTCGCCAAATAGAATTGGTCAACGCGCCACATATAAGGGCGGACTTCCACCTGCCGGTGCGCCCTGGTACTAATGTAACAGTGCTGAATGCACTCGCGCATGTGATTATTACTGAGGGTATGCAAGCCGAGGAGTACATCGCCGAGCGATGTGAAACTGACGATTTTGATGCTTGGACCCAGTTCATTAGCGAGGAGCGTCACTCTCCAGAAAGTACTGAACAATATAGTGGTGTTCCCGCTGATGATTTGCGAGCTGCAGCCCGTCTTTATGCTCAGGGTGGCAACGGCGCCATCTTTTATGGTCTGGGAGTCACTGAGCATAGTCAGGGATCCACGTCGGTAATGGCGATTGCTAACTTAGCCATGCTCACGGGTAATATTGGACGAGAGGGTGTGGGGGTTAATCCACTGCGTGGTCAAAACAATGTCCAAGGTGCCTGTGATATGGGGTCATTCCCACATGAGTTGCCTGGCTATCGACATATTTCAAGCAAAGTTACTAGAAATCTTTTTGAGGGTGAATGGGGCGTAACACTTGACCCAGAGCCTGGCCTGCGTATTCCCAATATGTTTGATGCCGCGATCGACGGTGATTTCAAGGGTCTTTACTGCCAGGGTGAGGATATTGCTCAGTCTGATCCTAATACCCAGCATGTAGAGGCGGCTCTCACCGCTATGGAATGCTTAGTTGTACAAGATATCTTCCTCAATGAAACTGCCAAATTTGCTCATGTATTTCTCCCTGGTGCGTCATTTTTAGAGAAAGACGGCACCTTTACTAATGCTGAACGGCGTATTTCTCGTGTTCGTAAGACGATGCCGCCACTAAGTGGAAAAGCAGACTGGGAAGGAACGATGGCCTTGGCCAACGCGCTTGGTTGTAACTTCGAATATGATCATCCATCGGAAATTATGGATGAAATTGCTCGCCTAACACCAACCTTTACAGGCGTTTCCTATAAAAAGCTGGATGATCTTGGTAGTATTCAGTGGCCCTGTAATGATTATACACCGGCGGGAACACCCGTGATGCACGTCGATGAATTTGTTCGCGGCAAGGGCTTCTTTGCTATTACGGAATATATTGCCAGTGAGGAGAGAGCCAATCGAAAATTTCCACTGTTATTAACGACTGGTCGGATTCTCTCTCAATACAATGTGGGTGCTCAAACCAGGCGGACTAAGAATAGCGAATGGCATGAAGAGGATACATTGGAAATTCACCCTCATGATGCGGAGGAGCGGGGCATTAATCACGGTGATTGGGTCGGCATTCAGAGCCGTGTGGGAGAGACTGTCCTTCACGCAGATGTCACCAGCCGAGTGAAGCCCGGCGTTATCTACACCACTTTCCATCACCCGGTGTCTGGAGCAAATGTCATCACTACGGACAATAGCGATTGGGCGACTAATTGCCCAGAATTTAAAGTGACTGCAGTACAAGTCAGTAAGGTAACGGCGCCTTCTCGCTGGCAAGCAAGGCAGCAAACTTTTAATACGCAGCAGCAGCAACTGTTAGCGAAAGCCCGCCACTGATGTCTAGGTATGTTGATCCTGTGAGTCATGTTTTGCGGCATGTCTGGCAGGATGGCAAGCTAATTGACGTCGAGGATCAAGTGGCTACCGAAACACCAGTAGCGCTGGTTTATAATGGTATTTCTCACGTGGTCATGATGTCAACGCCCAGTGATCTTGAGGATTTCGTTACCGGGTTTAGTTTGAGTGAAGGTATTATTACCAGTCCCAAACACATTCTGGATGTTGAAGAAGTAGTTACAGGTAAAGGCATCGAATTGCACGTCACCCTGTTAGCCGAGGCGTTCTCTGGTTTAAAAGAAAGACGAAGAAACTTAGTAGGCAGGACTGGCTGTGGTCTCTGCGGCGCTGAGTCATTGGATCAAGCAATACCCGAGCCAAAATCTGTTGTTAGTGATTTGCAGTTCAGTCATATAGCCTTGCAGACGGCCATCCTAGGACTATCTAATTGGCAGGAATTACAGAAGCAAACGGGTGCAGTACACGCGGCGGCTTGGTGTGATAAGGAAGGCAATATTTTAGTCGTTAGAGAGGACGTGGGCCGCCACAACGCCCTGGATAAATTGATTGGTGCTAAAGCTCGTGGCATTTTCACTACCGATGGATTTGTTCTGGTCACAAGTAGAGCTAGCTATGAAATGGTATCTAAGACCGCCAGCGCTAATATTAGTTTGTTGGCAGCGGTTTCAGCGCCAACATCCTTGGCAATTGATTTGGCTAACGAGTGTGGTCTCAGTTTAGTTGGTTTTTCAAGGCCAGACAGACATGTAATTTATGCAAATAGACAGCGAATAGAGAGCAAGTGACGATGAGTGCAAATAAAGTAGATCGATTAGTGAAGATGATTAATCAAATTTCACTTAACATGCGTTCAAATGGGAGTGAGGATTTGGTTGTCTCTCAGGTCTCTGAGCATTTAGAAAAGTTTTGGTCGCCAGCGATGAAAGATCTAATTAGTGAGCAAGAAGATAATAATGTGGGCTTAACGCCTATTTCTCAAAAGGCTGTGATTCAGTTAGCAGCGATGCGGAGAGCGAAATAATTCCTTAGTAGAACCCTTCCAGCACCGTCGATTTATTGATTAACCAACAGATAGCGGGTCCCACACATTTTTAAATCTATCCTTTTAGTCACGGCGTTGACTATCCAAAATAGACGGCTTTACATCAACAGACGCCTTAAATTCTCGGGCAATAGTGTCTATTTGAGTAACGAGTTCAGTGTTTTTATCAGCAAGATTAGTACTTTCACCTACGTCATTAATTAGATCAATAAGTAACGGAGATTCGTGCACTTGTCGCTCTGGTGGCTGTCCATAAGCGCCTTGAGTGACATATTGGATTTTGTGATCCCTTAATCGAAATGCACGAAGTTCAGACCCTTTGTAAAAAGGCACGAAATTCCGTGGGCTTGGCTTTCGTTGTTTTAGAGAGTCACTTAAGTCAAAGCTATCTGGTGACGGGTAAGACTCTATAAATCTGGCCAGTGTGATAAATGTTGATAACAGATCAGTCTGCATGCCGAGATCATTGTTGAGTCCAGGCATAATTCCAGGGCCACTAAAAAATGTCATCACTCGCATGCCACCCTCAAAGGTTGTTCCTTTGCCATCTTTAAGAGGCTTTGCTGAGCCAGCATGGGATCCATAAGTAAGCCAAGGTCCATTATCACTGGTGAAAACAATATAAGTATTATCTTTAATAGAAAGTTGCTCTAGAGCACTAATAATTTGACTAACGCTCCAATCGATTTCTTCGATCACATCGCCATATATTCCCTTTTTACTCTTATCTGTAAACCTCGAAGAGGTAAAAAGTGGTACATGAGGCATGCTGTGAGAGAGGAAGAGGAAAAAAGGCTTATTTGCTTCGATAGATTCATTCATAAAGCGGACTGACTCATTTGTATATCTTTGAGTAATCAAGGTTTGATTTGCTGGCCTCTCTAGCTCTATATCGTGAAAGGTACCATCTGACTGTCTTTGGCTAGCGATCAGAGGAACTTGCCAATCATTAATGTTAGGTTCGTATATTTGCCGGCGTATTTGTGGAGCTACTTTACTCCATTTAGCTGGGATATCTTGCGGTGGAGAAAAGATGTTGTTCAAAGTTATTCCGTCAACGTCCCAATCCATATCATTTGAATAAGGGATACCTAACCATTCGTCAAACCCATGCCTGGTAGGGTAGTAGTTCTCAGAATCACCCAGATGCCATTTACCAAATATTCCCGTCGCATAATTGTGATCTTGAAATATTTCGGCGATCGTTTTTTCGTTGTGTGGAATGCCTTTTTTGCTACCGGGAAAGAATACCCCGATATTGTCACCGTAGAGCCCTGTTCTGACGGGTAATTTGCCCGTTAAAAGTGCTCCTCTACTAGGGGTGCAAACCGATGCGGCAGAATAAAAGTTAGTCCATGTCTGACCGTTTTTAGCGAGAGAATCCAGTGCTGGTGTATCAATTAGCGGATCACCGAATGGGCCAGCATCTGAGTAGCCCATATCATCCGTGTAGATAATGATAAAGTTTGGTTGCTTTTCCATAATAGTCAGCGAGCTCCCCATAGCGAAGAGGCAGGCGCACAGGAGTGTAAAAAATACAGTGGTTTTGAGGTGCATGTTTAAATTGCCTTATTCGATAAAACTAACTGACTGTAATTGGCCAAAATCTTATCATCGTGCCCCTATGAGTGCTAGGTTAAAAGGCTGTTGAACACTTAATACGTATGCCAACCAACGATTTTTTGCCATAATGTTAGTCAAGGAAAGTCGCAAGACTAATTTTTTTATTTAAGAGTAATGGCAATGTCAAAACTAACACACCTCAATGATCTCGGCGAGGCTCATATGGTCGACATATCTTCAAAGATTGATAGTAGTCGACGCGCTACCGCAGAGGCACAAATAGAGCTTACTGATGCCATTACCATGGCAATAAAGGACGATAACTTGCCGAAAGGAGACTTATTTGCCACTGCCCGTATTGCAGGCATCCAGGCTGCCAAAAAGTGTAGCGACCTAATACCACTATGCCATCCATTACCGCTGAGTAAAATCGCAATAGATATTCAATTAAACGGCACTGTTCTGGTCATCAAAGCGTTATGTAAAACCACTGGCAAGACGGGAGTCGAGATGGAGGCATTAACCGCTGCATCAGTTGCAGCATTAACCGTTTATGATATGTGTAAAGGTATTGATAAAGGGATGGTTATTCGACACACCCGGTTATTAGAGAAGTCTGGCGGTAAATCAGGACATTGGCAGGCCGATGAGATCAGAGAAACGCATCAATGATTAACTTACTTTTTTTTGGACGATTAGGTGATTGTGCTTTGGAGGTGGATAAATCTATCTTATATCAAGATGATTTAGCGACACCCTTGGATGTTCGCGACTGGTTAGCCAAAGCTCATGGTGATTTAGGGCAGGTACTTTCTGAGCCGCAAGTGTTGGTTTCGGTCAATAAGAGAATCGTTAAGTGGGATCACCCGCTTGCGGATAATGATGAATTAGCTTTCTTGCCACCAGTGACAGGCGGCTGAGGGTCTTATGAGTATCTATGTCAGCGTTCAAACTGAAGACTTTACGGTCGCCAATGAATACCAGCGACTGCGTCAGATAACGCATTCTGCAGGTGCGGTAGTCACCTTTTCAGGTTTGGTGCGTGATTTTGAAGTAGGTTCTGGCAAGCAAAGCCAGAGGGACTCCCTTAAGTCTCTAACACTGCAGCACTACCCTGAAATGACCGAGAGGCTGCTTGAGGAGATTATTCAAGAATCTCAAAAGCGTTGGTCTACTCTTGGCGTAACAGTAATACACCGAGTGGGCCGCTTACTGCCGAATGACCAAATTGTTTTTGTTGGTGTGGTTAGCACTCACCGTGATGATGCCTTTCAAGCCGCACAGTTTTTGATGGACTATTTAAAAATCAGAGCAACATTTTGGAAGAAAGCCGATGTGGATGGGACGGAGCAGTGGCTTGAAGCCAAGGGTTCTGACACTGCCGCAGCCGCTAGGTGGGACGGTAGTCACCGTGACTAATGTGAACGTGATGATTCTTGCCGGTGGTAGGTCCAGTCGAATGGGAGGGGCCAACAAGGCATTGATTCCGTTAGGCGCTCAGACTTTGCTTGAGCGTGTTATTAAAAGACTAGAGTCGCAGGTAGATCGCATAGCTATCAGTGGAGATCCAAAAAGTTTAAGCGACCTCGGTTATCCGATTGTTCAGGACCGAGTTACTAAATTCTCTGGTCCCTTGGCCGGCCTGTACAGTGCCTTAATAGATCCGTACCTGAACACAGCTGAGTATCTCCTATTAGCGCCTTGTGATGGGCCTTTTGTCCCTAAAAATTTGGTGAGTGAGCTCTATCCACTCATCACCAACTGTAATGCTGACGTAGCCTGTGTGCGCTATGAAAGTGTAGCCCAAGCGACGTTTTCACTTTGGCACAAACGGACAATAACAGCGGTTAAGAGCGCGCTATTAAGCGATCATAATGGGGGTTTTAAACCACTACTTAGTAAACTAAATACTGTTTACTTAGATTGGCCCGAAAGTCCGATTAATCCATTTTTTAATATTAATACACCAGAAGATCTTAACGTCGCCGAGAAAATATTGTGTCTTTAAATGATGATGATTTCATGCGTTATAGCCGCCATTTGCTTATGGATGATATTGGTGAAGCTGGCCAGGAAAAGTTAACTCAAGCTAAGGTGTTAATCGTTGGTTTGGGTGGTTTAGGCTGTCCCGTTGCCCTCTATCTAGCGGCAGCGGGGGTAGGACAGATTGATCTTTGTGATCCTGATCGAGTGGATAAGACCAACCTGCAGAGACAGATTCTTTACCGTACCGAAGATTGTGGTGAGCTCAAGGTCGGCTGTGCTAGAGATCGACTGCACGCGCTGAATTCAGGGATTACTATCAATGTTTTAGCCCGAGAAGTAGATGTTGATATTCTTAATGGGCCTACCCTCACCGAAGCCTATACCGCGGTTGTAGACTGCACAGATAACTTGGCTGCTCGCCAGTTAATCAATAAGACATGCTACGAACACGGGATTCCGCTGATCAGTGCTGCGGCAGTAGGTTGGGAAGGTCAGCTAGTGGCTTTTGATTTTCGGCGGTATAGACAGTCGTGTTTTAGCTGTATTATTGATTATAAATCCACAGAGCCTATGATGAATTGCTCTAATTTTGGCGTAGTTGGTCCCGTTCTTGGTGTTATGGGTAGCCTGCAATCGATCACTGTTATGAGAATGTTACTAGGCTTTTTTGAACAGCACGGTGAACTGCAGCGCTATGATGGTAAACGTGGCCAGTGGTTGACGATGCAATGTGCCATTGATGCCAGTTGCCCGATCTGCGGGCCAACAGACAGCTAGGAGAAAATAATGAGCATAAAGACCTCGCAGCGGCGATTTGTAAATGTGGCAGTACTGACTATATCGGATACTCGCTCCTTTGAAACGGACACCTCTGGTTCTTGGCTGCAACAGGCGATCGAAGCGGATGGCCACCATTTATTGGATCGTAAAATTGTGATTGACGATGTTTATCAGATGCGAGCCATAGTCTCTAACTGGATTGCAGACTCGGAGGTTGAAGTGGTTATCACAACAGGGGGTACCGGTTTTACCGGTCGGGACAGTACGCCTGAGGCGCTGGCACCTATATTTGACAAGCATATAGAGGGCTTTGGACAGCTATTCAGGCAATTATCCTATGATGAAATTGGCACCTCAACCATACAATCTAGATGTTTGGCGGGCTTGGCCAATAATACGGCCATATTTTGTCTTCCGGGCTCCACAGGGGCCTGTAAAACAGGCTGGAATGGTATTTTGCGTCAGCAACTGAATAGTACCTTCGAGCCCTGTAATTTTGTGCAGCACGTGGGTAAGCAGAGTAAATAATGTTAACCGTTGAAGAGGCAATTAGGCGTCTTAGAGATGACTCAAAAGTGGTTTCTGATGCCGTGTCAGTCCCAGTAAAACAGGGACTTGGGCTTGTTTTGGCTAAAGATATTGTCGCTAGCATCGATGTGCCTCCAGCGGACAACAGTGCAATGGATGGATACGCTTTTTGTGTTACCGATGCGTCAGGCAAACGGTTCCAATTGCCAGTAAGCCAGAGAATTCCTGCTGGGGTTGCCCCTGGAACTCTCAAAAAACATACGGCCGCTCGCATTTTTACGGGTGCTGAGATTCCCGCTGGTGCAGACGCTGTCGCGCTGCAAGAGCAGTGTGCTGAAAACGATGGTAATGTTAGCTTGGATCCAACATCGGTCTGTGGCCAACATATTCGGCGACGAGGTCAAGATATTGCTATTGGAACAAAAATGCTTGGTACCGGGACTACTCTTCGAGCGTCTGAGCTAGGGTTGCTCTCATCTCAGGGCATTCGCCATGTAGAGGTCTACAAGCCATTAAAAGTGGCTATTTTTTCAACCGGAGACGAACTCGTCGAACCCGGTAATAGTCTGGAACCCGGTCAAATTTATAACTCTAATCGCGCGATGTTGATTGGGCTGGTTGAATCGCTAGGCATGCAGCCGATTGATTTGGGCACTGTCGCAGATACGCCAGATGCAACGCGTAAGGCGCTGCTCAATGGTACGCAAAAGGCCGATATAATAATCAGTGCAGGCGGTGTATCAGTGGGCGAGGAAGATCATGTTAGACAGGTAGTTACTGAACTTGGTAGCGTAGATTTTTGGCGAGTAGCCATTAAGCCTGGAAAGCCGCTAGCCTTTGGTCATATAAGTGAAACCCCGTTTATCGGTTTACCCGGGAATCCTGCGTCAGTATTTGTGACTTTTTTGGTATTGGCCAAGCCGTTTTTGTTGGCCACTCAGGGGTGTGTCGACGCTATGCCTTTAACGATGCAGGCAAAAGCATTGTTTAATAGGGCCGGAGAGTCTAGAGAGGTTTATCTACGCGGTCTTATGACTAATACCCCAGAAGGCCCAAGCGTTGAAATTTATCCCAATCAGAGTAGTGGGGTACTGTCTTCGGTATGTTGGGGGAATGTCTTGGTAAGGCAAAAAAGAGGCGTAGATATTCACATTAATGATCGTATTGATGTGGTAATCTATTAAAAATATAATTAGATGATAAAAAAAAGAGTGGCATGTGGATAGTCATAACCATTTTTTAGCGAACGAATCTTCGTTGATTGACCCTTTCGGTCGGACGATTGATTACTTGCGCCTGTCGGTTACGGATCGCTGCAATCTCCGCTGCACCTATTGTATGGCCGAAGATATGACCTTCCTGCCACGAGCACAGATATTGTCACTCGAAGAACTGCGTGATGTTGCCACTGCTTTTGTCGATTTAGGGGTTAAGAAGATTCGTCTTACTGGCGGTGAACCATTGATTCGCCGCGATATTATAAAATTAGTGTCTGCTATTGCATCTCTGCCAGGTCTAGAGGAAGTCACTATGACGACCAACGGCATGCTCTTATCAAAAATGGCACAGCCACTTAAAGATGCGGGTCTTGGACGTATCAATATTAGTGTCGATAGTCTCAAGGCGGACCGTTTCAAAGAACTCACTCGCCTTGGTGACCTAGACCAATGGCACAAGAGCATCAGAGTGGCGAAAGAGTCAGGTTTTAATAAGATAAAGCTTAACACAGTTATTTTAGCGGGCTTTAACGATGATGAAGTGCTCGATTTAGCGCATTATGCGGTGGATAATGAAATGGACATTTCCTTCATTGAAGAAATGCCCCTGGGTGCTATATCCTCTCATGAAAGGTCAGAAACACTAGTTACTAGTGACCAGGTCCGAGAACAGCTAGAGCGTAACTTTTCCCTTGTTGACAGTGTTGAAACTACTGGAGGGCCTTCGCGGTACCTGCAGGTGGTTGGGAGTAAGAGTAAAATCGGCTTTATTTCCCCCATGTCTAATAATTTCTGCTCAAGCTGCAATCGCGTTAGAATGACGGCAGAAGGGCGTTTCTTACTCTGTCTTGGCAACGAGAACAGCATGGATCTGCGACACGTAATGCGCAGTCACCCGGGTGATTCTGTACTTCTCAAAGCTAAAATTGTAGAAGCGTTGCACAGTAAGCCCGAGCGGCATCATTTTGATCCCAATCGAACCGATATTGTCCGTTTCATGAATATGACTGGCGGCTAAAAGCAGTCCTTCCTGTTTCGTCTCACTGTGAGACTCCGTTATTTTCTCTACAAATTAGACGTTTGAGTATGTTATTCTTCTTTAAAGTATAAGCTTTGAGTTTTTTATTACTGGACATTCGAGTTATCCTGAAAAAGACGTTCTATTGCTAGGTGTGCAAATGGATTTATTAACTGATGTACTCCCGTCGCCTTTTACACGAGGCCGACAACATCAATTAAAATTTCAATTAATCTTATCAGAAGCTGCACAACTCTTTAATTGGCAGGGGTCTCGAGCAACCACGCTTGCCGATGTTGCGGGTAGTTTAAACCTGACTAAAACATGCCTTTATTACTATGTTAATAACAAGCAAGACTTGGTTTATCAATGTTATGTGTCTAGCTGTGAAATGTGGCTGGATCATGCACAACAAGCCATTCAGGCACCAGGTTCTGGTTTAGATAAAATTGTATCTATGATCGCCGTTCACTTGGAGCAGTATGCAGCCAGCTTACAAAATGAGGCGCCTCACTTTGCCATGTTGACTGAGGTTTCTTCGCTTGATGAATCGCATCGGGAGGATATCTTCCGTCGCTGGTCCGAGATCTTTGAACTCTGTCGGGTAATGGTTGTACAAGGGATTGACGAGGGCGCGATTGATGAGGTTGACCCCGCTGTTGTCACACTGGCGATTTTTTCAATTATTCAATGGTTCCCGGTTTGGTTGAATCGCAAGCATGTGGCCAATATTAGAGCGGTGGTCACTAGTGTTTTGGATATTGCGATTAACGGCCTCTCTTCTCAGTCTCTTGAGTTCAAGCTGACTACATTGCCCAATATTGCCAGTGAAGCCATCGACAGCTTTGATCGAGAGGAACAGAACAAAGGCAAGAGAGAGGCATTTTATCGAGTAGGCTCAATTTACTTCAACCAAAAGGGCTACAAAGGTACCTCCTTAGATGAAATTGCGGGGTCTTTGGATGTGACCAAAGGGGCCTTTTACTACCATATTAAAAACAAGGAAGAGCTTCTTTACCAGTGTTTCAAAAGAACCCTTAGCATTGAACGCAGGTTTCTTGAGGAGGCTAATAAGCCAGGTGTTTCTGGGCTTAAAAAAGTGGGCCATGCGCTTCATTATCTGGTTAACATACAGCTGAGCGATCAAGGCCCTTTGATTCGCTATCGTTCATTACCTTCTCTTGATGAGCCGCATCGAAAATTGGTGTTGAAATCCAGTAAGCGAAATAGTGATCAGTTGGGGGCATATATTCGTCAGGGGTTCGATGACGGTACCCTAAGGGACATCGATGCTGAGATCGCTCAACACATTCTCTCGGGGGCAATAGAGGCCAGTCCAGACTTGGTTGACTGGGTTGAGATGGCTGGTGGAGAGGAGATAATTAATGATTATTTAACAATATTTATCAATGGTTTATCTAGTAAAAATAATGTTAATTAGAGAATATATAGGCGTTTAAAATGAATAGCTTTGTTTTTAGTACAGTAGCTGATGTGGTGGTTGGAGCAGGTGCTTCGGAGCAGATCGGAGATATGGTAGCCACCATGGGTATTAGTCGGGTATTGATAGTGACAGATGCGGGAATAATCCAATTTGGTCTTTTGGATAAGGCGATTCTGAGCCTGAACGCACACAATATTGAGTACAGTGTGTACGCCGATGTGGTCGCTGACCCTCCTGAATCAGTTGTCATGGATGCAGTTGCCAAGGCACAGGTGTTTGAGTGCGATGCAGTCATTGGTTTTGGTGGTGGCAGCTCCATGGATGTTGCCAAATTATTGGCAGTGCTAATTAACGGCGAGCAATCATTGTCTGAGATATACGGCGTTGATCAAGTTACCGGTGGTCGTTTACCGCTCATTCAGGTACCGACGACTGCTGGGACAGGATCAGAGGCAACTATGGTCTCGATTATTACCACCGGAGAAACCACTAAAGCGGGTGTGGTTAGTCGAACACTACTGGCCGATAAAATTATTCTTGATGCTAGTTTGACGATAGGTCTTCCAGCGCATGTCACAGCGGCTACGGGAATTGACGCCATGGTGCATGCCATCGAAGCTTACACCTCAAAACGTTTGAAGAATCCACTTTCTGATATGCTCGCACGGGAAGCTTTGCGACTTTTGGCCGCTAATATTGTTACTGCGGTCAAGCAGGGCGATGATCTAGAGGCTCGAAGCGCTATGTTACTAGGGGCGATGCTTGCTGGCCAAGCGTTTGCGAATGCGCCAGTAGCGGCTGTGCATGCACTGGCCTACCCGCTGGGCGGTAATTATCATATCCCCCATGGGTTGAGTAATTCACTAGTTCTCCCATTTGTACTGCGCTTTAATGCGCCAGCTGCAGCTGAACTTTATGCCGAGATTGCCCCGCTTATTATGCCTGGCAAAGTATTGCCCGATGACCCAGTGGCGGTTACCGAGCTATTGGCTGACTATTTTCTATCGCTTGCTGTTGATTTGGGACTACAAACAACCTTGCGTGAGATGGATATCCCTGAGGATGATCTACCAAAGCTTGCCAAGGAATCAATGCTCCAACAGCGGTTGCTGATTAATAATCCACGAGAGGTTGGACTGGATGATTCCTTAGCTATCTATCGTCAAGCCTACTAAGTAAATGGGAGTGCACAATGAGCGATAACCAACGAACTGATTACAGCTACTTTATCGATATTACGACACGCTGGATGGACAACGACATTTATGGCCACGTTAATAATGTTGTCTACTACAGCTACTTCGATTCGGTGGCTAATCAATATTTGATCGAGGAGGGTGGTCTGGACATCCATACTGCCGAAATTGTTGGTTTCGTCGTCGCGTCTAACTGTCAGTACAAATCACCCATCGGCCATCCAGCGCTCATTGAAGCAGGACTGCGAGTGAATCGTCTTGGCAATAGCTCGGTGGAGTATGGCATTGGTATTTTTAAGAAAGGGGCGCTCAATACATCAGCCATGGGTACATTTACCCATGTCTTTGTCGACCGTTCCACTGACAAATCGGTACCCATTCCCAGTCAGATTAGATCTGCCCTCGAGGCTATTTTGATCAAAGGATAGTAATTTTCTAAAGGAGTTTAGCGTGGATTTTAAAGACAAAGTTGTATTAGTAACCGGTGGGGCAAATGGTATTGGGCGAGCGCTTTGCCAGCAGTTTTCGCGAGCAGGGGCCAAGATTGCTGTGGTCGATCTTGAGGGAGATGCCGCTATTGCCTTAGCGGAAACCCTTGGCGGACTTGGCTTGTCTGCAGATGTCGGTTGTGAATCTGATATTCAATCCGCAGTATTGGCAACTGAAAATAAGTTGGGTCCTATAGATATCTTTGTGTCTAACGCGGGTGTTTCATTCGGTGATGGGCCCGGTTGGATGGCAGCCTCAGCCTCCAACGAATCTTGGCAAACTAGTTGGAATGTTAATGTTATGTCACATGTCTTTGCTGCGCGGGCCGTAGTGCCGGGCATGATAAAGCGCGGGGGTGGTTACTTAGTGAATGTTGCATCTGGTGCGTCGTTACTTTGTCAGGTTGGGGATGCAGCTTATTCAACCACTAAGACAGCGGCGGTTGGATTTGCCGAATCACTGGCGATTACCCATGGTGATGACAACATTGCAGTGTCAGTAGTCTGTCCACTGTATGTTAAAACTCGTATGACCGAGGATGGCAGAGGTGTTAGTGGTAATGATCAAGTGATGTCCGCAGATACTGCAGCTGAGGCAATTTTGGTCGGGATGTCTGAGAATAAATTTATGATTCTCCCTCACGCTGAGCTTGCCACCTATGCGCAGCGAAAGGGTGAGGACTATGAACGCTGGCTCAACGGTATGCGGCGTATGCGAAGAGGCCTGATCGAACAGCAGCCTGATTATGACTATGAGCGCTAAATAGTTATGAGCTCTAGTACATTAGTCAAAAAAACTATTCCTGAAGCCAGGTTGTTCGTGATTATTTTATTATTAATGGCGGCATCGGCTGCTGCCATAGAATTTGATCAATACGACGATGATGTAGCGGCATTATTGCGAGAGTACCAAAGCGAGTCTGACCAGCAAGGTTCCTACAATCCCTCAGTTCTCTCATTTAACCAAACCACGGACGCAAAAACGTTAGTCGACTTTGAGAAAGGTCTCATTCTGGTCTCTGCGATTACCCCTGAGACTCTCAAGCAATCAATAGTTAATGTACTTTTAACTCAAATTGATCCCTCGGTGATTGATGCAAAAACCGCACAAGATTTTGGTTTGGTCAATCAGCAAACGAATCGTCCGTTCTTTTGGGGACAGGTAGTGGATCATACCGGCAAGCCAATCGAGGCGTTGCGAGCTGCTGCAGAGTTTGCAGATGTATTGGTACGTAGAAGATCATTTAAAGATGAACGTTTTACCGTGACTATTGCCATGGTGAAAACGCACAAAGATATTGCCGGTGGTAAATATGTTAAATACGCGAAGGATGCAGGACGTCAGTATGGCGTGTCAGTTTCAATAATGATGGCGATTATGGAAACCGAGAGCTCGTTCAACCCGTTAGCACGCTCTCGGTCGAATGCACTTGGGCTCATGCAAATTAAAGCTGATACCGCCGGGCGAGACTACTTCTCAATTATAAAAGGCTACAAACACACGCCCACATCAGCCTTTTTATACAGCCCAAAAAATAATATCGAGGTTGCGGCAGGTTATCTGAGTATTTTAGGTGATCGCTATTTGGTTGGAATACGTGACCCTAAGAAGCTTGAGTATGCAATGATTTCTAGTTACAACGGCGGGGCCGGTAACCTGTGGCGAAGCCTGGACAAGAAAGGCAATAAAACTAAGGCGATTGCGCGCATAAATAGGATGTCGACCAAAGAATTCTATTGGTTTTTGACTAATCGGCACATACGTCAAGAAACCAGAAATTACCTTAAAAAGGTCAATGGTAAAAAACGTAAGTACATCAATTTGTAAGTCACTTCAGATGACATCGCTTACCACTTTAATGTTGCTAATGATGGTGTTGATTAGAGACCGTGGTTCAGGATTGATATTGTTATAAGAGGATCAAGAGTTTTATGGTTAATGACGCAACTAACAAGGGACTGCCGGAAGGTCGACTGCAACGCAAGATGTCAATCGATGGTGTCTATGTAGCTACCTTTCGTCAAATCATAATGCGCCACGGTCTGGTCATGGGAGCCGTAAGTTTACTATGTCTGTTACTACCTGGTGCCATTGATACCCTCATTATGGACTTGGATCCCTTGATGTCTGAGCCATTCGCATATATTGCCATATTGCCTGTGATGCTAGTATTTTTTGTTGTTTTTTTAGTCTTTAACGGACATAAAGTTGACGTTAGTCAGGGCGCTTGGCTAGGTTATTTATGGGTCATCTCTGTGGTTGAGGAATTGTCCTTCCGTTTAATACTGCCAACCTTGCTGCTGGGTCCCATTGGTCTGATTCCGGCAGTCGTGCTAAGTAATCTAGTCTTCGCAAGCATTCATTTTTTTACCTTGCGCTGGAAGTTTATTAACTGTTCTGGCGCATTTTTGGGTGGTTTAGCTTTAAGCCGCTTACTAAATAACACTGAAGACATCGCCTTGGTTATCTTAGTGCACTGGTTTTTCACTTTTCTAAACACGCCTACTTCGCCCAAGG